>NZ_JAHLYO010000027.1:0-163055 GCF_025128015.1 Synechococcus sp. CS-1333
AGGATAAAACTTTTCATTCCTACCAAGTTTTGCGTTGATCGAGCTTGTCATCTGATGATGATGAATCGAGAGAAGCAAAACACTGAAAGCCACCCGAAAGGGTGGCTTTTTTGTTGGTTGCGTGTTGGCTGGATGATGGATGGCTGGTGGGGGAGATTCAAGACACAGGCTGGGCATCATTTGTTCATGGGTTTCGCCTCTTCGCTCCCAGCAAGTGCTGCTGCAACAGGACTCTGTGAGGCGTGATCCAGCTGCCCATGCCAAGAATTGCGCTGTGCAGCCGCTGGTGTGTGCTTAAAGTATGCAGGCTGGCCGTGTTGATACTGTGCCGATCAGGCTTCCGCTGGCAGCAAAGAGGCTCGCTCTGACTGGTTGGAGGGCCTATCGCCTCTGGGATCGTTGTGACTGTATTGACCTCAGTGCGGCCTTTGCATATCACACGCTTCAATCCATATTCCCAGTGTTGCTGATCGTGCTCTCTACTGCGAGTGGGATTCTCGGTAGAGAGGATGGACTTACTGAACAGATTATCAGTTGGTCTGCCCAGTTTTTCCCCGAGGCTTCTTTGCCACTGATTCGCACCACTCTGCTCAAGTTGCAATCTGCCAGGGCCAGTGCTGGTTGGTTTGGGTTGGGGATGTTGTTGCTCACCTCCAGCAACGCCTATCTCACACTGCAGCGTGGGGCTGATCGTCTCTGGGGCGATCATTCGGCCATCCCTTCCGTTGCCTCTCCCATTCAGCAACAGCAGCCCTGGTTCGCTGTGCGCCGCTTTGTATTGCAACGCCTCAAGGCGTTTGGATTCGTGGGTTCAGTCGGTCTCCTGTTGGTGATTGATCAGCTCACCACTAACCTCCGATCAATGGGCACGCAGACGTGGCGTTCCATGTTTGATTCACACTTCTCCTGGTTGATCCAGGTCTTCCTTCCTGACCCGACCGTGTTGAATCTGGTGGGGTCGCTGCTCATCTCCGTGTTGGTGGCACTTCTTCTTTTGCGCGTGTTGCCTTCAGGGGTGACGCCTTGGCGTCCCCTGCTGCCTGCTGCGTTGTTGATCGGGGTGGTGCAGTTGGTGTTGAACTTAGCGGTGGGCCGCAGTCTAGTTTCCCTAGGGACCCGCTTTCAGGCCTATGGCGTGATCAGTGGTGTGCTCGTGCTGACTCTTTGGGTCTGGTTGCAGGGTCTGATTTTTTATTACGGCATCGCATGGAGCGTCGTTCTGGGCCGGCGGCGCAGTGGGGGCGATCCACACCTCGATTCGGCCGATCGTCTTGCGCCATTCGCGCGAGGATAATGGGAGCTAGGAGTAAACGCGTGGCCCGACCAGGTCTCTCCCTCCGACCACTCCCCGCCAGCCTTTTGCTGCTTGCTGCCGGTGTGGGCTCCATCGTTCTGATTGGCCTTCTCAGCCTTGCCTTGGTGCCTGTACTGCTGGGGGCTGGCCTCCTGCTTTGCTTTTTGGTGGGCGTTGTGCTTTTCAGTTGGGCTGGTATTGAGGGGCTTGCGGCTCTGGAGCGGTGGATCGAAAGCGACCCTCGCTTTCAACGCTGATGGAGCGGCGGATTCCCTGGGTCTGGATTCTGTTGGGTGCTCTGCTGCTCTTGGCACCGGGACCTGCTGGACGGCTCATCCTTGATCTGTTGGGTGGACTCACCCTCATCATTGTGCTGCTGCCATTTTTGCTGGCCGGCGGTGGATGGGTGGCGTGGAGAATCATTAGCAGCCGCGTGCGCACTTGTCCCACCTGCGGACTCACCACCCTGTCGGCGGTGAACTGCCCGGCCTGTGGATCCCGACTTGATCTAGATGGACCACAGGCTCGTGGCGTCGATCAGCAAACACAGGCACCAATGGACGCCGGATTACGGCGAGATCCGTTTTCTGCCGCGTTGTTCAACCGCTCTCTTTTCATTCAGGTCGATGACGACCCTGGGAGGGACCAAGCGAGCCGCACGACTGGTTTAGAACGCGAGGTAACCGATGTGACCATTGACGTTGCTGCCAGGCCGATCAGTGACAACGAACCGCCGGAATAATCCAGTACCGATGACACTGTTTGTGTTGATCGTATCCAGAAGAGATTGAGGAGACCCCCAGGTGAGTACGGTCTCCCATCGCTAACGGCCGACACATAATGAGGATTAGTGAGTCAGCGGGACCCATGGCCGTAAACATACAGACTCTGATTCGGACATCTACATTTGATACCGTTCGCACCGCCTAACCATCCAACACTGTCGACATCGCCGATGTCCCCACTGATTGTCTCCGTGAACACCATTGAAGCTTGAAACCTGTTGTCAGCGGTTTTTTCAACCGCCGGCATCGCTGATCCCCGACGCTCAAGCGGCTGAGACTGGTGACTAGCCTCTATGTGGCTGCTAAACGATCAACCGAGCCGCGGGAGATTGGCCCAACGGAACCGAGCAGAGGCGCGGCCAGCAGGAACGAACCGGTCCTCTGTTCTCCTACGTCCCCAACCAAGGACCGAATCCCCAAGCGCCACCCCATGCGGCAGGTACAGGAGTTGGACGACTAGGTGCTCGACCGGCTGACTCCAAGCTTTTTCAGGCTGTACCCCAAGGGTGCCTGGCCCTCAATCCCTCCTGAGCAGTTGCTGATGGCCCTGTTGCTGCAGGGGATCTACGGCAATCGCACGGAGCGGATGCTCACAGATGCGCACAGGAATCGCCCGATTGGCCGACCGGCCTCCCCACATGGCGCCGACAAACGTCGCCGGGAGTGGGGCAAGTGCTACACCAATCGGTTGAGCGGCAATTTCAGCGGGCTCTTATCCGCTGGCTGCGTTGGTATGGTCCAGCTCCTGCAACCGCCGTTCGCGAAGAAACAGAAACAAAGGAGCACCGCAGGCGAAGGCCAGCGTCACACAGCAGAGGAGGCAGATTGCGATGCCCTTCACCTGCAGCCGACGGGCTTCTGCCACCATCCAGATGGTTATGGCTGTAGCGCCAATGAAAAGATCACGCGAAAGAGACTGCGCCGCCGGATTGGCATTCGCCAGGCGGAGGAACAGACCCAGGTCAAAGGCGCTGTTGCTGAGTTGGATGAACTCCAGATTCGCCAGCCAGGGCAGGACGGCTCCCGCCACCGCCAACGCCAGATAGAGCCACTGAAGTCGATGCGAGCGGGCGGGCGCCCCTGTGATCGGAAGGACAGTGGGCCGTTCTGACCGTTCCGGGATTGTCATGGCTGCGTCTCGATGAATGGGGCGGCAGTGGCTTGATCACTTGCGTTGACCTCAAGCTGCAAGACCTCTTGCTCCACCTGCTGCAGTACGGCTTCGCAACGGTGGCCGTAGGCCAGTGCCCACTGATAGAGCTCCGCCATTCTTTCCACCTCAAGATCCTCCGACTGGAGCTGGGCTAGGGCCAGCTCCAGTGCCGTGAGGGCCTGGCTGTATGTGAGTTCGCCGATCTCCGCAGCCCAGGCGGGCGGAACGCTGGCAAGGGGGCCTGCTGCGTGGGCTTTGGCCTGTGGCTTGCTTTTGCGTATGGTCATGAAAGGGGCAAGCTGACGGAAGACTCCACCATGGCTTCGCCGATGGGGGTGGTGTCGGTGACCTGAACGTCCGCTAGCCCATCAGTCCATTCCAGCTGAAGGTGCTGGCCGATGCCCACCTGTCTGAGCGAACGCACGAGCTGACCGTTCTCGCTACGGGCCAGACAGAAGCCCCGCCGCAGCAGGCGTTGAGGTGAAAGGGCTTCGCGCAGATTCTCCAATTGCTGAAGCCGCTGGCGACGGTCCTGCAGGACCCGGGCTGGATGGCAGCGGTCGCGCTGGGCCGCTAGGGCGAGCAGGTTCTGGCGCTGGCTCTGCAGGCGCCAGCGCAATTCGTCGCCCAGCTGGGACCTGAGCGAGCGCAGGCGCTGGAGGGCACTGGTGCGGTCCGGCAACAGGGCCACCAGCGCAGCGGTGGGTGTGGCGGCCCGATAGTCCGCCACCAGGTCAGCGATGGTGGTGTCGCTTTCATGGCCGAGCCCGGTGATGACGGGGAGCGGGCACGTTGCCAGAGCCTGGGCCAGTCGTTCACCATCGAAGACGGAGAGATCTTCACGGCTCCCCCCACCACGGGCCAGCACCAGCGCCTCAAGGCCGAGGGCGCCGGCGTGCCGGCCCGCAGCTGCAATGGCACGACAGATCTCGTCCTCCACGCCCCCCTGTACAGGGATCGGCAGGATCACGATCCGGGTGGCCGGCCATCGCTCCCGTGCGGTGCGAAGCATGTCCGCGAGCGCTGCGCTCGGCACGCTGGTGAGTAAGGCAATCGCCTCGGGGAGAGCGGGGAGGGGACGTTTGCGGGCGGCACTGAAGATCCCGGACGGTTCCAGCAGGTCGCGGACCCGCTCAAAACGACGCAGAACACTGCTGAGGCTTGGCCGAACGTCGAGAACCTGTACACAGAGACTGGCCCGCGCCGGCCAGAAATTCAGCTTCCCCACCACCGTGACGCCGTCCCCATCGCCGGGGCGAAAGCTGAGACGCGGCAACTGGGAAGCCCACACCACACCGGCAATGGAGGCCTCTTCGTCCATCAGCGTGAGCCAGAGGTGACCCTTCTTGAGCTGAGGCCGGGACACCGTGGCTTCGAGCAGGAAGCGTGGCGCGAAGCCCCGCTCGATCAAAGTGCCGATCGCCACGTTGAGTTCGGCGACGCTGAAGCGGGGGAGAACACCGGTGGCGGAGTCAGCGTTCAAGACGGCCGTAGCAGAAACCCCAGTAGAGACTCACGGCCGCGGCCACCAGGAAAATGGATCGGCCGCTGGGGTGATCAAAACGGACCAATCCCGCGGCGCACACCACGAGGGCCGTGCTCAACAGGCGAGATCCATCGCGTCGGTTCTTGACGTAGAACGGAGCCATGCGAGCAACGTCGGCACGGAAGGCCCAGTCTTGCCGATCAGGAGTCGTCGTGGTGGACCAGTGGACAGACCAACTGTGAAACGTCAAAGGGATAGGCCCCACCACTCCTGAAGAAGCGGTGAGGCCAATGGGACGCTTCAGGCAGGAAATCAGCCCAGGCCGATCTGGGAGAGAATTCCCTGGCCGGTGAGCACTTCGGTGGTCAGGCCGATCACGAAGCCCAGCATGGCCAGGCGGCCATTCCAGGTTTCCGCGAAGTTGACGAAGCCGAAGCGGGGGGAGGTGGAGTCAGCCATGACACAAGCTCAATGACAGATCAAATCGTAACGAAAGATGGGGATGGCTTGACAGTTGCTGGTCTGTCGTTGGGAGGTTCGGGAATCCGTTCTGGGGATGCTTGCTCCACCGTGTTTCCGAGGGTTCTACCAACTGCCAACGACCAACCGGCAAACAGCCAGCAGTTATTGAGCCAGCAGACAGCCACAGACAAGTGCGGCAGAGGCCGCCGGCCAGCACTTCGCGAGCCAACCCGCCGCAGTTCAGCCCTCCGCAACCCAGCGCTCTGCAATCCACCCCTTCGCGATCGTTCACTCCGCACGCTTCAGCGATCAACGCTCCACCCGTCAACGCCCCACCGATCGACATCCCATCGTTTACCCCGCCATCGATAACCACCCCTTCAAACAGCACGCCGGCGGCCAACACTTTGGTGACCATCTCACCAACGACCACCGCGCCATTGGCCATCCCGCCGCTGATGTCCGCGCCATCAGTTGCTGCGCGACCGACCATCCGGCCACGGCCCAGCTGGTGGCTCGACTGCCGCGGGAGCCGCAGCTCGTGCTCGTCACCGATCTCGACGGCACGCTGCTGGAGGGCAGTCCGGCGGCCAAAGGCGCCTTCTACGCCTGGCTGGAGCAGCGCCGCGACCGGGTGCTGCACGTCTTCAGCACCGGCAGGGATCTGGCCTCCGTGGGTCGCTTGCTGCTCCAGGAGACCATCCAGCGGCCACCAGCTCCCCATCTGGTGATCAGTGACGTGGGCGCCACCGTGGCCTGTGGCACCAGCCTGGCGCTACTGCCGGGTCTGGTGGATCCGATCGATCGCCGCTGGCAGGGCTGCGCGGAACGGCTGGCCCCTCTGCTGCGGAACCAGCCCGGGCTCAGCCCCCAGCCGGTGAGCGCCCACCGCCGCCTCGCCTACGACGTGGATCTTGGCAAGCTCGACCCGGGCCTGCCGTCCCGCCTGAGCGACTTGGGGGTGGATTGCCTCATCTCCGCCGACCGCTACCTGGATGTGCTGCCGGCGGGAGTCAACAAGGGCTCGACACTGCAGGCACTGGTGGAGTGGCTGGAGCTGGATCCGAACACGGTGATCACCGCCGGCGACAGCCTCAACGATCTGGCCATGTTCGAGACCGGCCTCAAGGGCGTGATGGTGGGCAATGCAGAACCCGCCCTGCGCCAGGAGCTGCCCCGGCTGCAGCGCACCTATGCGGCGCGCGCTCCTGGCTGTGAGGGTATAGCGGAGGGGTTGAGGCATTTCGGCTTTGCCCACCTGTTCGACTGACACTTCGGGCCAGCCCTTCGACGTCGGCTCGTCGCTGCCACATCTTCGCCGCCGTCATGTTGCGGTCATTTCCGGGCAGCGGGCTTGGCGCGGCTCGTGGGCAGGGCCTGGCGGGGATCCTCCGGCCAGGGATGGCGCGGGTAGCGGCCCCGAAGCTCGGCGCGCACCTGCCGGTAGCTGCTGCCCCAGAAGCCGTCGAGGTCCTGGGTGATCTGGACCGGGCGGCCCGCGGGGGAGAGCAGGTGCAGGGTTACGTTCAGGCGCCCCTGGAGCAGCGCCGGCGTGCGGCTGCAACCGAACATCTCCTGCAGCCGCACGGCCAGCACGGGGGGAGAGTGGCCGTAGTCGATCGGTACCAGCCGTCCGGACGGCACCAGCAGCTTGGCAGGCAGGAGCTGGTCCAGGTCGCGGCGACAATCCCAGGGGATCCCCGACCAGAGCGCTTCCTGCAGATCGAGCGCCTGCAACTCCTGCAGGGAACGCCGGCCGGCGAGTTGATCGCCGAGCCAGGCGCCGAAATCACCCCCCAGGGCCGCCTCGCTCCGGTCTGGCCAGGGTGGCCCCAGCTCCCGATGGGCCAGGCAGAGGCGTTGCTGCAACTGCCGGCTGCCGGCGCTCCAGGGCAGGGCGATGAGGCCGTGCTCCCGCAGGCCCGCCATCAGGGCGTCCTGCACCTGATCGAGTGGGGCGTCCTGCCAGGGCCGCCGGCTCAGCACCAGGGCCCCCAGTCGGTGCTCCCGCACGGCCACCACCCGTTGCTCCTGGCCATCCCAGCGAACCGTTGCCACGCTGCTGCCTTCCAGCTGGGCCAACTGCTCCAGGCTGGCCCTCGCCAGGGGGAGGGCCAGCAGAATCCGGGCCTCGCTGCCTCCGGCGTCGGCCCGGGCGATGGCCAGGACCTCGGCGCCCGCCAACGGATCGCCGGGATGGAGCCGGGCGCCGCGACCGTTACGCATCAGAAAGCGGCCCCCGGCTTCCTGACGGGCCAGGGCCACCTGCTCCGGGTAGGCCAAGCCGATCAGCTCGGCCGCCTGCTGGGCTTCAGAGCCACCCGTGCTGGCTCTGAAGCCGCTGGTCGCCAACGGTTGGGCCACGCGCCACCCGCCCGCTTGCCGCTGTAGCTGTGCCAGCTGTTGGAGCAGGAGCTGACGGCGAGGGTCAGCGCCTCCTTGCCTCAACCAGTCGAGCCGCCGCAGCAGATCCGAGCCGGCTTCCTGTAGCCCGAGCGGATCGCGGGCCTCCAGCAGCACCGCCAGCTCGCAGGCCAACGGCAGCAGGTTGCGTTGCTTGGCGATCAGCAGCATGTGGGCGAGCCGGGGATGCAGGCCTAGCTGGGCCATGGCACGGCCATGGGCCGTGATGCGGCCGTGGACGTCCGTGGCTCCGAGCTGGCCCAGCAGGTCGATCGCCGCCAGCAATGGCTGCTGTGGGGGGGGATCCAGCCAGGGCAACGACCCCCCGGCTCCAGCGCCCCACTGCGCCAGTTGCAGGGCCACCGGCAGGGGATCCCGCTCCAGCAGCTCCGGCAGATCGAACGGAGGACGCCGCTGCTGCTCTGCCGGCGACCAGAGCCGCAGACAGCGGCCCGGGCCCAGTCGTCCGGCCCTGCCCTGACGCTGGGTGGCTGAGGCCTGGCTCGCTGGCTGCGTGACCAGCCCATCCATGCCGGTGCCGTGATCGAAGCGGCTGCGACGGCTGAGGCCGCTGTCGATCACCAGACGCACCCCCGCGATCGTGAGCGAGCTCTCGGCGATGACGCTGGCGAGCACTACCTTGCCCGCCTCGCTGCGTGCCTCCCGCATGGCCGCCGACTGCGCTCCCAGCGGCAAGCCACCGTGCAGGGGGGCAAGTTCCAGCTGCGCCCCCCAGCCGGTGGTCTGGATCGCCCGTTGGCATTGGAGGATTTCCCGCTGCCCGGGCAGAAACACCAGCACGGTTTCGCCTGTGCCGCGGGCTTCAAGCCAATGCTGCTCAAGCCCGCGCACCACCTGCTGCTCCAGGGTCTCCTGCGGCCTCGGGGGCTGGTACGCCAGTTGCACCGGGAAGCTTTTCCCTTCACTGCGGATCACTGCGGCCTCCGGCAGCTGGCGGGCCAGCGGGGTGAGATCCAGCGTGGCCGACATCACCAGCAGGCGCAGCTCCGGCGCCAGCAGTGGCCGGGATTCCAGTAGTAACGCCAGGGCGAGATCCGTGTCCGCTCGGCGCTCGTGAAACTCGTCGAAGATCACACACGACACGCCCGTGAGTGCGGGATCGCCCTGCAGCCGCCGCAGGAACAGCCCATCGGTCAGCACTTCAAGCCGGGTGGCTGCCGAACAGCGCTGCTCGAGCCGCACCCGATAGCCCACCGTGCCGCCTACCGCTTCATCGAGGCTGGCGGCGAGCCGCTGTGCGGCGGCCTTGGCCGCCAGACGCCGGGGCTCCAGCATCAGAACGGTGTGGGGTTCAGCCTGGGGCAGTTGCTCCTGCAGGCGGCGCAGTAGCGCCAGCGGGACACGTGTGGTCTTGCCTGCTCCGGGGGGGGCGTGCAGCAGCACTGTGGATCCGGCCGGCTCAAGCCGCTCCAGGATGTCCGGCAGAACCGCCTCAATCGGCAGGGGGGCCTTGGACGGGCCAGAGGCCGGAGGGAAGCTACGACCGCGCGGTTGCATGCCGGATCTCAGCGGCAGTCCGACGATTGTCCCCGGCAACGCAGGCGGGGGGTCAGCCGGAGGTCGCTGCGGGATCAGCCGAGCAGCTTCAGGATCAGAGCCAGCAGGGCGGTGCTGAGCAGCCCGAGGGATGCCAGCAGTCTCACCAGGGGTCCGATGGACAGGGCCAGCGAGGACATAAAGAAAAACGGAAGAAACCGATGCGTCCGTTTTAGCGCCCCTCTGGACCACAGGTGGTGGTCTTAGCCACGTTTCTTTGCCTGTTGATCAGGGGTAGCGCCGCTGCCACGCCGATCGTCAGCAGGTTGCGCACGGCACCGCCGGCCGCCTTTCAACGCACGTGACGGGCGCCATCCACCGGGTGATACGCCTCGCCGGTGGTTTCTTCGTAGACGACTGCCGGCAAGCCGGTTTCAAACATCGTCTGCAGGGCTTCCTTCAGGTAGGGGTTCCAGCCCCCGGTGGTGACCTTGCCGTGCCGCACTGTCCAGTCCCAGGTGCCCTGCAGGTCGCGAGGGATCCTGCCCTCCCGATCGCGGCGTGCCACGAGATCCTGGGATTCCACCAGGCCCACCAGGATCGGATCCTTGCCGTAGGAGGGCGTGAGGCTCAGCTCCAGGCGGATCGGATCCTCCTTTGTGAGCTGGAGGCGAAACCGGGGAGGAAGTTTGAGGCTGCGCATAACGGCCGCCACGATTCGAGTTCTCTGATCCAACTGTCGGCCTCCGCCGTGATTCGGTTCTACGTTCTGGTTGTACCAGCCCATGGGACCGCAGCAGGCTGATCCGGTGCGCATGTGCGCAAGCCAAGGATCCGCTCAGAGCGGGTAGCAGTTCATGGCGCCTTGGCTGGGCTAAGGGGTTTCCGGAGGAAGAACCGTTTCCTCCGCACCATCACTGAAGCGCACTGTCAACAGATCCTCCTGGGTAAGGCTGCCGTCGGCGTCGAGCAACTCCGGGTGGATGGTGAGACGGCCGGTGCGGTCAGTGCTCTCCGGCTGAGCACTGACCGGGGCGAAGGGGCTGGGAAACGGGAGATCGGCGGGTCGGGAGACCGCTGTGAATCCCTTGGCCATCACCCGGAACGCCTGCCACAGCAGGCCAAGCAGGCAGGCGCCGTAGAGGAGGGGAAACAGGCGGGCGAGAAAGGGGTCCATCGGTGATGGGCAAGCTGCCGTGGCCGTGGAAGGCCATGGCCCATCATCGCCTGCTTGAAGACCCGGGTGCCATGCTCCAGGCCCAGAGGGTGCTGCAGGCGGCGCCAAAGGCGAGAAACACCAGCAGAACGCTGCTTGTGTCCATATTCATTCATAAAAGTTCTTCAACCCTAGGGGCGGAGCGTCTTGCGTGCAGAGATCCTTTGAGCCTGCGCTTTGCCGCACTTCGTCACACCTTCACTGCCGCAGGCGTTCCTCAACGCCAGGCAACACCGTTACGGTCGGAATCACGTCCCGTTCCTGTTCTGATCGCCATGTCCATGAGGCGTTTGTCTCTCCGCCAGCTGCCTTATCTGCTCCCCCTTGCCGTTCTGCTGGCCTCCCCGGTGCTCACCCGGCCCGCTCCTGCGCCGGCCCAGGCTCAGCCAGGCGGTGCGCCTGGGCTCTCCCGGCAGTCGTTCGTCGCGGACGCTGTCCGCAGCGCCGGGCCGGCGGTGGTGACGATCGACACGGAGCGCACGGTGGTGAGCGGTGGCGGCTCAGGGCTGCCGCGCGGCCTGATGGCTGATCCCTTTTTCCGCCAGTTCTTCAACCTGCCCCAGGCTCAGCAGCCGTCCCAGCGCACCGAGCGGGGTCAGGGCAGCGGTGTGATCTTCCAGGCCGATGGCCTGCTTCTGACCAACGCTCACGTGGTGGAGAACAGCGACCGGGTGTATGTGGGCCTCAAGGATGGGCGCCGGGTGGAAGGGAAAGTGGTGGGGCTTGACCGGCTCACCGATCTCGCCTTGGTGCGTTTGCTGAGCCCAGGGCCGTGGCCGGTGGCCAGGCTCGGGAACTCTGATGCGCTGCAGGTGGGCGACTGGGCGATTGCAGTGGGCAATCCCTTCGGTCTCGATAACACCGTGACCATGGGGATCATCAGTAACCTCAACCGCAACGTGAGCAAGCTGGGCATCACCGACAAGCGGCTGGATCTGATCCAGACCGATGCCGCCATCAATCCCGGCAATTCCGGCGGGCCCTTGCTCAATGCCGATGGTGAAGTGGTGGGGATCAACACCCTGGTGCGCTCCGGCCCCGGCGCCGGCCTCGGTTTTGCGATTCCGATCAACCGCGCCCGCAGCATCGCGAATCAGCTGCTGGCCACCGGCCGAGTGGACCACCCGATGATCGGCGTCGGCCTCGACAACGTGCCCGGCACAAATCCAGGCAGCGCCCCGCGCGGTGCCCTCGTGCGCTCGGTGCTGCCGGGCAGTCCTGCCGCATCAGCGGGTCTGCGGCCCGGCGATGTGATCGTGGCGGTCGAGGGGCGTCCCCTGCCCGGCCCCGCCCAGATGATCGCCGCCGTGGAAAGCAATGGTGTGGGCCGGCCGATGGCGTTGCGCATCATCCGGAACGGCGCTGACATCGACCTTCAGGTCACCCCGACTGCCATGGTGGGCCAGGGCCAGCGGCGCTGATCGATCTCCGGTGCCCAGCGATCCGGGCCACTGAGCAGCTCGCAGAAACGAACGGTGATCAGCAGGGCCACAAAAACGAGCACTGCTGCAGACCCTGGCGAGAGGAATCACGAAGCGAATGGTCAGAGAAAAGCCATTGGGTCGTCAGACCCAATGGCTTGCTCGTTGGTGTTCAGGCTTGAGTCAAACGGGCTTGGGCCCGTCCTCCTTGGGACAATCGGCCGTGCGCCAATCGGCATTGCGATCGGATCTTTTGAACCATGCAGCCGCTGGTTGAGCGCTGCCGGCCGGAGGGGCTGGCAGCGCTGGGGCGACAGTGCAGAGGCCACCGTCAGAGCACGTCCGGGCCAGCCACGGAAAACTCCTGATTCAGTTTGAGAGCCGTGGGCTGGCTCTGCCCCTGAGGGTCGCTGAGGCGGCTCGGCGGACTGCCAAGCTGCTGGCGCATCATCCACTCGGTAGCGGCTCGCTGGGTTTGCCAGGCCTGGAGCAGCTGTTTGGCCAGACCGCGCAGCGACTGGGCGTCTCCGGTGGAGTCGATGACGCGGGTCATGCGCTCCAACTCAAATTGCTGGCCAAGGGTGAGGGCGAGCGGTTCGGACATTCCTGGCATCGCGGCGGATCAATGAACCGCCCCAATGCTACGAAGTGTTTCGAGGTCGCTCGTATCGATCGCCACAGAGTTAAGGGGATCGTGTCAGGGTCCCACCATGGCGGGTCTCGCGCCCAGGGATCAGTGGTGCATCCGCAATTGCTCTACACACTCGGTGATGCAGGCACCATCATCCAGTGAGCAAGTGGTGATGCATTCGAAGTAAGACTCAACAGAGTCTCCTGCGGCATCTCGCCCGTGGGCAGCATCCATGGCGATCATGCCGGCGTCAAGGGCGTCGGCGCCAAAGGAGGAGGGGGAGGACAGACGGGGATCGCTCATTGGTCCTGCGGCGTGGGATACGGTCAGGATATGCAGATCAATAGGAGGGGTCCAGGAAAATGAGTTTTCCTGCCTAAGCCTTCATGAAGTTTTCTGTGGTAACTGCTGCATAGAGCGGGCTCTCAGGCGCTTCTCCTGCCTCAGGTCCATGTGATGCATCCGGCCGTAAGCGGGTGTGGAGTGGCGGGAAGCGGGCCTGGCCATGGTTGGCGCTCCGCTCAACAGGCCTGGGCACCACTGACCCGGCACCGCTGAGCCCGGCTCCGACAGCGGGTGATCAGGCGTTGAGGGGCCGGTGGGATGCACCGATTGGTCCGGTTGCTTTCGGTTGGTACCCCTGCTTCCTGGTGGTCAACCGTCTGAGGTTGGCGCTGTGGCTTGCCCTGGCTGCGGGCGGCCGCGCTCAGTCCTGGCGGGTCTTGCGCGAGGCCGCTTTGGCCTGTTGCTTTTCCTTGTTGGCGGCCGTTCTGGCGCGACGGGCCTGGACCTCCTGCTCCAGCCGCTCGGCTTCGGCCTCTTCGCGCTTTTTCTCCAGGTAGTAGGCGTAATCCCCCCGGTAGAGCACCAGCTCGCCATCGCGCAGCTCCACGATGCGGTTGGCCACCTGGGCGATGAAATAGCGGTCGTGGGAGACGATCAGCGCCGCCCCGTCGTACTCCTGCAGTGCCTGCTCGAGCATCTGCTTGGCGGGGATGTCGAGGTGGTTGGTGGGCTCGTCAAGGATCAGCAGGTTGCAGGGAGTGAGCAGCATCAACGCCAGAGCCAGCCGCGCCTTTTCGCCGCCGCTGAGCTGCCCCACCTGTTTGAACACCGCATCGTTGCTGAAGCAGAAGCTGCCCAGCAGGGAGCGCACCTGGGTCTGGGTCCAGTCGGGCACCGCCTCGAACAGGGTGTCGATCACGGTTTTCTCCAGATCGAGTGCCTCGGCTTGGTTCTGCTCGAAGTAACCCGGCACCACGTTGTGATCGCCAAGGCGGGCGATGCCCTCGTCCACCGGCTCCAGACCCATCACCAGGCGCAGCAGCGTCGATTTTCCGGCGCCATTGGGGCCGACAAAGGCGATCCGATCGCCCCGCTCCACCTCAAGACCCGCGCCGAGAAACAGGATCCGGTCGCCGTAGCTGTGGCTCATGTCTTCGATCAGCGCCACCTGCCGGCCGGAGCGGGGCGCCGGCGGGAACTGGAAGCTGGGGCCGGACACCCCTTCCAGCGGAGCTTCGATCCGCTCCACCTTCTCCAGCAGCTTTTCGCGGCTCTTGGCCTGGGTGCTGCGGGTGGCGCTGGCGCGGAAGCGGTCGATGTAGGCCTGCTGGCCCGCCAGTTCCTTCTGCTGGCGTTCGAAGGCGGCCTGGGTGGCTTCCCTCTCCAGTGCCTTCTGCTCGAGGTGCTGGCTGTAGTTGCCCAGGTAGGTGCGGGAGATGCCGCGCTCGGTTTCCACGATCTGGTTGCAGATCCTGTCGAGGAAGGTGCGGTCGTGACTGACCACGACGATCGGCACGGGCTGGGCCACCAGGTAACCCTCCAGCCACTGGATCGTTTCCACATCCAGGTGGTTGGTGGGTTCGTCGAGCAGCAGCAGATCGGGATCCTGCAGCAGGACCTTGCCGAGCGCGATCCGCATCTGCCAACCGCCGGAATAGTCGCCCACCGGCAGGTCGGCGGATTCGGGGGTGAAGCCGATCGTGGGCAGGAGCTTGTCGATGCGGGCGTCGAGCTCGTAGCCGTGCAGGGCTTCGAAGCGGCTGTGCAGCCGCCCCAGTTCGTGGATCAGATCGTCGAGATGATCGGGGTCGGCGCTGGCCTGCTCGCTCGCCATTTCATGCTCCACCCGATGCTGACGGATCAGCACCTCGGCGGCCTCCCCGAACGCCTGGAAGAGCTCCTCCCGCACGGTGCGGCTGGGATCCACATCGAATTCCTGCTTGAGGTACACGATGCGGGGATTCCCCTGGCGCACCACCTGGCCGCTGCTGGGTTCCTCAAGCCCGGCGATCAGCCTCAGCTGGGTGGATTTGCCGGCACCGTTCACCCCCACCAGACCGATCCGGTCGCCTGGCTTCACTTCCCAGGTGACGTCGCGCAGCGCTTCGCCGGTGGGGTAAAGCTTTGAGACGCGTTCCAGACGAAGCACAGCGTGGGGGGTATTGGGAGTTGTGTCCCATCATCACGCCTGTGCCCGCCTGGAACCGTATCGGCACACTGGAGGGAGGAGAAAGGCGCCGCGATGATGGCCCACCGGCTGGAGCCATGGTGAAACGACTGGAGCAAGTGGCGGCGCTGGTGGTGGCCGCCGGTCTGGCACTGGTGAGTTACTGGCTGTTCTTCAGCTGGTCGCAGGGTGGCCGCTCCGATCGCCTGGCTCCGCGCAGCCTGACGCCCATGCCGGAAGGAACGGGAACCGAGCTGGCGCGCCCCCAAGGAACAGCCGCGCCGTTAGCAGGGGGAAACCTGCCGCTGCCAGCGGACCGCACACACCCCTGAGCGGGCGCACGTCCCTCTTCATCAGACGTGCGCCAAGGGGCTTGCGCAGAGCCACGCCGGCTGGGTTACGTAGAGCTCGTTGGCCTGGCCTGAGCAGGTAGCTGCGCGCCTCGATCAGAGCCCGCCGCGCGCCTTGACCAGCCACTGCCGCGTGCCTTCATCGTGGCTGGCCAGATGCTCCTTGACCTGCTCGGCGGTGACGGGCAGATTCCATTGCGCGCCCAGTTCCACGATCCGCTGCAAGGTGCCCTTCGGGTCTTGCAGCGCCTGGCGGAACAGCAACTGGGTGAGCTCGTGGTCTTGCTGGATGCGGGCGTACAGCTCGGCAACGGGGGTTGGAGCAGCGCTGGAATCTGTCATGGAAACGGATGGGAGCCGTTGATCTGGTTCGACGTTATGGGTGGCTGGTGAGTGGGGCGAGAGATTGTGTGGTGTTGATGGACTTCGGCACCAGGCTGCGGCGGAAGGGGCGTGCCTCCCGCGGGGCCCGCAGCAGCTGGGAGAACAGCACCGCCAGCGCCTTCCACTCCGGCGGAGCCTGACGCTGCGGCCAGCTGCCCGGGGTGCAGTACAGAAACTCAATGAGCGCGTTGTGGCTGTCCCAGCTGAGCGCCTCCCAGGCCAGTGCCACGTTCCGTTTCCGCTTGGCCAGGCAGCTGGCCGGCAGGGGGGCCGGCAGGCCAGGCAGCTGCAGGGTGGCCTCGCTGAACGGCGGCAGGTCGGCGGTGAGGCGGCCTTCCAATCCCCGCTCGCTGATGGCTTCGACCTGGAGCGTGCAGGTGATCCCCTCCGCCCGCAGCTGGACCGGCAGGTGGAGCGCCAGCCAGGGGGTGGGATCGAGACAGGGGGGATCGATGCAGCAGCGCAACGCCACCAGCAGGGCAAAGGTGTTGAGGCCGCCCCAGAACAGCCCCACCCAGTGGGTGGTGGGAGCCAGCGGGCCCGCCTGCAGTTGCAGCAGCACGGCGCCGAGATTGGCGAGGTTGACCACCAGCAGCACGAGCAGAGGCAGCATCAACGACCAGGCGCCTCCGCCGTGCTGGCGCAGGCGGTGCTTGGGCGTGATCGTGAAGCCTCCAGCCGGCATCACCAGGCTGCGCAGCACGGTGATCGCCAGTGGCACCGCCAGCAGCCAGCTCATCAGCTCCGGCAGCAGGGCATGGCGGGAGCCGCGGGTGAGCCAGCCCACCAGGGCCAGTTGGCTGCAGAGCACGGGCAGGGCATAAACGAGAAACTGCTCGAGCGTCATGCGGATCGGCAGGATGCCCAGCAGCCCCACACACAACGGCATCAGCAGCAGGATCAGCCGGGGCAGGTTGTTGAACCAGTGCAGCAGCCCCTCGCTGTAGGAGAAGCGCTGCTGTGCCGAGAGCCCCCGCAGCCGCAGAGGATTGGCGTTCAGGCGCAGGGTCTGCAGGGTGCCGGTGCACCAGCGCAAGCGCTGCTGGACGAAATCGGCCATCGTTTCGGCCGCCAGTCCGGCGCTGAGCTTCTCTGGCAGGTACACGAGGCGATGGCCGCGGGCGGTGAGCTCCAGGCCGGCCACGAAATCCTCGGAGAGCGCCCCCGGATTGAACCCACCGATGGCCGCCAGCGCCGAACGCCGCACCACGAAGGAGGTGCCGGCACAGACGACGGCGGCGTTGCCATCCCGCACCGGCTGGATCCAGCGGTAGAAGCTCTCCTCATCGGGAAGCAGCCAGCGCTCCATCGCCAGGTTGCGCATCAGCGGGTCGGCGTTGATGAAGGTCTGGGGGGTCTGCACCAGCGCCACATCCGCCTCCAGAAAGAAGCCGAGCGTGCGCTCGAGAAAGTGGGTCTGCGGGATGAAGTCGGCATCGAACACCGCCACCAGTTCCGCATGGCTGTGGCTGAGACCGAAATTCAGATTGCCCGCCTTGGCGCCGCGGCGATCGGGGCGGCTGAGGTAAGTGCAACCGAGGCGGTTGGCGAGCTCTTCCACCTCTGCGCGGCCGCTGTCGTCGAGCACGAACACGCGCTTGTGGGGATAACGCATCGCTGTCACGCCCACCAGACAGCGCCGCAAGACCGCCAGCGGCTCGCCGCAGGTGGGAATCAGCACATCCACCGGCGGCTGCCAGGTTCCGGCGCGGAAACAGGCTTCGAGTCGATCGGCCTGCCGCTCCCGTGGCGGAATCGCGCGCCAGCTGAGCAGGATCTGCATCATGCCGGTGCCCAGCAGGAAGGCTTCGCAGCCCAGCAGCACCAGAGAGAGGGTGAGCGCCAGCGCTGATGAGGTGTTGAGGCTGAAGCCCACCCGCCACACCAGGTAGCGCAGCACCAGAAACAGCAGCAGGGCCGCCGCCAATCGGCGCGCCGCCAGCGGACGCAGGGCTTCAGGCCGGTGGGTGAGCCAGCGGGCCGCCGCCAGCACCAACAGCACCGGCAGCAGGGCGGGGGCCAGCGAGGCCGAAGGAATCAGAGGGAAGGCGTTCAAGGTGGGGTCGGCGTTCCCCGAATACCGTCCCAACACCTTGCCGGATGCATTCCTGCGCCGTGGAAATCGCCGGCCGGGCCTGTGACAGGGTGCGTCTGAGCGTTGCTTGGCCAGCGGGACAGGGGCGCTCGCTTCAGGCCGCGCAGGGCGAGTCGAGCTCCTCCTGTTCGGACGCGGAGGCATCTTCCATGGTGCGGGCGTCGAGGCAGAGCACCTTGCGCAGCTGGGCGTAGTTGGAGGCCTGGGATTTGTGGCCCTCCTGGGCTGCGGCGAACTCCGCGCGCTGAAGAACGTGGTGCAGATGGGTGAGCAGATACGTGCTGATCACGGCGGACACGAGCACGTCACTTTTCTCGGCGCCACGGCCCGATCGATCGCTGCTGCCGGCGGCGCGGGCTGCAGTGCTGGCGGCGCGCCTGGCGGGTTTCGAGGCTGCCACCTGGCTTGCCTTGGTGTCGCCGGGGGTGGTGGGCCCGTCCGTGGCCCGGGTCACAGCCCTTGTCACGGCTTTCGTCATGGCTTCGGTCGTGGCTTTGGTCATGGCTTGGGGGCGGCGCATGCGCAGAGCTCCACAAGCATACGGCTGGATACTATCCCTGTGCACCTCTGTACACTCGTGTGTAGAGCAAGCGCACCCTGGGGCCGTGGCCACCCGTCAGACCTCCGCCAGCGGCCGCCCCAAGTCACCTCGCATTCAGGTGGTGCTGCCTGAAGAACTCTGTGAGCGGCTCGCCGCGGTGGCGGAGGCGGAGTCGCGCACGGTCAGCAACATGGCCAAGGTGCTCATCCAGCAGGGTCTGGATCGTCTCGATCAGCCGCCGCCCGAGCTGCCGCCGGAACGGCCGCGCGATGCCCGCAGTCAGCGCCAGTTGCGCACCGATCAGTTCCGCCAAGCCCTGGAGCGGCAGCAACGCAATGGACCAGGTCGTCTGCGGGGGGCGCCGCGGCGCCTACGGCTCTACCGGCCGGCGAGCTGAACGGCTTTTCTGGTCCGCCGGTTGACCGCGGCTTGGGTTGGCCGGTGCCTGCGGCGGCGGCAGTGGCGGGCGCTCAGGTGGTGGGAGTTGCGCGCACGCCCAGCACTGCGCTGCGGGAGGCCCCTGTGACGGAAGGCAGGGAACCGGGATGGCAGTGGTGGTGCCACCAGGCCAGCAGTGCGAAACCCAGCGCTTCCCGCTGGGCCGGCTCCACCCCCAGCTCCGACAGGGGCCGCACCATCACGCCGCGGCAGCGCTGGCGGAGCTCACGCACCAGCGTGCCGTTGTGGGCGCCGCCGCCTGCCAGTACCAGCTCCACTGGCCGGGTGCCCCGCTCCAGGTCCTGAGCGACAACCGCCGCACTGAAGGCGGTGAGGGTGGCAAGTGCATCTGCCTGCTGGGTGGCAAGTCCTGAGTTCTCGGGTTCGGCTGCCAGGGCGAGTTCCTGCAGGCGGCGGCGCAGATCCTCCTGGCCGAACAGTTCGCGGCCGGTGGACTTCGGCGCTGGCAAGTGGAAATAGTCGTCCTGCAGCCAACGGGCGATCAAGGCGTTCTGCACCTTGCCGCGGGCAGCCCAGGCGCCATCGCGGTCGTAGCCGAGGCGGCCATCGCTGAACTGCGCCACCGCAAGGTCGATCAGGGTGTTGGCCGGGCCGCAGTCCCAGCCCGTCACCGGGGCCTGCCGCTCCGGGCCACTGGCCGGCGGCAGCAAGGAGAGATTGGCGATGCCACCGAGGTTGAGCACCGCCCGCCAGCCGCCGATGCGTGGCAGCAACGCGGCATCGGCGGCTGGCACCAGTGGCGCGCCATGCCCGCCGAGTGCCAGGTCATGGGCGCGCAGATCAAACACCACCGGCGTTTCCAACAGCTGGGCCAGCAGGGGGCCCTGCAGGAGTTGCCAGCTGGCACCGCGACCTTCGGGTGTGGGCGGGCGATGCCAGAGGGTCTGGCCATGGCAGCCCACCAGCTCCGCCTCGCCGGCAGGATCGCAGCTGCGGGCGGCGCGCGCCTGTTCGACGGTGACCGCCTCCGCCAGATCCAATAGCGCGGCAGCGGTGTGTGGCTCCCCCTGACCCACCGCCACCAACTGGGAGCGCAGCTGCTCGGGGTAGGGGGTCGAGGTGCTGTGCAAGACACGCCAACGGGGATGGTCGCAAGGACCTTCAAAGCTGGCCAGCACGGCGTCGATGCCATCGGCGCTTGTGCCGCTCATCAGGCCCAGAACCTTCATCGGCTCAATGGGAGGGAAGGGCCTCGAGCGCCTCGCTGCTGCCCATCACCACCAGCAGTTCGTCCTCGTTGAGCACGTGGGAGGCCGGAGGGTTCACGGTGAGGTGGTTCTGGGGACCGGCCGCCAACACACTGACGTCGTGGTTCTTGCGCAGGTTCAGATCGCGCAGCGAGCGACCCACGAACGCCGTTGGCACCTTGATCTCCTCGATGCTGTTGCGGTCGTCGAGACGCAGCCGCTCCAGCAAGTTGGGCCGCACCAACTCCATGCCGAGCCGGGTGCCCTGCATCTTCGAGGGGAACACCACCCGATCGGCGCCGACCCGCCGGAGCATCTTTTCGTGCAGATCGCTGGTGGCCCGCGCGATCACCTGGCGCACGCGGCTGCCGGGAGCATCCTTGACGATCAAGGTGGCGGTGATGCTCGCCTCGATCGGCTCACTGATCGCCACCACCACCGTGCCCACATCAAGGGCGCCAGCTGCGCGCAGCGCTTCCTCATCGGTGCAGTCCACGACCCGCGCCTCGATGGCTGGATCCACCTGGCGCATTTCATCGATCGCCCGCTGGGAGTTGTCGATGGCCAGCACTTCCGCATCGAAGCGGAGCAACTCCTTGCAGACGGCACTGCCGAAGCGGCCCACGCCGATCACAGCGAAGCTTCTCGACACCGTGTCACTGCCACCTTGCCACTGCCACCACTGGGTCATGAGCGGTGCAATGGCAGGGGACACAGGGAAAGGCGCATGACGATCAGAGGGAGAGCTCTTCGCGGGGATAGCCCACACGATTGTGGGTCCTGTTGGGGTAGAGGGAGGAGAGCAGCAGCAGAATCCCCGCCCGGCCCACAACCATGCCCACCATCATCACCACCTGCCCCCAGCGGTTGAACTGGGCGGTGACGCCCACATTGAGCCCAACGGCGTCGAAGGCCAAGCACCGGGGCCATGGCCACCACGCACAGCACGAAGCAGGGCGAATGTGGTGGTTGTGGTGGCAACGCCGGTGCCGCCCGGGCTGGCTCCGCTGAACGTCAACGCCATCAGCCCGAGGCCGCTGGTGAGAATCAGCCCCACCAGCACACGTCGTCGTTGGAGCAGAACGGGCTGGCCATCACCACGGTGCCCACGGCGACCATCAGCATCCCTGTCACCAGGGTGAACTGCGGAACGATGAAACGGTGCTGCCAGCCCGATCGTGTGCTCACGTGTTGGGCTGGGGGGTCATGCGCAGGTAGGGCTTGACCTCAGTGACGCCTTTGGGGAACTTGGCCCGGGCGTCTTCGGTGGAGATCGAGGGAACCACGACGCAGTCGTCGCCCTGCTGCCAGTTCACCGGTGTGGCCACCTGGTGGTGATCGGTGAGCTGCAGGGAATCGATCACCCGGAGGATTTCATGGAAGTTCCGGCCCGTGCTGGCGGGATAGGTGATCTGCAGACGCAGTTTCTTGCTGGGATCGATGATGAACACCGAACGCACGGTGAGGTTGTTCAGCGCCTTCGGGTGGATCATCCCGTACAGATCGCTCACTGATTTGTCCGCATCCGCCAGGATCGGATAATCAACGATCGTGCACTGGGTTTCATTGATGTCGCCGATCCAGCCTTTGTGGCTCTCGGCGGAATCAACGCTCAGGGCAATCGTCTTGACATTGCGCTTCTCCCACTCCGGGCGCAGGCGGGCCACTTCACCCAGCTCCGTGGTGCACACAGGGGTGTAGTCGGCCGGGTGGGAAAACAGCACGACCCAGCTGTCGCCGGCGAAGTCGTAGAGGTTGATCGGACCCAGCTGGGAATCCTGGGTGAAATCGGGGACGGTGTCACCGAGTTGAAGAGGCATGGCAGGGGGGATGAGACATCGTTGATCGTGCCATAGCCCTGCGGTCAGCAGACCTGGGTGATCATCCAGTTACGCAGTCCCTCCAGGCCGAAGTTTGCGGTCGCTGACACAAACAGCATGGTGGGGTGCAAGGTGCGGGCCAGCTCCAGCGCCTGCGCGTCGCAGCGGTCGATCTGGTTGCCAACCATCTGACGCGGCGCGGTGCTGCCGAGGGTGTCGAGCAGGGCGTTCACCGCTTCGAGCTGCTGCGGCCAGGCCGGGTCCGAAAGATCGACCACCACCAGCAGCTGATCGGCGTCGAGGGTTTCCTCCAGCGTCGAGCGGAACGCCTCCACCAGGGGCGGCGGGAGGGCGCGGATGAAGCCGACCGTGTCAGTGATCAACAGCCGCACCAGCCCCCCTTGCCCATCCGGCAGGTCAAGCCGCCGCGTGGTGGGATCGAGGGTGGCGAACAGCTTGTTCTCGGCCAGCACCTCCTCACCCGCCACCGGGCGGGTGAGGGCATTGAGCAGGGAGCTCTTGCCGGCATTGGTGTAGCCCACCAGGGCCAGCCGCCTGACGCCCTGGCGTCCCTCGCGCAGGCGCGCCCGGTGCTCCCCCAGCCGCTGCACCTCCCGCTGCAGGCGGTCGAGGCGTCGGGCAATGGCCCGCCGGTCTTTTTCCAGCTGGGTTTCCCCCGGGCCCCGGGTGCCGATGCCACCCCCCTGACGCGAGAGGCTCTGGCCGCGGCCGCTGAGCCGCGGCAGCCGGTAGCGCAGCTGGGCCAGTTCCACCTGCAGACGCCCGGCGCCGCTGGCGGCCCGCTGGGCAAAGATGTCGAGAATCAGTTCGGTGCGGTCGCTGATCGGCAGGTCCAGCAGCCGCTCCAGGTTGCGGGCCTGCACCGGCGTCAGGTCCCGATCGGTCACCACCAGGGTGGCTCCCAGTCGGCGGGCCTCCAGGGCCGCCTCGCGCAGTTTCCCTTCCCCCCAGAGCGTCTGGGGCGCCGCTTGCTGGCGCTTCTGCTGGATCAAGCCCACCGGCAGCGCGCCGGCGCTCCGCACCAGCCCTTCGAGCTCGGCGATGTCGCGCTGGCTTGCGGCACCGTCCTCACCGATCAGGGCCAGCAACAGCACCCGTTCGGGCCCAGCCTGGGGCGCCGGCCCCGGGGCGTCGTTGGCGGCCTCCGCGGGCAACGGCGAGTGAGCGGCCTCGCAGAGCTCGGCCAGGTCGGCCTCTCGGTACAGGGCCCAGGGGCGCCCCTCCTCCTGGCTGATGGTGTAGGACGCTGCCGCCCAGCGCCCCCCCGCGGCGGCCTTGTCGGGGTAGCGCAGCCACACCAGCGGCTCCAGATCGAGCCCCACCAGCGCTTCGCTGGCCAGCGGCTCCAGGCCGGGCTTGCGGCCCACGCAGGTGATCAGGCGCAGGTCGCTCCCCTGGCGCCGCTCGCTGCCGGGCAGTCGCTCGATCAGCCGGCCCGATTGCTCCAGTGGCCCCACCCACAGCAGGCGGGTGAGGCCGCGGCCGTCCACCACCAGGCTCAGCGGCAGCTCCAGCTCACGGGCCTCGGCGGCTAGCCGTTGCAGGCAGAGCAGTTCCGCGCCTCCCCCTTCCGGGTGCCGGCGGTGGGACAGCCGCTCCAGGCGGCGTTTCTGGGCGGGGCGCAGACCGCTGACACGCCCCAGCAGCACAGCTTGTTTCAACGGCGCGGGTGCATCGGGTCAGGGGCGTTGGATCCGCAGGCAACGCACACCGGTGGCTGCCGCCCCTTCAGCATCCTCGGGGCTGTCCCCCACATGCCACACCTCAGCGGCCTCAAGGCCGAGGGCCGTCAGCGCCAGCCGGAAGGGCAGGGGATCGGGTTTGGCGGCCCCGGCCGCGCTGGACACGATCACCGCCTGAAGATGTTCCGCCAGGCCCAGCCCGCTGAGCAGCCCGTTCAGACGCCCGTCGAAATTGCTCACCACCGCCAGCCGGAGGCCCACGGCCGCCCAGTGTTCAAGCGCGGGAGCCACCCCGGGGAGCACCCGCCACAAAGCAGGATCAGCAAAGCGGAGATACAGCTCCTCCTGCAGGGCGCCAGGGGCGCGCGCGCCGCTGCCAGCGCCCTGCAGGGCAGCATCGATGCGTGCGCCCCACCACTGCCGCTCGGCCCGTTCCAGTTCCTGCTGTTGCAGACCCGGAAAGGCCAGGGGCGGGGCCTGGCGCAGCACGGCCGGAAAGACCTGGTCGATTGCGGCAGCGCTCAGCGTGATTCCATGCCCGGCAGCGGCGGCGGCATAGGTGGTGCCCACCGATTCCCGCAGGCCGATCAGGGTGCCCATCGCATCGAGCAGCAGCCCCTTCGGGGCCGGCCAGGCGTCCGTGGCAGCGGCGGCGATCACGGTCGGGGCGGCGGCGTGCGGGCGGGTTCGCCGGCGCCGAACAGGGGGCGGCCCAGGTCGGAAAGCCAGCCGGAGGCCACGCGCAGCTGATGGGGGAGCCCCGGCAGACGGCCCAGGTAGGTGAGCTGGCGGAGGCGGTAGGCGGCGGATCCGGCCAGGGTGAGGCCCAGCCCGGTGAGGCTGGCCTCGCCGATGCCAAGGCTGATCATCTCGCCGAGATCGTTCCAACGGAATGGGCTGGTGGGTTCGCCGGCCAGGCTGCGAATCAGGTTGTCGGCCAGCACGTCGGCCTGCTGGAAGGCCACCTGGGCCGTGCCGGCCAGGGGCTCACCATCGGCATCGGCCGCGTGGGCCACATCGCCGAGGGCAAACAGGTGGGGATGCTGCACCAACGACAGATCGGGGTGGCAGAGCAGACGGCCGCGGCGGTCGGTGGCCGCGGTGGGCGTGATCGCCGGCGCCGCCGCTGTCACCCCGGCGGTCCAGACCACGCCATCGACGCTGAGATGCTCCGTGTTGGCGGCGCCCCCGCCCGCCGGTTCGTGTCGCAGCGTGACCCGGCCCGCCTCCACGGCTTCCACCCGGGTGTGGGTGCGCAGGCGCACATCGCGGCGCAGCAGGGCGGTGCGGGCCTGCTCCCGGTTGAAGGCTCGCGCCTCAGGCAACAACTCGGCGCCCTGCTCCACCAGCTCCAGCACGGCGTGGCCCTGCAGCAGGTCGGCAAGCTTGCAGGCCAGCTCCACTCCGCTGGCCCCGGCCCCCACGATCGCCAGACGCTGCAGGGGGCGCTGTTGCGCCTGGAGTTGTTGTACCAGCGCCTGAAGGCGCTCCACATCCGCCAGGCAGCGGAACTGCAGGGCGTGGTCGTGCACCCCGGGGATGCCGAAATCATTGCTGCGGCTACCGGTGGCCACCACCAGCCGGGAGTAGGGAAGGCAGCGGCCCTGCGCGGTGGTGACGGTGCCGCTGGCGGCGTCGATGCTCACCACCCGGTCGCGCAGCCAGGCGATGCCGCGGCTGGCCAGCAGGCTGGCGTAGGGCGGCGCCACCTCCCAGGCACGCAGCTCATCGGAGAGCAGCTCGTAGAGGAGCGGCAGAAAAACGAACCGCTCGTTCGGCTCCACCAGCACCACAGGCGGAGGGTCACGCCGGGCAGCCAGGGCCAGCGCCGTGTAGAGGCCACCGAAGCCGCCCCCGACGATCACCACCGGATGGGGGGGCTCCCACGAGGACGTGGTGCCCGCACCGGCTTCGGCTGGATTGGGGAAGGGGGTGCGGTCCCCGCTGGTCTCCGCCATGGGTACGGCGTCTCGGTTGTGGCGTTGACTACCCGAACCCTAACCAGAGCGTTTCGTCACAGGAGATGATGGCGTTCATGGCCGCCACCATCTCCCCCACCCTTCCCACCGACCGCCAGGGCCTGCCGCTCGACGCCGAGGCCGCAGGGAGGGTGGTGGAAGCCCTCCCCCCCGAGGACCAGCTGCGCTGGGGAAGGGACACCTTCGGTGATCATTTTGCTGTGATCACCAGCTTCGGCATTCAGTCTGCGGTGCTGTTGCACATGGCCGCCGCACTCGACGCCGCCCTGCCAGTGATCTGGGTCGACACGGGTTATCTCCCCCCCGAGACCTACCGCTATGCAGAGCAGCTCACGGATCTGCTGTCGCTCAATCTGCACGTGGCCCAAGCCGAGGTCAGCCCGGCCCGCATGGAAGCTCTGCATGGCCGGCTGTGGGCCACCGGCGATGCCGATGATCTGGATCTCTACCACCGCCTCCGCAAGGTGGAACCGCTCGATCGCGCGTTCGAGGCGATCGGCGTGGCCTGCTGGGCCAGCGGGGTGCGTGGCGTACAGACTGACCACCGCGCCTCAATGCTGCCGCTCCAACCGGTGCGGGGCCGCTGGTCGCTTCGACCGCTGCTGAACTGGACCAACCGGGACGTGTACTACTACCTGCAGAACAACGGCCTCCCCCAGCACCCGCTCTTCGAACAGGGTTATTCCACTGTGGGCGACTGGCACTCCAGCGGCCCCGACGACGGGAGTGGCCGCGCCACCCGCTTCGGTGGCCTGCATCAGGAGTGTGGCATCCATCTGCCCGGTGTGATGGGCGAAGGTATCTAGGTGGTGGGGGTCGCCGGCGGCACTCCGGGCCGCGCGGCGAGCTTGGTGCTGCTGATCGGCAACACTCACTGGCACTGGGCGCGGCGCGAACCGGCCTCGGAGCCTGATGAACTGGCAGGCCTCCGCTGCTGGAGCACGCGGCCGCCCCAGCGCCTGGAGCCAGCAGACCGCGACCTGCTGCTGGCCTGGGCCGCCGTGGGGCCCTTGCCGCCGGAGCTGGCCTTGCCGCTGCGGCACAGGTGCACGCTTGATGCCGTGCCCCTGCTGGGCATGCCGGCCTGGCTTGGCATCGATCGGGCTCTGGCGGGCTGGGGAGCCTGGCAGCGCCAGCAAGGGCGTCTGGCGCCTCAAGGGCGCCTGGGGGGTGGTGGCCAAAGCGATGGCCCCAGTGGCGCGGTGCTGGTAGCCGATGCCGGCACGGCGCTGAGCCTCACCCGGGTGGCCGGAAGCGGCGCCTTTGCGGGTGGAAGGCTGCTGGCTGGCGCCGGTCTGCAGCTGGCGGCGCTGGCCGGGGGCACGGCCCTGCTGCCGCAACAGCGACTGCCGGACCCGGCCATGCCCCTCGACCTCTGGCCCAGCGCCACTGGAGCCGCCATGGCCAGCGGTTGCCTGTGGGGGTTGGCCCATGCGATCGCCGGGGCCTGCCGGCAACACGATGCGGAGCCGCCGCCGGGCCTGTGGCTCACCGGCGGCGATGGCCCCCGGCTGGCCCCGCTGCTGCAGGAGCTGGGTCAGCCGTTCGAGCTCGTGCCCGACCTGGCGCTGGAGGCGCTGGACGCGCTGAGCGCTGCCCGGCTCAGGCGGCTGGGGCGCTCAGGCCCAGATCGATGAGCACCTGCTCCGCCATTTCCTCGGCTTTCACCTTGCGGTAGATCTTCTCGAGGGTGCCATCGGGGGCCACCACGAAGCTGTGGCGCATCATCCCCATGTATTCCTTGCCCATGAACTTCTTCAGTCCATAGCTCTCGTAGGCGGTGGCCACCGGACAGGGTTCCGCATCCGTGAGCAGGGTGAAGGGGAGCTCGTATTTGCTGATGAACTTGCCGTGGCTGGCGGCCCCGTCCTTGCTGATGCCCAGCACCTTGATGCCATGGGCTTCGAACTGGCTCCACAGATCGCGGAAGCCGCAGGCTTCCTTGGTGCAGCCCGGGGTGTCATCCTTCGGATAGAAGTAGATCACCACGCGCTGGCCCTTCAGGGCGGAGAGCTGCACCGGATGGCCTTCCTGATCCGGCAGGGTGAACTCGGGCGCGGGATCACCGATCTCAAGGGTCATGAAGCTGTCCAAAGCTGGGCTGGCTGGAGCCTAGGGGCGGCTAGGGTCCGCCCACTTCCTGGCCGCTCATGGCCCCCGTCGTGCGCCTTGGTCTGATCGGAATCCTGGTGGCGCTTGGCCTGGCCGGCCTCACCCAGCTGCGCCTGCACCCCCCCCTGGCCAGCCGTACCGATGCGGACACGGCGGGGCTGTTGGCGCGGCTGGAGACCCAGGAAGCCCTGCTCGGGCAGCGCCAACAGGTGTCGCTCTTGCTGAACCGTTTCGTGGGCGCGGAGATCACCCGCTACTTCTGGGGCGGCTTCACCCCTTACCTCGATGTGCTCGGCATCGAGATTCCCGCCACAATGACTGCCGATGTGGTCTTCAACCAGGACCGGGTTCAGCTGGTGCTCACCCCGACCGGTGGCGATGAGATCTACCTTGCCCGGGTGGAGGCGGTCGAGAATGCCCCCCGCGGTGCCGTCTGCCGTGGATCCCGGCCGGCGCCTGATCCCGAGGCCTTCCCCAGCCAGGACAACCGGCTCCTGTGTCCCTCAGGCTGGGTGGCCCTACCGGCCGTTCGCCCCGCCACCGCAGGGGCGGTGCGGTCTTGAACCCCTGGTGAGCGGCCTGCCGGTCATGCCCCACGCTGATGAGGTTCCGCTGCAGAGGCGCCGCATCCTTAGCACCTGACGCGCTTGGGTCTTCATGTTCGACCGATGACGAGTTGTTGGCAGATGCAACCGGGCTGATTAGGTTCGGATTGTTGTTCCAGAACTGATCCGTGCTGAAGCGTCTTGCCGCTGGCCTCCTGATGGGGTCGGCTCTCGTGGCCTCCACCCTGCCGGCCTCCGCCGCTGTTGATAACGACCTCCCCGTGCGCTGGAACACCGGCGGTGCCGTTTGGTCCACCCCAATGGGCGCTTTCGGCACCTTCCTTGAAACCGGCGAAATCACCGACCGTGGCTTGGCTGGTGGCCTCAATCTTTCCGGCTGGACGGCCGCCGAAGTGCGCGACGGTCTCTCCAAGTCGTACAGCGTCGACCTGGTCGGCGTCACCCGTTTCCTCTATTCCGATGAGGGTGTGAAGTTCCTCAAGAATCAGAGCCGCAGCTATTTCCCTTACTGGACGATGAGCACCTACGCCGTGCAGGGTCTGCGCAGCGCGATCATCGCCGATGCCAAGGATGGCCAGATTTCCTCGGCCGGAATCATGGCGGCGCTGCCGGTGGATTACCGCCTGGCGGATACCTGCGGCACCTACGACGGCAAGCAGAACATCTGCGCCGAAGGCAAGTGCAAGGAAGGTTCCGCCCAGTGCACCTCCCTGCTGTCCTGGTACGTCTTCCTGCCGGCCTGCATCCAGGCCAACCAGATGGGCGATCCCGTGGCCAAGGTTCAAAACTTCCAGGCTCCTGTGGTTGCCCCTGCCGCCGAGCCCATGCCCATCCGCGGCCTCTGGTGAACCCTCGCGGTTCAGCCTTACCGCCCCGGGATTCCCGGGGCTTTTTTCATGGCCACCAGCAGCGTGTGCTGCAAGGCCTGCGCCAGCTCTGCCCCTTCCAGATCGGCGCTGAGCTGCTCCAGCCGCCCAGTGGAGTTCCTGCCGAGGGCGGCGCTCAGCTGGTGCCCATAGCTCGCCCCCTCGCCGAACCAGCGCTGACGCAAACCGACAGAGAGCGTCATGCTGAGCGGTTCGCGCCACTGCTCAGGTTCCACCCTCCAGCCCCGCGCCTCAAGGCCCTGCTGCAGGGCGTCCGCGCCGGGTCCGTTGCCCAGCCCGCCGCTCTCCCACGCAGCCGCCTGCTGCAGGAGGGTTGCCAGCTCCTGCGAAACGGAACGCTGCCGCTGCCGCACCAGCTCAGTGAGGGCCCCAGCCGGACCGATCAGCGGCAGGCTCTGAAGCCACCGTATCTGGGCCCCTGGCGCCGCCAGGTCGCTGATGTGGTCAAGCCAGGTCGCCAGGCCTGACGCCTCCAGATCCTGAAAAGGGGAGCGGCCCACGATCCACTCGAAGCGTTCACCCGGCTCCAGGGCCGCGATCAGCGCCTCAGGGTGGGCGCCGGGAATGCACAGCAGCCGCGGGCGCCGCAGCTGATCCAGCACCTGCAGCTGGGCCTCCAGTCGCCCCCGTTCCGCCTCTGCCGCCACCGTGATCACCACGCCTCCTTCCGGCGTGGCGTCGAGCGGATCCAGGCTCCACAGCAGCGAGCGCGCATTCAACACCAGGCAACGGTCCTGCCGCTGCCACCGCACCCCCTCCCAGAAGCGCTGCCGCAGCCGCTCGAGGCGCTGGCCCTCACTGCCGATCTGGCGCCGCAGCCAACGTTGCAGGGCCGGATCCTCGGGGCCAGTGGTGAGCAGGATCCCCTGCTCGAGATCGGCTTCGGCCGCGGCCGCCAGCTGGGCAGCCCGACGCCGCTGCAGGCCCGCTCCGAGCCCTCCCTCCCAGCCCAGGGCACCCGGCTTCCAGAACACCTCCCCCTGCAGGGCACCGGGCAGATATTGCTGGGCCACCCAGTGCTCCGCGTAGGCATGGGGGTAGCGGTAGCCCACCCCGTCGCCGAAGGCCTTGCCATCGCGGTTGGCATCCCGCAGGTGGGAGGGCACCTCCTGGCGGCTGGTGGCACGCACGCTCTTGAGCGCATCGAAGAACCCGAGCACGCTGTTGCTCTTTTCGGTGGAGGCCAGGTAGAGCGCCGCCTGGGCCAGGGGGTAGAGCCCTTCGGGCAGGCCTACCCGCTCGAAGGCGGCGGCGCAGGCCTCCACCACCACCACGGCCTGCGGGTCCGCCAGCCCCACGTCCTCACCGGCGGCGATCAGCATGCGGCGGAAGATGAAGCGGGGGTTTTCGCCGGCCTCCACCATGCGGGCCAGCCAGAACAGGGCGGCATCGGGATCGGAGCCCCGCAGTGACTTGATGAAGGCACTGATCGTGTCGAAGTGGGCATCGCCCTGCTTGTCGTAGAGCACGGCCCGCTGCTGAATCGACTCTTCGGCGATCGCCAGATCGATGTGGATCACCCCATCGGCGCCGGGGTCTGTGGTTTCCACCGCCAGTTCCAGGGCATTGAGCAGGCTGCGGGCATCGCCGCCGGCCACATCCAGCAGGTGGGCGCTGGCGTCGGCCTCGATCTGGATCGGCCGCCCGCCATAGCCGTGCTCCACATCCGCCAGGGCCCGCTCCAGTAAGCGGCGCAGATCCCCAGGTTCGAGCGGTTGCAAACGGAACAGGCGGGAGCGGCTCACCAGCGCCTTGTTCACCTCGAAGAACGGGTTTTCCGTGGTGGCGCCGATCAGGGTGATCGTGCCGTTCTCGACCCAGGGCAACAGGGCGTCCTGCTGGGCAGCGTTGAAGCGGTGCACCTCATCGATGAACAGGAAGCTGCGCAGACCGTGCCGACCCAGCCGTTCGCGCGCGGCCTCCACCTCGGCCCGCAGCTCCTTCACCCCCGCCAGCACCGCGTTCAGGCTGGCGAAGTGGGAGCGGGTGGTCCCGGCGATGATGCGGGCGAGTGTGGTCTTCCCCACACCAGGTGGCCCGTGCAGGATCAGGTTGCCCACCCGGTCGGCGGCGATGGCGCGACGCAGCAGGCGGCCCGGGCCGAGGATCGCCTCCTGGCCGACGAAATCATCAAGCCCGCGCGGCCGCATGCGGTCGGCCAGCGGGGCGATCTGCTGGCGCTGGCGCGCAGCTTCGAAGTCGAACAGATCGGTCACACCCTTCTGTTTCGCCGCAATCCTCGGCATGCTGACCCGGTGGGTGACAATCCTGCGACCCACCCCGGCGCACTGCATTGACGCGTGGGCCCTTCAGAATCCCCCCAACCAGAGCCTGCTGCGTGATTCTTCCTCTCCGCTCCATGTCAGTTGGAACGGGTGTGTCTCTGGCGGCCGCCCTGCTGGCACTCTCGGGTTGTGGAAGCGGCCCGCCAGCGCCGCAGCAGCGCCAGGTGCAGGTGTCCACCCAGCCGGTGGCGCTGGGTCGCTTCAGCAACGATGTCGACACGATCAGCACCCTGGAGGCGATTGAGGAGGTGCAGCTGGCCGCCCAGACCGCCGGCCGCATCGAGCGCCTGTTCGTGCGTCAGGGTGACGTTGTGCGCCAGGGCCAGCTTCTGCTCGTGCTCGACCAGGCCCAGGTGCGCGCCGATGTGGCCAGCCTGATCGCGCGGCGCGACAAGGACCGGCTCAATTACGAGCGCTTTGAGTTTCTGGTGCGCCAGGGTGCCGCCAGCGCGCTGCAACGTGATCAGCTGCGCGCCGAATACATCCAGTCGCGCGAGGCGGTGGTGGCCCGACAGGCCGACCTCGCCTTCAACAACCTCACCGCGCCGATCGGGGGTGTGATCAGCGACCTGCAGGTGAAGCAGGGCGATGTGATCGCCGCTGGCGCGCCCTTCACCAAGGTGGTGCGCAACGACCGACTGATGGCCCGCATCGATGTGCCGGGTGCCTTCAGCGACCGGGTGCGGCCCGGCCTGCCGGTGGTGCTGCAGGAGCCGCTGGGCGATCGGGTGCTGGCCAGGGGCGTGGTGGGATCGGTGGATCCGGCCGTCACCCCCGGCACCCAGGCGTTGCTGCTGAAGGCGGAGTTTCCCAATCCCAATGGCGCCCTGCGCACCGGCCTGCGCCTGCGCACCCGCGTGCAGCTGGCGGCCGGCGATGTGCCCTCCGTGCCGTTCGTGGCGGTCACCCAGTCGTCGGGCCAGAGCTTCGTGTTCGCGGTGGGAACCCTGCAGGATCTGGAGCGCAACCCCGGCAGGGCCGACCTTGAGGCGCTGCGCAAGTTGCCACCGGGCACCAGCTTCGCCTTGCAGGTGCCGGTGCAGCTCGGTGAGCTGCAGAACAACCGCTATCCGGTGCTCAAGGGCGTGGATCTCAACGATCGGGTGATCACCACCAACCTGCTCACCCTGCGTCACGGCACACCCGTGACGGTGAAGTGAGGAGCCGCCGATGTCTGCTTCCGACAATTTCATCACGCGGCCGGTTCTGACCACCGTCTGCAGCCTTCTGATTGTGTTCGCCGGGCTGATCGCCATCCCGCTGCTGCCGGTCGAGAACCTGCCGGATATCGCCCCGCCCACCGTGCAGGTCACCTCCCGCTACAACGGCGCCGATGCCCTCAGCGTCGAGCAGGGGGTTACGGCCGTGCTGGAGCAACAGATCAACGGTGTCCAGAACATGGAGTTCATCAGCTCCAACAGTTCCGCCGACGGCACCAGCGCCATCACGGTGTCCTTTGTCAGCGGCACCGACGGTGACATCAACCAGGTCAACGTGCAGAATCGGGTGGCGCTGGCCCAGCCCCAGCTCCCCGAGGAGGTGCGCCAGTCGGGGGTGGTGGTGAACCAGGCCTCCAACTCGATCCTGCTGGTGGCCAACTTCGTGAGCGAAGACCCAGCCAACCCTTTCAGCATCGAGACGATCAGCGGCCTGCTGGATCAAGGGCTCACCGATGCCCTCCGGCGGGTACGGGGCGTGGGCAGCATCGCGTATTTCGGCAACCGCCAGCTGGCGGTCCGCCTCTGGCTTGATCCCGACCGGCTGGCCGTCAACAAGCTCACGTCAGCCGATGTGGTGGCAGCCCTCAGTTCCCAGAACCGGCTGGTGCCGGCCGGCCGGGTGGGCGGTGCGCCGGCGCCCGACGGCCAGATGTTCACCTTCACGGTGCAGTTGCAGGGGCGGCTGCGCACCAACGAGGAATTCGAGCGCATGATCCTGGGCACCACCCAGGATGGGGGCCTGATTCGCCTCAGCGACGTGGGCCGCGTTGAGCTGGGCGGTGAAAGCTTCGATGTGGGGGCCACCGACCTGCGGGGGGTGCCGTCCGTGGGCCTGGCGGTCTACCAGCTCACCGGCAGCAACGCCCTGGAGGTTTCCAACGGTGTCAAGGAGGTGATCGACACCTTCGAAGCCACCCTGCCGCCGGGCATTCGAAAGGAGATCATCTACGACAACACCGACTTCATCAACGCCTCGATCGAGGGGGTGACCGGAGCACTGCGGGATGCGGTGCTGCTGGTGGTGCTGATTCTGTTCCTGTTCCTGCAGGACTGGAAAGCCACGATGGTGCCGGGGATCGCCATTCCTGTGGCCCTCGTGGGCACCTTTGCCTTCGTCAAGGCCTTCGGCTTCTCGCTCAACCAGCTCACCCTGTTCGGGTTGGTGCTGGCCGCCGGCCTGGTGGTGGATGACGCCATCACCGTGATCGAGGACACCTCAACCAAAAAGAAGGAGGGGCTCTCGGCCGTGGCAGCCGCCATGGCCACCATGAACGAGCTGTTCGGTGCCGTGATCGCCACATCCCTTGTGCTGTTTGCGGTGTTCCTGCCGGTGCTGTTCTTCCCAGGCGCCACCGGCACGATCTACAAGCAGTTCGCCGCCACGATCCTCTTCGCGGTAACGATCTCCACCTTCAACGCGCTCACGTTTTCGCCGATGCTCTCGGCCCTGCTGCTGGCCCGGGAGAGCCCACCCCCTGGGCGCCGCACCTATGCCATCGCCGGCGCGGTGATCGGCGCCATCTATGGGTTGCTGCTCAGCGGTGGTTTCGCAAACCCCCTCCCCATCGTGTTGTTTGGCCTGCTTGGCCTGGCCCTGGGCTGGTTCACCCCGCCGATATTCAGTGGGTTCAACCGCTTCTATGCCGGCTTTGAGCTCCGCTACGAGGGTGCCCTTGGCTGGGCGCTGGGCCACCGCAAGTTGGTGATGTCGGTGTTGGTGGGGGGGGTGGTGCTCACCGGTGTCGCTTTCAACGCCATCCCATCCGGTTTTGTACCGGTGGAAGATCAGGGCTATGCCATCGGCTTCGTGCAGGCCCCGGATGGCACCTCGGTCCAGAAAACCAGCCAGGTCAATGCCCAGGTGGCCGAGATCCTGCGCACTGAACAGGACATCACCTCGGCGGCGATCTTCAGCGGCGCCAGCCTCGATGGCAATGCTCCCAACCGGGGGCTGTTCTTCTTCGGCACCAAGAACTGGGACGATCGCGGGGACGCAGACCAGTCGGTGAACTCGATCGTGGAGCGGCTGAACCGCAAGCTCTCGGTGATCGACGGCGCCCGTGTGTTTGTGGTGGAGCCCCCGGCCATTCCTGGCTATGGCGCCTCCGGCGGTTTCGAGTTCCAGCTGCTGGATCAGAGCGGTGGGGCCCTCAACCTGCCCGAGTTCGCCGGGGTGGCGGGCCAGCTGATCGGCAAGGCCAACCAGGCACGGCCGGATGGCCGTCCCCTGTTCAGCCGTGTGTTCACCCAGTTCAGCGCCGAGTCCCCCCAGCTGGCCGTCACGGTGGACCGTGATCGCCTCGCCACACTCGGCCTCGACTACGGCCAGGCGATGCGGGTGTTCAGCTTCTACTTCGGCGGGGTCTATGTGAACGACACGTTCCAGGAGGGCCGGGTGCGGCGGGTGTTTGTGCAGGCAGATGGCCCCTTCCGGGCCACGCCCCAGCGGCTGCAGGCCATCTTCGTCACTAACTCCAAAGGGGAACCGGTGCCGCTGGCCGAGGTGATCACGGTGGAGCCGGTCACCGGCCCCTCGATCATTCCCCGCTTCAACCTCTTCCGCGCCATCCGGGTGGAGGGCTCGGCGGCGCCGGGGCGCAGCTCGGGCCAGGCGATCAAGGGGATCCTGGGGCTGTTCCAGAGCCTGGATGTGCCCGGCATCGGCTACGACTGGACCGGCATCGCCCGGGAGGAGGTGAGCGCGGGGGCCCTGGCGGTGGTGATCTTCGCCCTCGGCATCCTGGTGGTGTACATGGTGCTGGCGGCTCAGTACGAGAGCTATAGCGATCCGCTGATCATCCTGATGACCGTGCCCACCGCCATGCTCGGGGCCCTGGCGTTCCTCGGGGCCCGTGGCTACGAACTGAACATCTACGCCCAGGTGGGGCTGGTGATGCTGATCGGTCTGGCGGCCAAGAACGGCATCCTGATCGTGGATCTCGCCAACCAGCGCATGGCCGCCGGCGCCAGCGCTCTGGAGGCGGCCCGCGAGGCGTCCCGCTCCCGCCTGCGGCCCATCATCATGACGGCCGTTTCGTCGTTGTTCGGCTTCCTGCCGCTGCTGTTTGCGAGTGGGGCCGGTGCCCGCGGCCAGTCCTCTCTGGGCACGGTGGTGTTCGGCGGCCTGTTGGTGGCTACGGTGCTGTCGCTGCTGGTGGTGCCGGTGTTCTACGTGGTGGTCAAGCAGCTTGTGCCGCCCCCTCCCGCTCCGCCGAAGGAGGCTCCTGAGGCTGGGGCGATCGAAGGAGCCTCACCCTGATGGCGGCGCCCCAGGCCCGGCTGCGGACGCGCGTAATCCTGCTGGCAGCTGCCATCGGCGCAGGCCTCGGGGCGGCCATTGCCTTCATGCTTCATGCGGTGGTGACCCACACCCCTGTGGAGGTGAGCCCACGCACCTATGTGATCTTCTTCGTGATCTTTACCGCCTTCGGGGCTGTGGCCGGACTCGCCCTTGAAACGGTGCGTCAGCTGCAGGCGGGCAACCCCGATCCTGCTTACCACCGCTACCCGCGCACCTTCCCCCGCTCTTCTCCTCGGCCCTCACCGCGACATAATCCCGAGGGGCCCAGAGATCCTGGTCAGTCATCTGATCTCGGGTGATCTTCGATATGTTCCCTTGCTTTAGTTGAGGTGTCTTAGGGGGCTCTTCTTTCTATCGGTGGGCGGCAACCTGGGCTGCATGCTTTGGGTGGTTGACTTGGCCATCACGTGACGCGCCTCGATCTTGCCAAGAGTGCTGGGAGTGGTGGCTGGATAGGGCCGCCCAAGGAGTTGATGGCCATCAAGCTCACTCTCGGATCTTGGACGACGGGGCTGTTGTTCTTGCCCGATCTTGGCTTTCTCTGAGGGGCTACGGCTGGCTGCAAGCGGATCAACCAACTCCTGTGATGGTGCGCTGGGGAGGGGTCCAGTTGACGGGCCAGCGGTTGGCGAGCAGGGCCACCACCAGCATCGGCGAGGCCAGACCGAAGCAGGCAAGCCATTGGTTGGCCGTCATCGGCGTTGTCTCGAACAGCAGATTCATCACGCGCCACTGACTGAACAGCACCTGCAGCAGAAAGGCAGCAATGATGCCGAAGCCGATGCGTGAGAAATTGCCCAGCTGAACCTTGCGTCCGCGCAGGCGTGCAATCAGAGAAGACCAGAACTGGCTGAGGCTGAACAGGTAGATCGCCAAGCCCGTGACCAGCGTCTGGATCGCCATCGTGCGGGCCAAGGTGAGATCGCCACTGGATTCGCGTATCCAGGCGAAGATGCCGAAGATGAAGATCAGGTTGAGCGTGGAAATCAGGGCGATGCGTTGGAGCAGGGGTGTTGACAGCAATGGCTGCTGGGGAGAGCGGGGCGGGCGCTCCATCAGGTCGTAGGGCTTGGGCTCGAAAGCGATGGGAACCGTCATCGTGATCGAGATGATCATGTTGATCCAGAGCACCTGAAGCGGCTGAATCGGCAGGAAGTTGCCACGTCCGGCCATCACGCTCAGAAACACGCTTGCGGCGAGGCCACCATTGACCGGTAACAGGAAAGCAAGCGCTTTCAGCAGGTTCTGGAACACATTCCTGCCTTCCTCGACGGCCGCTTCAATCGAAGCAAAGTTGTCGTCAGTGAGCACCATGTCTGCAGGTTCCTTCGCCACTTCCGTTCCGGTGATTCCCATGGCGATACCGATGTCCGCCTGTTTCAAGGCAGGCGCATCATTCACACCATCACCGGTCATGGCAACGATGTGACCGCGGGACTGCAGAGCCTGAACCAGGCGAAGCTTCTGCTCCGGAACAACACGGGCAAAGACGCTTCCCTCCAGGGCGGCATCGATGAAAGCGGTCTTGTCCAGATCTGAGAGCTCTTGACCACTGAAAGCCGCGGTTGTCTCCTGTTGACTGAGTTTCAGGCGATTGGCGATCGCCACAGCGGTGACCTTGTGATCACCGGTGATCATTTTCACGTCGACGCCGGCGCTGTGGAAGGCCTGTACGGATTGGATGGCCTCGGAGCGTGGTGGGTCGATCATTCCCTGAAGACCGAGGAAGACCAGCCCCGAAGCCAGAGCATCGTGATCGATCGTGGTGCTCGAATGCGGTTTCTTTGCAAAAGCCAGCACGCGCAGACCCTTCGAAGCCATTCGCTCAGCCTGCAAGGTGAGACGTTCCTTGTTGATCGGAAGAACACCTCCCTCCGAATCAAGAATCGAATCACTGCGCTTGATCAGGGATTCGACGGACCCCTTCATCCAGATCCAGCAGCCTGCCTCCATCGGCAACTGATTCAGGGTTGCCATGTATTGATATTCGGATTCAAAGGGAATGCTGTCGAGGCGGGGATGCGTTTTGGCGAGCTGGGCGCGATCAAGGCCGACCTTGCCGCCAGAAACCAGCAGAGCGCCTTCGGTGGGATCGCCCACGATGCTCCAGGTCTTGCCTTCATGAGCTAGTTCAGAATCGTTGCAGAGCACACCGGCGAGCAAACAGTCTCGTACGGCAAGCGGCATCTGGGTGATCTCGATCGGTTCATCATCCGAATTGAGTAGATCTCCCTTGGGAACATAGCCATCACCGATGAATTGGTAGTGATGACCGCCGGCATAAAGAGCCTGCACAGTCATTTGATTTTCGGTGAGGGTTCCGGTTTTATCGGAACAGATGATTGTTGCACTTCCTAGGGTTTCTACGGCAGGAAGATTCCTGACGATGGCATGCCGCTCCGCCATCCGCGAAGCACCGATCGCCAGGGTGATGGTAACCACTGCTGGTAGTCCCTCGGGAATCGCACTGACGGCAAGGGCAACGGAGGCCTGGAACATGTCGAACGGGGTGTTCCCCCAGGCCAGGCCCACGATGAACGTAAAGATGGCAATCCCTAGAATTGCCCGCAAAAGCAGATTGCTGAATCGTTCAAACTTTCGAGTGAGCGGTGTCGTCAGTGCGCTGCTTTGATCCATCAATGTGGAAATCCGGCCTGTCTCGGTTCTCTGGCCCGTTTCTACAACGATGCCTTCAGCTTGGCCGAAGGTGACGAAGCTGCCTGCATAGGCCATGTTGATGCGATCAGCCAGAGGCGTTTCCGGACCTAGTTCCTTGCAATCTGCATCCTTTTCCACGGCCACGGACTCTCCCGTGAGGCCTGATTCATTGATCTGCAGGCTGCGACTTGTCACAAGGCGAACGTCGGCCGGCACTTTGTCACCGGAAGCCAGCAGTACCACATCTCCTGGCACCAGTTCGACAGATGGCAGCTTCTGCATCTCTCCATTGCGACGAACCATCGCCTCTGTGGTGACCGAGGATGCCAGTGCTTTGATGGCAGACTCCGCCTTGGATTCCTGGGTGAAGGCGATCAGCGCATTCAGTACTGCAACACCGGTGATCACTCCCGCCTCAATCCATGAGCCCATGAAGGCCTTGACGGCACCAGCAATGAGGAGGATGTAAAGAAGAGGATTCTTGAACTGAATCAGAAACATCCACACAAGAGGGCGGCCCTTCTTGGCTTTCAGCTCATTCTTGCCAAAGCGATCCTGTTGCCGTTTGGCCTGAGCATTGGTGAGGCCCTGCTGGGGATCGACATTAACTCGGGAAATAACCGTTGAAAGATCAAGACTGTGCCAGGGAATCAATTGAGAATGGCTCTGGGAGGATTCAGAGCGAATTGAGACGCTTGCTTTGATCATTGCAGGAGGTTGTGCGCGAGATAGCGGCTAGGGTTTGAAGGAAGTTCGTTGTGTATAGCAAGAAATCCTTTGGTTCAATCAGTATAGGCATTCATAAACGGTAACATAAGTTCCGCGAAGGCGATCTGCTTCTGGAATACCCGATTCTTGACGCATCCAGGGGAATATCGGCAACCTGACTTGATGGTTCACCCAGTCGTGCCTGAGAACGATCGAACTCCCCTTCATGGATGAGAATGTGGCGCCTACCTCGGTCGTTGACACCAGGCAGACGCCGGAGCTGGGCTTCCCCTGCCTGTGGCCTCCCCGCGCCACAGTCCTAGTCCAGTCGACCTGTTCCAGACATGCCCCAGTCACAAAATAGGGTGCGGGAACCAATAAGGCCAAGGGGTTCGGGGCTGGATCGAGGCGCGCAAGAGGAGCACCTGAAGGGAAGCAAGATCGAGACCCAGGAGGAAGTTGTGATTTAGCCGTAGAGTCTGTAAGTGAAAACCAACTAAGCTCTCAATATGAGACGATTGTTTTGATGTCTGCCGTGGCTGCGATCCTTTGACCGAGATCAGCAAGAACAGACAGTGAGCCAAACACCAATAATCTGTCTCCCGCTTTGATCACACACTTCCCATTCGGAAATCGAAGATACATTCCTTGGCGACGGATTGCTTGAATTGTGGATCCGAATTGCTTCTGAAAATCAAGTTGAGCCAAGGACTTTCCGACGACTTCACTGCCTTCGGAAACGAGGATCCAGAGGGAAGAATCGGTATCCTCTGGTAACTGCTTTATTCCCCCTTCAACCAGCTTCTTGAAAGCGGCTAGTTCATCAACTTCTCCTACGAGTAAATAGTTATCCCCTTCTTGAATCAGGGTGTTCGACTCGGGGTAATCGATTTTCTCGCCACTGGCGCGTGTAATCGCCATCAAGATGACCCCGGAAAGCAAGCGTATGTGGGATTTCTCAAGGGATTTTCCTACTAAGGCAGAGTTGGGAGGCAGGGAATACATTTTGCTTTTCATCATGCGCGTGGCCTCCTTGATCTCTCGAGAGATCTGATCCTTGGATTGCTCTGGACGCAGAGTTGAGTAGTGAGAATCTCGAATTTGCTGGATGTTTTGCTGGATGGCAGCCAAGGGAAATCCCAAACCTGAAAAAAGATGTGACGATAGCTCTAGGCTTGCCTCAAACTCTGGTTGCACAACTTCTTTCGCGCCCATCTGATACAGGGGTTCAATGTCTTTCTCTGCGCTGGCACGCACCACCAGATCCAGTTCTGGGTTGAGCGCAAGGGATCTCTTCAGGCACAAACGAATGCTCATGGGATCAGGCAGGGCGATCGCCATGCCTCTGGCCTGATCGACGCCGGCCTTTTGCAGAACGAGGGCACTGGCTGCATTGCCAAAGATGTATGGTATTTCTGCATCCCTCAACTTTTGAACATATTGCTCTGATTGCTCAATCACCAATACAGGGTAGTCGCGTTCACGTAACAGCTTCACAATGTTGCTGCCAACTCTTCCGTAACCGCAGACAACAATATGATCCCGAAGGGATTGCGAATCTTCTGAGATTTCCATGGGGCCATCGGCCTGGGTAAACCAGGGTATGGACTCGGCTTTGGCTAAGAGCGCAGGCAGCCATTGCAGCACGAAGGGAGTGACGATCAAAGTAACGGCGGTTGTTCCAAGGATCAACGAGTAGACATCCTCTGAAATCAAGCCAAATTTGCTACCCTGCCCTGCCAGTACGAAGGAAAACTCACCAATCTGAGCTAAGCCCAGACCAGCAATGATGGCAGTATTCAGCGGATAGCGAAACAGGATAACCAAGGGCGTAATGATAAACGATTTGCCGACCAATACCAGTGTGACAAGTCCTAAGATCAGGGGCAGATTGTTCCAAAGGAAAACCGGATCGATCAAAATTCCAATCGCTGCAAAAAATGCAGCCGCACAGATGTCCCGGATCGGTTCAACATAATCGAGGGTCTGGTCGGAATACTCGACCTCTGAAATCATCAGACCCGCTACAAATGCGCCCATTTCAGTGGACAGCCCAATCTTGCCCGTGAGGAGTGCAATGCCCAGGCAAAGCGTCACGACTCCTAGAAGAAAAAGCTCGTGGCTTTCCGTCTTGGCCAGAAGCTGCAGGTAAGGAGGGATGAGCCATTTCCCCACTACGAACGCCCCTAGGGCAAACAGCGCGAGCTTCAGTACGGCGATTCCGATGGCAAATCCGAGCTCCTCGATCGGACTGTTCAGCGCCGGCAAGATCGCCAGCATCAGGCCAAGGGCAAGATCTTGGACAATCAAGATGCCCAGCATCACCTGCCCGTGGGCCGAGGCCGTTTCATCCTGCTCTGCCAGGGCCTTGATCACCACAGCAGTGGAGGAGAGTGACACCAACTCGCCGAGGAAGATACCCTGTGGAACGGAGGTGACCCAGCCCGCCACCACGGCGACCAAAGCCGTCAGGGAGATCGTGAGGACCAGTTGCAGTCCGCCACCACCCAATGCGATCTTTTTGACCTTATTGAGTTCAGCGAGGGAGAACTCAACTCCGATGGTGAAGAGTAGAAACGTAACGCCCAATTCGGCGATTGTTTCTACTTCCTCGTAGTTACTGATCAGCCCGAGCTCGAAAGGCCCAACAATCACCCCCGCAAGCAAGTACCCAAGAATGACGGGCTGCTTCATCAAGGAAGCCAACAAGCCTCCGAAAGCCGCCGCGGCAAAAATTATGATGAGCTCGGTCATGGGGGGTTGAGAACGGCTTGAAACGGTTGGCTTTCGCTGGGCAAAGACGAACTCTGAGATTGTTGTCTCTGAGCGGGGGATGGGTGAGTTTCATTCTCATTATAGGCGGCATGGAATTTTCTGCCTACCAGTGAGCAATGAGGGCTTACCTGTCAGCATCTCCAGATGGGGCGGGCAAGGCTGATTTACGCCTCTCGGCTATCTCTCTAGGCTAGGCTCTGAACGAGGCCTATACTCAGCTTCGCCAAGAAGCCTGCTCCTCCATGCTTGAGTGTTCACCACTCCGGTTTCAAAAAGATCTTGTCATGCCCCTTGGCTTCTGGGAAGCAGTGGCATCGCTTTCGGCCTGACCAGGCAATCCTGAACGTTTCTCCTTACAGCCTCTTGAGGAATTCCCTCGATCTGTTTTCTCACAATGTCATTCAGTGACCAGCAACCGCTGAATCCACTGCTGATGGCTGAGGCCACTTAGTGCACTTTGGCACCTGTAACCGTTATTGAACCTTGGATTTGGATGTCCCCAGGGGCTTCGCTCCTCCGATCTCAGGCAGGTGTCAAGCGACATCCGGTATTGCTCCTCTGGTGGCAGGAAATCTGCCCTGCCTTGTGAGGCTTCAGCACCGGATTGTTGATGCCGCAGTTGACCCCGGTTTTTCTTGCTCATCAGCCCATTGGGACGGATCTGGATTGGGAGACACGGGTTTTCATGGGCACCTTCCTCCTGCGTGGCGAGGATGGTGCTCACCGCACAGTTGGCCTTGATCAGGCCGGCGCAGTGTTTCCTCGTTGTTCGGTTTCTTGCCGCTGGTGTTCGCGAGTGGAGCCGGTGCCCTTGGCTAGTCCTCCTTTGGCCCGGTGGTTTTCGGCGGAGTGCTGGTGGCCAAGGTGCTGCCGTTGATGGTGGTGCCTGATTCTGATGGCGGGGCTGATTGGCAGTGGCCTCGGGGCCGCCTTGGCGGTGATGCTGCATGCGGTGGTGATCCACACGCCGGTGGTGGTGAGCACGCGCTCCTTTGCCCTCTACTGCGGGATCTTCTGCGGGTTCGGGGCCTTTGCCGGCCTCACTCTGGAGACGGTGCGGCAGCTGCAGGTTTCCACCTCAGATCCTGCTTCCCACCACAAGTTCTCCAGAGGCGGAGGAAGCCAGAAGCGCCCCTGATCGCCTCTCGTCGTTCCGTCATGTTCCCAGTACGCGCCGACGCCCATGCAGAAGTAGACAGGTCCCCTGGTGTGCGTCAACATTGATCGCACTCGTGACCAGCCCGTTGCGGCCACCCACCACCGTTCTGGCGGCATCCTCTCTTCTCTCGCTGGTTGCTCTCATTGGCTGTGCTCCGGCCAAGGTTCCCGAGCAGCCCCCGGCGGCCGTCAGGCTGGTGAATCCACGCACTTCCGTCTTCACCGACTCCGCCGATTACCAGAGCACGCTGGAGGCCATCCGCGAGGTCAAGCTCGCTCCAGAGATCGATGGCCGCATCGTGGCGATGCCGATGCAGGAGGGACAGGCGGTGAGAAAGGGAGAGTTGCTCTTCCGGCTCGACCAGGTGCAGCAGGAGGCCACCACCAATTCGGATCGGGCGGAAGCCCGGAAGGACCTGGTGAACGCCGAGCGTTATATCTTTCTCAACGAGCAGGGTGCCGTAACCACCAAGGAACGTGATTTTTATGTCACCCAGGCTCTGGTGAGCCGTGATCGGCTGCAGTCCTCAAAAGCCACCCTTGGTTACAAGAACGTCACGGCTCCGATCACCGGTCAGGTGGGCAGCATCAACGCCAAGCTTGGTGATGTCGTTCGTGCCGGCGGTGTCGTCACCAGCGTGGTCGACAACTCCCGCCTGTGGGTGCGCCTCGATGTGCCGGGCACCGATGCCGCCCGCGTGAAGGTGGGGCTGCCCGTGGTGCTGAGCGCGCCCGATCGCCCCGAGCTCACGGCCCGCGGCGCCGTGAGTTTTGTGGCCCCGTCCCTCGACAAGGAGCGCCAGACCCTGCTGGTGAAGGCCACCTTCGCCAACGACGACGGCGTGCTGCGCAACAGCCAGCGGGTGAACGCCAGGTTGATCTTCTCGCAGGGCAACGCGTTGTCGATTCCCGAGCAGGCGGTGCTGCTCCAGGCCGGCAAGACCTTTGTGTTCCTGGCTGTGAGCCCCGAGGAGGCACGGCAGCGGCTGGGCCGGCCGATTGAGCCACCGCCACCCGCGGGTGCCCTGGTGGCGGTGCAGGTGCCCGTCACCCTGGGCACGCTGCAAGGCGGCATGTTCCCGGTGGCTTCGGGCCTGCGGAGCACCGATTCGGTGATCCTGGGCAACCTGGCCCAGTTGCGCAGTGGCCTGGCTGTGCGCGCCGCCGCTGCAGCGGCGCCTGCTTCCGCCCCCCCGGCGGCCCGTCAATGAGCCTTTCGGACACCTTCATCCGCCGCCCTGTGCTCAGCACGGTGTGCAGTGTGCTCATCCTGCTGGCAGGCGTGATCGCCCTGCCCCTGCTGCCGATCGAGAACCTGCCGGACATCGCTCCGCCCACGATTCAGGTGAACGCCAACCTGCCCGGGGCCGATGCGCTCACGGTGGAAAGCGCCGTGACCGGCCCGCTTGAGGAGCAGATCAATGGGGCGCCGGGGATGGATTACATCACCTCCACCAGCACCGGGGAGGGCAGCAGCCAGATCAACGTCTACTTCAAGCCGGGCACGAACGCGGACATCGATCAGGTGAACGTGCTGAACCGCGTTCAGACCGCCACCCCGCAATTACCGCCCCAGGTGAATGCTCAAGGGGTCACGGTTCAGCAGACCTCCGGCAGCTACCTCCTCGTTTACAACCTCACGTCCACCAAAGGCCAGTTCGACGGCACCTTCTTGAACGGGCTCCTGCAACTGAATCTTGTGTATCCGCTCACGCGCGCGGATGGTGTCGGCCAGGTGAACATCTTCGGGGCCAGTGATCCCGCCTTCCGCCTCTGGGTGGATCCACTACGGCTGGCCCGTTTCAACCTTTCCATCACCGATGTGGTGAATGCGCTGAAATCTCAGAACGTGGTGGTGATTGCCGGCAGCGTGGGTGGCCCGCCCTCACTGCCCACCAACCGCTCCACCTTCCCGATTCTGGTGAACGGCAACCTGGAGACAGTTGGTGAATTCGAAAAACTCATTCTCTCCAAGGGCCCCGACGGCGGATTGATTCGTCTGGGTGATGTGGGCCGCGCAGAATATGCCTTTCAGAACTTCAATCAGGCCGCCATCAATGCCATCAGCGGCTACCCATCGGTGGGCTTCGGGGTGATCCAGCTGCCTGGCAGCAATGCAATCACCACAGCTGATGCGGTGGATGAGGTGCTCACCCAGTTCCGCAACTCCCTTCCGCCAGGTGTGGTGCTGGAGAAGGTGTTCGACCAGACCGACTTCATCAATGCCTCGATCGAAGGGGCCCTCGATGCCCTGCGCGATGCTGTGGTGCTGGTGTTGCTGATCATCTTCCTGTTTCTGCAGGATTGGAAGGCCACGGCTGTGCCGGCCCTCGCCCTGCCCATCGCCCTGCTGGGGGCGATGGTGTTCGTGAAGGCGTTCGGCTTTTCGATCAACGAACTCACGCTCCTGGGCATCATCCTGGCCACCGGCCTGGTGGTGGATGACGCGATCGTGGTGGTGGAGGCCGTGTCGGCGCGCATCGAAGCCGGCGACCCACCGTTTGTGGCGGCCTCCAATGCCATGAAGGAACTGACTGGCGCCATCCTGGCCACCGCCCTGGTGCTGCTGGCTGTGTTCGTGCCCGTGGCCTTCTTCCCGGGCGCCACCGGCGTGATTTACCGGCAGTTCGCGCTCACGATCGTCTTCTCGATCATCGTGTCCACCTTCAATGCGATCACCGGCAAGCCGCTGCAATCGGCGTTGCTGCTCGGTGGCGGCAAAACCGAACCCAGGGGCTGGCGTTGGACGGCGATCGGCGGGGCCTTCGGTGCGTTGTACGGCACCCTGGCCGGCGGCTGGCTGTTGGCTGTGGTGCTGGGCCTGGTGGGGGCCGTGGTGGGCACCTTCCTGATGCCCATCTTCACGGCCTTCAACAAGGTGTTCGATCAGGTGGCCCGTGGCTATGCCGCCCTGCTTCAACAGGTGATCCGGCTTCGGCGGCTGGTGCTGGCGGCGTTGCTGGGCGGGGTGCTGCTCACCGGCGCCGCCTTCGTGCTGATTCCCACCGGTTTCGTTCCCACCGAAGACCAGGGCTATGGCCTGGGCATCATCCAGTTGCCGGCCCAGTCGTCGATCGAGGCCACCATGGCGGTGGCGGATGAGGCCCGCAGGATCATCGCCAAGGAGCCTGATGTGGTGTCCGGAGAACTGGTGGGAGGGGCCGGATTCAACGGCGGCTCGTTGAACCAGGGCATCTTCTTCTTCGGCTTCAAGCCGATCGAGGAACGCACCAGTCCGAAGCAATCGGCGAATGCCATCATCGGGCGGATGAACCAGGCCTTCGCCAAGATTCCCGGGGCGATTGTGCTCGCTCAGGCGCCCGCGGCCGTGCCTGGCTTCGGCGCTCAGGGGGGCCTCTCCTTCCAGTTCAACGACCTCAGCAATGGCGGCTACAGCCCCACCGAACTGGCCGGCCTCGCCAAGCAACTGATCGCCAAGGCCAGGGGCACCGGCACCTTCGGCAACCTCTATACCCAGTTCGTCAGTGATGCGCCGGTGTGGCGCCTCGACGTGGACCGCGACCGCATGGCCTCGCTCGACATCGACTTCAGCGCCGCCATGGAGGCCCTGGGTACCCTCACGGGCGGCAGCTTCGTGAACCAGACCTACGAGCAGCAGCAATACCGGCAGGTGTATGTCCAGGCCGATGCGAGCCACCGCACCATGATCCAGGACCTCAACAATCTCTATGTGAGCAACCGCTCCGGTGGGCTGGTGCCTCTTTCCAACGTGGTGAAGGCCCGCCTCGACAGCGCCCCGCCGATCATCAGCCACTTCGATCTTTATCGCACCGTGCTGATTCAGGGGGTGGAGGCCGCCGGCAAGAGCAGTGGCCAGGCGATCGACACGATCGCGGCGGTGTTCCGCCGGCTCAATTTCGCCAACATCGGCTCAGCCTGGTCGGCGTTGACCCGGTCGGAGGTGCAGGCCGGCGCCCTGGCCATCCTGGTGTTCGCGCTGGGGATCGTGGTGGTGTACCTGGTGCTCTCCGCTCAGTACGGCAGCTACATCGATCCGCTGATCATCCTGATGACGGTGCCCCTGGCCATGCTCGGGGCGCTGATGTTCCTGGTGTTGCGCGGCCAGGTGAACAACGTGTACGCCCAGGTGGGCCTGGTGACATTGATCGGCCTGGCGGCCAAGAACGGCATCCTGATCGTGGATCTGGCCAACCAGCGCATGGAGCAGGGCATGAGCTCCGCCGAAGCGGCCATGGCGGCCGCCTGCTCCCGCCTGCGCCCGATCCTGATGACGGCAATGGCGGCACTGGCCGGCTTCTTCCCCCTGCTGGTCGCCAGCGGCGCCGGCGCCCTCAGCCAGCAGTCGCTTGGGGCCGTGATCTTCGGTGGCTTGCTGGTGGCCACGGTGCTCAGCCTGTTTGTGGTGCCCTCCTTTTATGTGCTGATGAAGCAGCTGGAAGCCTCCTGGTTCCCCGCCAGCCAGGCCACCGAACCGGTGCTGCCGTCAGGCCCGGCCGCCTGAGATGCCCCTGCCCCGCCCTGCCGGCTACCGTCCGCGCCGCCAGTTGCGGGTGGATCGCCGCCGCATCGCCCTGGCGGGATGTCTTTATGCCCTCGCCGTGCTGGTGCTGCTGGTGTTGGCCCACCACGCCTCGCGCACCCCTGGTGAACTTCTGCCGGCGATCCACCCCCGCTTCTGGGCTCTGGTGATCGGCATGGCGGGCTTCTGCGGTGCCTGGGGAGAAACGCTGCGGCAGATCAGCCTCACCCGCCGCGGCCAGCCCGGTGCGCCACTGGACGAACGCGGAGACGACTTCTGAGGGCCGGCCGCGAGCCCCTCCACCGGCCCGCCCCGCACACGGACGGCCCGCATTGGCTGGGTATGGCGTTGCTGCGGGGTGTACTGCCGTTGCACCGCACCGGCCTCGCCGACGACCTGCTGGCTGGGCTCACCCTGGCGGCTCTGGCCATTCCCGAGGTGATGGGCTACACCCGCATCTCGCACACCCCTGTGGTGACCGGGCTTTACACCCTGCTGATCCCGGTGCTGGCCTTTGCCGTGTTCGGCGCCTCCCGTCAGCTGGTGGTGGCGGCCGATTCCGCCACCGCCGCGATCCTGGCGGCCACGCTCAGCGCGGTGGCGGCGCCAGGTTCCAGCGCCTATGTGCAGCTCACCTCGGCGGTAGCCCTGCTGGTGGGGGCCATGCTTGTGCTCGCCACCTGGCTGCGGCTGGGCTTTCTTGCAGACTTCCTCTCCCGCAGTGCCCTGATCGGCCTGCTCACTGGGATCGGCCTGCAGGTGGCCGCCGGCGAGCTCAGCGGCCTGCTGGGTCTGGAGAAGCAAGGGGACGGATCGTTCGCGCAGATCCTCTCGGTGCTGCAGCGGCTGGGGCAGACCAGCGGCGTGTCCATGCTGCTGGCGGTGCTGGTGCTGGCGGTGATCGCTGGCTGCAAGCGCTGGTCGCCGCGGCTGCCCGGGGCTCTGATCGCGGTGGTGGCCACGATCGTGGCCAGTGCCGCGCTCGATTTCCAGCACCACGGCCTGGAGGTGGTGGGTGCGGTTCCCCATGGCCTGCCGCAGCTGGCCTGGCCCACGCTGCAGGCCGCCCAGCTCAATCAGGCCCTCACCACCGCCGCTTCCTGCTTTGTGGTGATTCTTGCCCAGAGTGCTGCCACGGCCCGGGCCTATGCCCAGAGGCATCACGAACGTGTGGATCAGAATGGCGATCTGATCGGCCTGGCCATCGCCAACCTGGGCGCGGCGCTCTCCGGGACGTTCGTGGTCAACGGCAGCCCCACCAAGACGGAAATGCTGGATGCCGCCGGCGGCCGCAGCCAGGTGGCGCACCTCACCATGGCCGCGGTGGTGCTGGCGGTGTTGGCTTTTTTCACCGATCCGCTCGGCTTTCTCCCAGCTGTGGTGTTGTCGACGATCGTGTTTGTGATCGGCCTGAAGTTGATCGATCTTCGTGGCCTGCGTGAGCTCTACCGGTTGCAGCGCAGCGAGTTCGTGATTGCCATCCTCACCGCCCTCTGTGTGGCGCTGCTTGGCGTGATGCAGGGGATTCTGCTGGCGGTGGGCCTGTCGTTGATCGATCAGGTGCGCCACACCTACAGGCCCCGAACGCGCCTGTGGGCCCATGACGCCGAGCGGGGCTGGCACACGGTGCCGGTGGCGGCGGGGGTGTTTGCAGCGCCGGGCATCGTGGCCTATCGCTTCGAGGCGAATCTGTTTTATGCCAACGCCAGCGCCTTCCTGGAGGAGGTTCTGAATCTGATCACACTGAATGGCCCGGATCTCAAGGGGCTGGTGATCGATGCTTCCGGCATCGATGCGGTGGATTATTCAGCTGCCAAGACATTGATGGATCTCCAGGCCGAGTTCCAGCGCCGTCAGTTGTTTCCGGTGTTCGTGGTAAGCGCCGATGAGCTGTTGGCCAAGCTCTCGCGCTATGGCTTCACCCCCCACGGCAAGCCCTATCGCACCGTCAAGAAGGCGATCCGGGCCCTGTCGGCGCAGCTTGCCCAGCAGGATGCCACCAGCTCGGCGGCAACCAGATCGACGACGGCAGAGCTTGACCCCGCGGACGATGCAGCCGCCCCGGAGGATTGAGTTGGAGACGATGCCAAGCCGTAAGAAGGCCCAGTCCCAGTTTTAGGTCCAGGCATTGAACCAGATACAGGCGGAATCCCTGCCCTAGGCACAGAACTAGATCCAGGCACAGTCCCAGGTCCAGTTCCCGGCCAAGGCCCAGAACCAGGACCCGGCCTAGGCCTAGGCCCAGAACAAGACCCAGGCCCGCGCCGGATCGAACCGCCGATCAGGTGATCACCGTGGGCCGATCCATGCCGGTGCGGCTGCGGATCTCGGCCAGGCCATCGGCGGCGTTGATCAGATCGGCGAGGGCCGCCTGGGGATCCTGGGCCAGGTTGCCGCCGGAGGGCACGAAGCTCTCGAGGTAAAGGCGCAGGGTGGCGCCCTGGGTGCCGGTGCCGGAGAGGCGGAACACCACCCGGCTGCCGTCGTCGAGCAGCAGGCGCAGACCCTGCCCCCGCGTCGTTGATTGATCCACCGGATCGTCGTAGCTGAAGTCGTCGGCGGTGGCGATCGAGCGGCCGGCAAAGCCGGTGCCCTTCAGGGAGGGCAGCAGGCCATGCAGGCGGTCGTAGAGGCCGTGGGCGCGGTCGCTGGCGATGGCTTCGTAATCGTGGCGGGAGTAGTAGTGGCGGCCGAAGCGTGCCCAGTGGCTTGCCATCACCTCGGCCACCGAGCAGCGGCGTCGGGCCAGGATCTGCAGCCAGAACAGCACCGCCCACAGCCCGTCTTTTTCGCGGATGTGGTTGCTGCCGGTGCCGAAGCTTTCCTCGCCGCAGAGGGTGATCCGGCCGGCATCCAGCAGGTTGCCGAAGAACTTCCAGCCCGTGGGCGTTTCGTAGCAGGGGAGCCCCAGCTCGGCGGCCACCACATCCACCGCGGCGCTCGTGGGCATCGAGCGGGCCACACCCGCCAGGCCGCTGGCATATCCCGGTGCCAACGTCGCGTTGGCGGTGAGCACCGCCAGGCTGTCGCTGGGGTTCACGAAACAGCGGCGGCCCAGGATCATGTTGCGATCGCCATCGCCATCGCAGGCGGCGCCGAAGCTGTAGGCATCGCCCTTCAGCAGCAGATCCGCCAGCTCATGGGCGTAGGTGAGGTTGGGGTCGGGGTGCCCGCCGCCGAAATCCTCGAGGGGGATGCCGTTGCGCACCGTGCCTGCGGGTGCGCCCAGCAGCCCTTCGAACAAGCGGCGGGCGTAGGGGCCGGTGACGGCGTGCATGGCATCGAAGGCCACCGGGAAGTCACCCGCCAGCAGGTCGGCGATCGCGTCGAAGTCGAACAGGCTCTGCAGCAGCGTCAGATAGTCGTCCACGCCGTCGATCACCTCCACCTGCAATCCGCCGATGTGGTGGGTGCCGGGCGCCTCCAATGGCAAGGGGCTGCCCTCCACGATCCGGTAGCCGTCGAGGGTCTGGGTGACGGCGTAGATGGCGTCAGTGATCGATTCCGGCGCCGGGCCACCGTTCGCCCCGTTCACCTTCACACCGAAGTCGCCGTCGGGACCGCCGGAGTTGTGGCTGGCCGAGAGGATGATGCCGCCGACCGCCGCGTGCCTGCGGATCAGGTGGGAGGCGGCGGGGGTCGAGAGGATGCCGTCTGTGGTGGTGATCAGCCGGGCCAGCCCGTGGGCGGCGCCCATGCGGCAGATCACATCAATGGCCTGGCGGTTGCCGTAACGGCCATCGCCCCCGAGGATCAAGGTGCCGCCCTCCACGCCAGGAAGCACCCGGAACACAGCTTCCACGAAGCTTTCCAGGTAGTGGGGCTGCTGGAACTGCCTGGTGCTTTTACGCAGCCCGGAGGTGCCCGGTTTCTGGTCGGTGAACGGGCTGGCCAGCGTCACGCGGCAGGAGGCAACAGAGCCTGCGGAAGCGCTGCTCGTCATCGGGCCAACTGTGTGGGGGTCCAACGTAACCCTGCCTCCTATGAGGCAGATCCGAGCGACCTCGGTAGCGTGCGCAAGGACACCCCCCTTCGCTTTTCAGGCCCGTGACCCTGTTCACTCCCGTCCTGTGTCGTCCGCGGGGCCGATCCGCCCTGGTGACGTCCCTGCTGGCCGCCGTCGCCCTGGTGGGAGCGCCTTCCCTCCCGGCCCGTGGCGGTGTTCCTGCGGCTGCTCCATCGCCTGCCCTCGCCCAGGCGATCAACCGCACCCGGGAGGCCGCCCAGGCGGTGCTCGATCAATCCGGCACGGAGCATTGCCTGCGCGGCAAGCTCACCAACGCACTCCTGGGGCTCTCCGCCAGCTGCGCCGGTGCCGCCTCGCCGCTCTGTGAGCTGGCTGATCGCGTGGTGGTCACCACCGGCTGGTCGGTGACGTTCATGGAAACGACAGCGCGCCAGCTGCTGGCGCTGGCAGCCCCGCCTGCAGGCCCTCACACCCAACCCTGACCGCCGATGGACATCGAACGCACCGGCGGCAAGCCCCTGACCGCGGAGCAGCAGGCCCTGCTGGATCTCTTCCGCACCAAGGTGGATGAGGTGATCAAGTACCGCGGCCTCTCCGAATCCGACGTGAAGCGTCTGGTCAAGGAGGTGCGGGCCCATCCTGATTGCGGTCCTGAAATCCTCGCCACCGTGTTTGCCGAGCTGAGCGAACGGATGCCCGGTTCCCGCCTCAGCTACGACTGGGACTGACCTGCTTCAGGAGCCACCGGCGCCGGCGGGCCGGCCGCTGCCGGACCCGGGCCCACCAGCGGCGGGAGGACGGCGGGGGCCGTCGTCCTGCTTCCTGGTGCTGGCGGCGCTGGGTTGCTGGCAGCGCTTGAGCAGTTGTTCACCCGCCCGGTCGAGGTCGTCGCGGCGCTGGAAGCTGTTGGTGGCGGCCGGCTCGGCCTGCTGCACGATGCTCCACACCGTGTCCTTACAGAAGGAGGGCAGCAGGGGGTTGTCCATCAGCGGATCCGCGAGGCTGCGGGCGCGGCTGCAGGCTTCGGCACCGTTCTCGCGGGAGCAGGCGAAGGTGGCCAGCTGAATCGTGCGCAACTCCGCCGTGGTGGGAAACGCCGGCGGCTTGGGCCTGGCCGCGGCGACGGGGCTGGCCCCCGTCAGGGCTCCAGCCGCCAGCCAACCGCCCAGCAGCCAGCCGGCTCCCACAGGTCCAGTCCATGGCGGGAGCCTTCGGGAGAAGGCGTAGCGCCAGATGGGGAGGCGGTGCCGGGACATGGGGCGCGGAGGGGCAGCCCGCTCATCATGACTGCAGCGGCCGTGATGCTGGGGTGTCGCCTTGGTCACACGCGCAGTCGCACCGGCAGGAAGCCGTCGCGCAGCGGTGCCTGGCGCCGCACCCAGAGCGCCTTCACCAGGGGGCCGGCCAGGGGCGCCAGTGGCGCGAGCAGAGCGCGCAGCTCCGGCCGCCGCCGCAACAGATCGCCCTGGGCCGCCTCGGCCTGCTGGGCCCGCTGCGCCAGCTGGATCTCCGCCTGCCGCTCCTGCTGAATCCGGGGCAGCACCGCATCGATGGCCTGCGGGCCGGCGCCCTGCTGCAGCGGCGGCACCAGCCAGTTGGCCGCCACGATCGCGTCGCGGAGCGCCATGTTGATGCCCTGCGCCCGCACCGGGCTCATCGGGTGGGCGGCATCTCCGAGCAGCAGCAGGCCGGGCTCCTGCCAGCGCGGGCAGCAGCCCACCTGCACCGACAGCGCCTCCGGACCCCGGATCGCAGCGGCATGGGCCCGAACGTGGGCGGCCAGCCAGTCGGGCGCCAGGGCGGCGAAGGCCTCTGCCCACTCCAGCGACGTGCGCGTGATCCGCTCGCCAGGGCCCACCAGCCAGCCCAGCTGCAGCTCGCCGCCTTCTGCGGCGGGAAAGACGCTGCAGCCGCCGCCGGGGCCGAGCAGCACCATGAAGCGGTTGTCGGCGCTGCAGCGCGGCTGGGCGGGCAGCCGGAACCAGAGCACGTCGATCGGGCTGGGAGCGCTGACGATCGGCAGGCCGGCCGCGCGCCGCAGGCCCGAGCTGCGGCCATCGCAGGCGATCACCAGATCGGCGGCCAGCACCCGATCGCCGGTGAGCCGCACCCCATCGACGCGCCCCTGTCGGCGCACGAGGCCCTGCACGGTTTCCCCCGGCTTCCAGCTGAAGCTCTCGTTCCGGCAGGCCCGCTGCACCAGCGCCTCCAGCAGGGCTGGCTGGGGCACGAGCGTGCACGGTCTTGTGCTGCCCAGTGGCTCGGCGGCGTCGAACAGCTCGCGCCCGTTGATCCAGAACGACCACCCCGCCAGCGCCCGTTGGGGCAGACCGGCCAGTAGGGGCTCCAGACCCATCTGGGCGAGCGCCTCCAGCCCGCAGGGCATCAGCCCTTGGCCGCGGAACTGGCGATCGAAGCGGCGGGTCGCCTCCACCAGCGTGACCCTCAGGCCCCGCTCCGCCAGCAGCAGGCCAAGGGAGGCACCGGCAGGGCCGGCGCCCACGATCACAACATTGCTGCGGGAAGGGGCAGCAGCGGCGGAGGAGGCGACGGGCAAGGGGTGGAGCGGCCGGGTGGCGGTCGGTGGGGCGCAGGGCCGCCCAGACCCATGGTGGGACCCATGTGGATGAATTGCGTGGGTGGGGTGCAAGGCATTGGTGTGCACCCTGTTCGTATAGAGAGACGCTGGATCCGCTTTCCGTGATGCAGATGGTGGGCCTTTCTGCCGTCACAGCCGCTTATCTCCACGACTTTTCGGAGCGCCTGGCCTGGAAGCTTTCCGGCTGAGAACGGCGCGATCAGCCCGGTGCTACTCGTTGTGCCAGTGGCCTGTTGCCATTGGCATTAGAACTTTCCCTCCGCCATCAGCATTGACAGGCGTCTGTTGCACTGCGCGCTCACTACTCGTTCACAACCTGCCAACAGCCTGAAGACTCCAGCGTTGGCATGGCTGTAGCGCTGCTACGGATCCGGCGCTGGGATGGCTTCATACCGCATCAACTGCGCTGATCACCGATGCCGCAGCGTTGCCTGCTTTGCTGAAGCTTGCGCTGCAGTCGTGGCGTCAGCCCCAGCTCGGCCCCTTGCCACAGTTGATCCATTTCGCGGTTGAAGTGGGCGGCAAGCTGCGGTGAGCGGATGATCATCAGGGTTTCGTCATTGCCATGGGCCGCTGATGGACTCCAGTTGAAGGAGCCGGTGATCACGCTGCGGTCATCGATCACCGCCACCTTGTGGTGCAGCTTGTCGCCCCGGGCCAGCCGCGGCGTGCCGACCCCAGCGAGGGGATGGGCCAGGGGCGCGTTGCCCGCTTCCCGTTTGCAGCGGTGATCGGCCATGGCCAGGCCCAGCAGGTCGAGCACCTCCGAGAAGGAGCGGGTGGCGAAGCCTGGATCTGCCAGCACCCGGATCCGTACCCCCTGCTGGTGCAGTTGGGCGATGCGATTGGCCAGATTCTGGGCAGAGAACACGAACAGATTGAGATCGAGGCGCTGCTGCGCCTGGGCAAGTTCCGTCTCGATCAGGGCGAGGCCGTTGCGGGGATCGCGACGCCGGTGTGGCGCGAACAGCACCTCCACCTTGGTGGGGCCCACCATCACCTGCTGGAGGTCCCCGTTGTCCTTGCCGATGCCGAAGCGGCTGTTCGGCAAGCCGCCAGGGCCATCGCCCCAGAGGCGGGAAAACTCGTGGTTGAACACAGTCGCCAGGGGGCGGCTGTCGATCCGCAGCAGGTGGTTGGCATTGCCCCGGGTGCGCCCATCATTGAGGTCACCGTGAATGCAGGAGGGGGTGAAATTCGCCGATCCGGTCACCACCCAGCGGCCATCCACCACGAGAAACTTGTGGTGCATCAGACCGCTGCCGGCGCTGCCATCGGCGGTGTCATCGAGCAGAGTCACACCGCCGCGCCGCAGCAGCGCCACCGCATCCCCCTGTTGCCGTTCCTCCAGGCTGAGCACCCCGTCACGATTGCTGTCCGCCAATCCCTTCAACTGGTGGTGCCGGCTGCGCTGGCGGCTGTCGAGATCCACCGGGTGCTCTTCGCTCCACGGCCGGCTGTAGGTGTTCTCCAGCACCACCTTCACACTGACCCCGGCATGCTGTTTGGCCACCAGCGCCCGTGACACCTCCGGCAGGCTGAGCTCCTGCACCGCCACGAGGATCTCCCGTTGGGCGCGAGCGATCGTGTCGAGCAGCATCTGCTCGAGGTTGTCGCCATTGCGCTTCAGGCCACTGACCGGGCTGCGGTAGTGGCGGTCAACCCTGTGGTTGAACGCCACCTCCATGCCCGGCGGCAAGGGCAGATCGGCGGGAGGCTGCCCGATGATGCGCGCCGCGCTGCCGCAACCGGCCAGGCTGAGCATCAACCCGCCCAGGGCGAGCACGGTGACTCCGGACCTCCGCCGCGTCCTTGCGAGGTTCGGCAACACCCCAGCAGCGGGTGGTCGCCGGCACGGCGAAGGGACGCGAAGGAGCACGTGCGCTGGCACTGGCTTGGGCACGGGCGGACGACGTGAACTCAGCTGAGCGTTCCCAGCCCGCGGCCATTCGGTACAGACAACAGCGCTCTGCTGCAACCGCCGGCCGAATGCCTCGGGAACGCAAGAGAGCGCTGGATAGAGACAATGAGAGCAACAAACCCTCGGCACAGCTCATGATCAGCGCCGTGCAGACAGGAGCATGCGACCAGGAGTGGCGGACAGTGGTCTGGGTTTAGCCGCTTGCAGGTGGCAGTTGGAAGCTGACAGCCTGTAATCACAGGCTCGAGATGCAGCTCCTCCGGTGTTCAAGAGCAACACGTGAGGGAGTTGATCGCCTGGTCAGGGGGGGGTGAGATCCTCGTCAGGCTGTGATTATCGCCAGCAGGTGATCAACTGAACAGGATTCTGTGATCCTGATGAGTCCGTCGTCGACTTCAGCGGCTCAACACCGGGCGCAACGGGCAAGCTCAGTGGTGGCCAGGCATCTCGGCAGTGCGCAGCATGGCCACAAACCACACGCAGCTGGCGGCCACTGCTACGCCCACACCGGTGCTCACCCCGAAACGCACCATCAGCACGGGCACCACGAGGGGCAGTACCACCGCTCCCACCAGCGGGGTGAAGGCCACGAAAGCCTTCAGAGCCGCGCGTGAGTCAGAGTGAGCCGCAGTAGCGGCCGACTCGTCGCTGGGCGGTGGGGTCAGAACCATTCGGCCACGGCCTGGCTGGCCGGGTTGCTGTTGTCTTCGGGTGTGAAGCGCTCAAACTGCAGGGTGATGTTGCGCTTTTGCTCGCCATCGGCGGCAACCGCCTGGATGGGATAGAGCTGCTGGCCGTCGCGGAACGGAACCTGCACCCGGAAGGTGCCTTCGGCGGAGAGCGGCACCACCTCAGAGCCGATCGTGAGCTGGGCGGAAGGATCTGTGGCGCCGTAGACAATCAGCTCAGCATCAGCCACGAGCCAGAAGGAGCGCTGGCGGGGAGCCACTCCACCCACGCCAGATTCATTACGGCCACTGGCCCAGGCACCGACGCCGGAGTCGCTGAGAGCGCGCCGCTGATGATCCGCCCCTGAATCCTCCACTTCGTGGAAGGCTTCAGAGCCGCGACCGAAGTGTTTCCAGCGCACGGTGGCCGTTTGATAGAGCCGTTCGTGCAGGCCGTTGTCGGCATAGTCGGCGGGAGCGGGCAGGCTGCCCGGTGCAGGTGCCACATCAAGGGAAAAGGGCACGAACTGATCAAGGATCTGCTCGCTCGGATGAAGGGCGGGAACGCGTGCCACCGAGGAGAAGGCCAGGGAGATCCAGCCGCCGCCGATCTTGCGATAGCCCAGCTCAAGCCGGTAGTCGCGGTCGCTCAGGGGCACCGGCAGGTACCACTCCGAGGCATGGCTGTCGACGGGAACTTCCTGCAGCGTGTGGGGATGGGCGGCGCCCTCGCTCAGGCCGGTGACGTCGGCGACCCGCAGGCAGAGCTGGCTGGCACCCACATTGAGGGCCTGGCGCCGATCAGCTTCGGCGATTTCCCAGAACACGTAGGCCCATTGGGGATCGCGCGGCAGGAACACCACCCGGGTCTGGGCGGTGGGACGGGGGGCCGGCTCGAAGCTGGCTTCCAGATCCGCCAGGGTGGCGGATGATGCGGGTTCACCGCTGGCCCCACCGGAGGCAGCGGCTTCACTGAAGCCAGTGCTCGCGGCCTGGGCCGACGGCTGGCGGGTGGTGATTTCCGTGACCAGCTCGTCTTTGGATTTACGGCTGTACAGGCTCACACCCAGATCACTGGCGATCTGGCGGAGTTGCCTGAGCGTCATACGAGCGAGGGCATTGAGGGCCTGGGTCACCTGATCTCCAGCTTTTGTTTGGGATCAGTCTGGGGGTAGATCCCCGGTTTTTACGTGGTTCCCCGCCGCTGCGTCAGCAAGCTCTGACGGCCCCTGTGTCCTCTCGGCGGCGTTGGACACAAAAAAAGGCGGGGGGACCGCCGTTTGCTGCTCTGGGAGCCAGGAGACGGGGCCCAGGGCCCCGCCGGTTTGTCAGCGTCCGACGCTGCGATAAGGAACCTTGGAGAGGTAATCCATGCCGGCGTTGCCGGAGGACGCAGCCCCCACACGCAGGGCGGGCAGCGTGCGCACCCAGGGGAGGTAATCCTCGGGGTAGCCACCACGGCGCTGACGCGCGCGCTCGGGCAGGGAGCGCTTGGTGCCGGTGTAGATGATCTGGGGGAAGCCCAGGATGCCCCGGTGGTAGGCGTCGTAGCGGGGGGTGGTGATGTTGAAGGGGGTTTCACCCACCTCGCGGGAGCCGACCACCCGGTTGCGATGGTACGGAACGGTGTCGTAGCCGAAGTTCTCGAGGTATTCATCGCTGTCGAGAATCTTGTCGACAGCACCGGCCACGCCCTTGGTCATGATGACGGCGGACCAGGCGATTTCCTCAGCTTTGCCATACACTTGGCGGCCCAGCAGCTTCTCTACAAGGTGGCGAGCCACCCGGTAGTTGTTATTGAGGTTGTAGAAGCTGCGAGTGAAGGTGTCAGACAGGCAGAGTGCGCGGATGAAATCACGCACGGTGATCTGACCATCGCGCAGTTGCGACTCGAGAATCGTGTCGCGGTCAACCTTGAACGCGTGGAAGAAAATCTGGCGGTAAGCCGACTCGATCACGAAGTTCTGGTCTTCACGGTCGATCGCCTTGTCGAGCGCGACAGCCTTCGGGTCCTCGTCGGAACCCACGCGGAAGGCCTTCACCCGGGAGTTCTGGGTGGTGGGCGCGTACTTCAGAAGCGGAATTGCCACACGAGCATCGTCATCCGTCGCTGTGGATCGTAGAAGTGAGGCCCCGCGGACCCCGTCAGCGAAGGGGCAGGGCTCACAGTCCGTAACGTTTGCGACATCGGCGGCTCACCAGCCGAAAGCGGACAGCCTCTCGTTGCCATCGCCGGTTACGGCCCCCACCGACGCTGCTTCCCCCCCGGCGGCCTCGCTGCCTGGGGCGTTGTCGTCGCGGCAGCGGGTTTCCATGCAGAAGGATGCGGTGTTCGAAAGCCCCTCCACCGTGCTGGTGCGCAGGCGCAGATCCGGGTTGGGGAACCAGAAGCGCTCCAGGGAGCTCATCGTTTCGTAGGCGGTGGTGAGCAGCAGGCCGTCGCGCTCATCCATGCAGAACCGCCCGGCCACCGGGGCTGTTTCGGCGTAGCCGCGGTCGCGCAGCAGCAGGCCCTCGCGCCCGTGGGCATCGGTGGGGATCAGGCCGAACACCGACTCCCCCTGGTGCTCCTCTCCGGCCTTATCCCAATCCATCGAACCGCTCCAGCGCACCTGGCAGCCCCCCACCAGGGCGCCGGGATCCTGGCCATGCAGCTCGGCGATGGCCACCAGGCGGGGATCGTCGGCGCTCACGTCCACCACCTGGATCAGCGAGCCGCCCCCCTCGGCGCGTCGATGCAACAGGTGGTGGCTGGTGCGCTGGGAACGCCAGCGGCCGCAACTCAGCCGGAAAAAGCTGATGGCATCGGCGATCGGAACGGTCACGGCGGGTGGACGGCTACAGCGATGATCGCAATCCGTCCACCTCGACTGTTGCCGGTGGCCATCACGGGAGTTCTGGCCGCCCTCGCCGCCGCTTTCTGCTGGACAGCCTCCAGCAGCCTCTGGCGGCAGCTGCCCACCTCGCTGAGCGCTGCCCAGCTCAACCTGGTGAAGAACCTGCTGGCGGTGGCGACGCTGCTGCCGCTCGTGCTGCTGAGTCCCTGGCGCGTCGCGCCCCTGCCGCTGACGTTGCTGGTGCTGAGCGGTGTGATGGGGATTGCCCTGGGCGACAGCCTGTATCTGGCGGCCCTGCGCCGGCTCGGCACCCGCCGTACCCTCACCCTCGATGCCGGCGGCCCGGCTGTGGCAATGCTTGGCGGGGTGGTGTTCCTGGCCGAGGTGCCCACGTTGGTGCAGTGGCTGGGGGTGGGGCTGATCTGTCTGTCGGTCCTGCTGGTGGCGCGACAGGCCCCTGCTACCCCACTGGTGCCGCAGCGGGATCGGCTCGGCCTGGCCCTGGCGCTGGCGGCGCTGCTCTGCGGCAGCACGGGCGCCCTGCTGGCCCGCGCCGCGCTGCGGGCCTCGGCCCTGACTCCCCTGGAATCGGCCACCCTGCGCCTGGCGGCCGCCGCGGTGGTGATGCTGCCGCTGCTGTGGCGGTTGCCGCTCCCCGGCCAGCGGCCCCGGCTGGGCTGGCGGCGCTGGCCGCTGGTGCTGCTGGCCACGCTGCTGGGCACCAGCGCGGGCATCGTGCTGCAGCAGACCGCCCTGCAACACCTGCCGGGCGGTCTGGCCGTGGCGCTGCTGGCAACGGCGCCTGTGATGGCGCTGCCATTGGCGGGGCTGGAAGGCGACACGCCTGGTTGGCGGGGCCTGGCAGCCGCCGTGCTGGCTTTGGCCGGGGTCAGCCTGGTGACGGGGGCGCTGGGGAACCTGGCTGCGGCGATGACGCGGTGACGCGGGCGCGGGCCAGACCATCGACCCAGGTGATCAGGTCGTCGAGCTGCAGCGAAAGCGGCGCGCGGCCCAGGGCCCCGGCGAGGGCGTCGAGCTGGCAGGCGGCGCGATCGAGTTCCGTCAGGAAAGCCTGACGAAAGCCGGGATCACCTGCCACTACTGGATGGTTGTTGACCCAGCGCTCCCGCTCCGGCTGGCTGGGCAGGGCGCCGTCGCGGCGGCCGGCGATCTCCTGAAGGCTGCGCAGGCTGTGGGCCAGCAGCCGCAGGTGGTGGCGTTCGAGCGCGGGGAGCAGGGTGGCTTCGAGTAGGGCCAGGTCGTCGTGGCTGAGTGGGCCTGCCTCAGCCATTACCAGGGGGGTCGCTGGAGCCGGTGGGGGCGGCCGGGGGGCGTGGGGTGAGCCGGAAGCCGCAGGAGTGGCCGCCCTCCAACCGCCAATGGACGCGTTCCACGGTGCAATCGGGGAAGGTGTGGCGCATCTGCTGGAGCTCCTGGTCGCAGATCAGCGGGAACTGGTCGGCGATGCGGGAGACCGAGCAGTGGAATTCGCTCATGCACCAGGACAGCCCGTCGCCGTCGCGGCGGCATTCGGTCATGTAGCCCTCGCGGCGACGCAGCTCCACCAGCCGCTTCACCCGCTCGGTGAGGCTGCCTTCGCCGATCAGGCGTCGATCGACGCTGGCCTTGGCGACCGCCTGCTGCTTCAGCAAAGTCTGGATGGCATCGCGGGGCATGCTCGCCGCCATCGACTGCAGCAGGCCGATGGCGAAATTCTCGCCGCTGTCAGGAAAGCTATCGTGCCCCTGGCGGGTGAGGCGCCAGTGATTGCTGGGACGGCCTGGGCCTTCGGGCGTGGGGCTGGCCTCAAGCACGCCTTCTTCTTCGAGGCTGCGCAGATGGCGTCGCATTGCCTGAACCGACACCGAGAGTGCTTCGGCGAGCTGGGCCGCTGTGGCCTCACCGAGACGCATCAGCAGCGTGAGCACCGCCTCGCGGGTGGGGGCCTGGGTGGTGGAAGGCATGGAAAAGCAGGCCGGTCTGGCGAGACGCAACCTTCCTCACACCTTGCCACGCTCCGCTGGCGACTGGGGGAGAGTGAACGGTGATGTGCGCGGATCACCGGCCGGCGGTCTCGCTGTCCTAGGCTCAGGTGATTAACGAAACTTCCTGGTTTCGTAATTCGCGCAGCTCTTTCCCGCCACCAGATCGACTCTGGTTGATCGCTTCCGGCGAGCGGGTCTCTTCTTCTTCTCGAAGGGGGCCGGCCACGCGAAACCCTTGCCGCGATCCCCGCTTCAGGCCAGCCACCAGCCTTTCGCCCGCTTCCCCGCCGAGCCCATGCCCGAATCCGTTTCCGCCCCCTCCGCCCCCACCAGCGAAAGCCTGGAGGTGATCCGGAAGTTTGCCGAAACCTACGCCCAGCGCACCGGCACCTACTTCTGCAGCGATCCCGGCGTTACCGCCGTGGTCCTGGAAGGCCTCGCCCGTCACAAAGACCAGCTGGGCGGCGCCCTCTGCCCCTGCCGCCACTACGAAGACAAGCAGGCGGAAGTGTCCCAGGCGTTCTGGAACTGCCCTTGCGTGCCGATGCGGGAACGCAAGGAGTGTCACTGCATGCTCTTCCTCACCGAAGACAATCCCTTCCGCGGCGACCAGCAGACGATCAGCACCGAAGAGATTCTTTCCCATACAGCCGGCTGAGGAGGCCTCCGTCATGTCCACAGCGCCCACCGTTGGTGATCTGGTCAGCCAGCCGTACAAGTACGGCTTCGTCACCGACATCGAAACCGAGAAGATCGCCAAGGGCCTCAGTGAGGACGTGGTGCGGCTGATCTCGGCCAAGAAGAACGAGCCCGCCTTCCTGCTGGATTTCCGCCTGCGGGCCTACCGGCAGTGGCTGCGCATGACTGAGCCCGATTGGCCAGCCCTTGGCCATGCCCCGATCGATTATCAGGAGCTGATCTACTACGCGGCGCCCAAGCAGCAGGAAAAGAAGGCCAGCCTCGATGAGGTGGATCCCAAGCTGCTGGAAACCTTCGACAAGCTCGGCATTCCGCTGAGCGAGCAGAAGCGGCTCAGCAATGTGGCTGTGGATGCGGTGTTCGACAGCGTGTCGATCGCCACCACCTACCGGGAGAAGCTGGCCGAGCACGGCGTGATCTTTTGCTCGATCAGTGAGGCGGTGAAAGACCATCCCGAACTGATCGCCCGTTATCTCGGCACGGTGGTGCCCAGTAACGACAACTTCTTCGCTGCTCTCAATTCGGCGGTGTTCAGCGACGGCTCCTTCGTGTTCATCCCGAAGGGGGTGGAATGCCCGATGGAGCTCTCCACCTATTTCCGCATCAACTCCGGTGATACCGGCCAGTTCGAGCGCACCCTGATCGTGGCGGAGGAAGGCGCATCGGTGAGCTATCTGGAGGGCTGCACCGCCCCGATGTTCGACACCAACCAACTGCACGCCGCCGTTGTGGAGCTGGTGGCCCTCGATGATGCCTCGATCAAGTATTCCACCGTTCAGAACTGGTATGCCGGCGATGAGCACGGCAAGGGTGGCATCTACAACTTCGTCACCAAGCGGGGACAGTGCCGCGGCGATCGAAGCCATATCAGCTGGACCCAGGTGGAAACCGGCTCAGCGATCACCTGGAAGTATCCCAGCTGTGTTCTGCAGGGGGCTGATTCGGTGGGCGAGTTCTACTCCGTCGCCCTCACCAACAACCGCCAGCAGGCCGACACCGGCACCAAGATGATCCATCTGGGCCCGCGCAGCCGCTCCACGATCGTGAGCAAGGGCATCAGCGCCGGCCAGTCTTCGAACAGCTACCGGGGGCTGGTGCAGATCGGCCCCAAGGCCGTGGGCGCCAAGAACTACAGCCAGTGCGATTCGATGTTGATCGGCGATCAGGCCGCCGCCAACACCTACCCCTACATCCGTTCCCAGCAGCCGGATGCCGCGATCGAGCATGAGGCGAGCACCTGTCGCATCTCTGCCGATCAGCTGTTCTATCTGCAGAGCCGCGGCATCGGTTTCGAAGCGGCGGTATCGATGATGGTGAGTGGCTTCTGCCGCGATGTGTTCAACCAGCTGCCGATGGAGTTCGCCGCCGAAGCCGACAAACTGCTGGCCCTCAAGCTCGAAGGCTCCGTGGGCTGATCGCCCCACTGCCACCGTGCTGCGCCGCCTCTCTCGCGGTCCCGTCACCTCTCCCGATCCCGTTCTCCCTGCCCCCTGCCCGTGATTCGCCCCGACGCCGAACTTCTGCTTGAAATCGTGGATCTCCACGCGCGTGTGGAGGACCAGCCGATCCTCAAGGGTGTGAACCTCACGGTGCGTGCCGGCGAGATCCATGCGGTGATGGGCCGCAACGGCAGCGGCAAGAGCACCCTGTCCAAGGTGCTGGCCGGCCACCCCGCCTACACCGTCACCGGTGGCAGCGTGCGGTACCGGGGCGCTGATCTGCTCGATCTTGAGCCGGAGCAGCGCTCCCGCATCGGACTGTTCCTCGGTTTTCAATACCCCGTGGAGATCCCCGGGGTCAGCAATCTCGAGTTCCTGCGGGTGTCCACCAACGCCCGTCGCAGTGAGCTGGGCAAGGAAGAACTGGACACCTTCGCCTTTGAAGATGTGGTGCGCGAGCGGCTGGAGGTGGTGAAGATGGACCCCGCCTTCCTGGAGCGCAGTGTGAACGAAGGCTTCTCCGGTGGCGAGAAGAAGCGCAATGAAATCCTGCAGATGGCGCTGCTGGAGCCGTCGGTGGCGATCCTCGATGAAACCGATTCCGGCCTCGACATCGACGCCCTGCGCATCGTTGCCGCCGGCGTCAATCAGCTCTCCACCCCGGAGAACGCCACGTTGCTGATCACCCACTACCAGCGCCTGCTGGATGTGATCATCCCCGACTACGTGCATGTGATGGCGGCCGGGCGGATCCTGCGTACCGGCGGTAAGGAACTGGCGTTCGAACTGGAAGAGCGCGGTTACGACTGGGTCGACGCCGAACTGGCATCCGAGCAGCGCAGCGTTGCCGAGGTGGCCGGATGATGGCGTCCCTTTCCGACACTGACGCCGCCGCCCTCGCCCAGGGCGTGGCCACCGCCCCCTGGACCCAGCGCTTCCTCGACGCGCTCGATGCGCCGGCCGGCGAGCTGGAAGCCGTGCAGTGGCGCGGCCGCGAAGCCCTGGCCCGTCAGCCGCTGCCCTCCCGCCGCGACGAAGACTGGCGCTTCACCGACCTGGCTCCCCTCCTGGCGGTGTTCGACGGCACCGCCCCCACAGCCGGCAGCTCCGGCGGCACTGACAGCCCTGCCGCCGCCAGCGCCCTGCCCCCCCCGGCGCCGGACACGGTGCGGCTGCTGCTGGATGGCCGCAGTGATACCCTTGCCGGCCAGAGCCTGCCTGCCGGCCTGTCGCTGCTGGGCGAAGGCGAATGGCCGCTGGCCCTGGGCCACACCCTGGCGGCTACCGGCTGCCAGGCCCACTGGCCGGTGGAACTGAACCAGGCCACCGCCAGCCGCTGCCTGGCGTTGCGCGTCAGCGGCACGGTGGCTTCCACGCTGGAGCTGGTGAGTGTGGCGGGCGCGAATCGTCCCGATGCAGCTGAACCCGGCACTAACCCCATCGGGCAGCGCCTCACCCCGGTGCGGGTGCTGCTGCTGCTCGAGGAGAAGGCGAGCCTGAATGTGCTCCAGGTGCAGCTGGGCGATGGCCCATGCCTGAGCAGCCTGGTGTGTGAGGCCCGGCTGGGACGTGGCTCCACTTTGCGCCACGGTCTGCTGGCGTTCGGTACGGGCGAGGCCTGTTTCCTGGGCCATCTGGCGGTGGAGCAGGAGATCGAAAGCCGTCTGGAATCGGTGTGGGCCAGCCGCGGCTGGGCGCTGGCGCGCTTCGAGCCGCGGGTGAGCCAGGCCGAGGGCGGTGCCTTCACCAGCCTCAAGGCCCTGCAGCTGGCTGAAGAGCACCAGCGGGTGGACACCCACAGCCGGGTGGTGTTCGAAGGGCCCGACGGGCAGTTGGAGCAACTCCACAAGGCGATCGCCGACGGCCACGGCCGCAGCGTGTTCAACGGCGCCGTGAAGGTGCCGCGGCTGGCCCAGCGCACCAATGCCGCCCAGCTGAGCCGCAACCTGCTGCTCTCCAACCAGGCCCGCATCGACACCAAGCCCGAGCTCGAGATCGTGGCCGACGACGTGCGCTGCGCCCATGGCGCCACGGTGAGCCGCCTGCAGCTGAACGAACTCTTCTATCTGCAGAGCCGGGGCATCAGTGCGGCCGTGGCGGCGGGGCTGCTCAAGCGGGGCTTCTGCCAGGAGGTGCTACGCGATCTGCCGCCGGCGGCGGCAGGGTGGGAGCCCCTCAAGCGTCTGCTCGCGGAGGCCTGACCCCGATGCCCGTCACCGTTCCCTCGCTGACCACAGCCACCACGGAGCCCAACGGTGCTCCGGGCACCGAGCCGAATGGTGCTTCAGGCGCGATGGCCTCTGAGGTTGCCGCTGCGGCGGCTGGGACCGCCGCGGGCGAGAACCTGGCGGCGCTCACCCGGCCCGATTTTCCGCTGCTCGCCCAGCAGGCCTGCCTGGGGCAACCGCTGATTTATCTCGATCACGCCGCCACCAGCCAGAAGCCGCGGCAGGTGCTGGAGGCGCTGCAGGGCTACTACTCCCACGACAATGCCAACGTGCACCGCGGCGCCCACCAGCTGAGCGCCCGGGCCACCGATGCGTTTGAAGGCGCTCGCGACAAGACCGCCCGCTTCATCGCTGCGGCCACCCCCCGGGAGATCGTGTTCACCCGCAATGCCAGCGAGGCGATCAATCTGGTGGCCCGCAGCTGGGGGGATGCATTCCTGCGGCCCGGCGACGAAATCCTGCTCACGGTGATGGAGCACCACAGCAATCTGGTGCCCTGGCAGCTGCTGGCGGCCCGCACCGGCGCCGTGCTGCGCCACGCCGGCCTCACCGACACCGGCGAGCTCGACATGGAGGATTTCAGCCGTCTGCTCAATGAACGCACGCGGCTGGTGAGCGTGGTGCAGATCAGCAACACGCTCGGTTGCCTCAATCCGATTGCGGCGATCGCCCAGCTCACGCACCAGGCCGGTGCTCTGCTGCTGGTGGATGCCTGCCAGAGCCTGCCGCACCTGCCGGTGAACGTGGCCGCGCTGGGCGCCGATTTCCTGGTGGGCTCTTCGCACAAGCTCTGCGGCCCCACCGGCATGGGCTTCCTCTGGGCCCGCGAGGCGCTGCTGGAGGCGATGCCGCCATTTCTGGGCGGCGGCGAGATGATCCAGGATGTGGGCCTCGACGTCAGCACCTGGGCGGAGCTGCCCCATAAGTTTGAAGCCGGCACCCCGGCGATCGGTGAAGCGGTGGGGATGGGCGCCGCGCTCGATTACCTCAATGCCATTGGTCTTGAGCGTATCCACGCCTGGGAGCAGGGGCTCACCCGCCACCTGTTCCAGCGGCTGCAGGCGATCGAAGGGCTCACGGTCCTCGGCCCCACGCCGGAGCAGCAACCCGATCGCGGCGCCCTGGCCGCCTTCACGGTGGAGGGCCTGCATGCCAACGACCTCTCGGCCCTGCTTGATGCCGGTGGCATCTGCATCCGCAGCGGCCACCACTGCACCCAGCCGTTGCACCGCCACTACGGCCTGTCGGCCACGGCGCGCGCCAGCCTGGCCTTCACCACCACCTTCGAAGAAATCGACCGCTTCGCCGACGAACTGCAGAGCAGCGTGGAGTTTCTGAAGGAGCACGGCTGACCACCGGCCGCCGGTCAGCAGGGGGTGAGCAGGGCCAGGGCTTCGGCGCGGTGGCTTCCACGCCACAGCCACTGCCATCGCCAGCCGCACGCTTCTGCCGTGTGCTGGATCGCGGTCGCGTCGGCGGGGTGATCAAAGCGGCTGAGGTGATCCATCACCCGCTGCCGTTCTTCGGCTGCGAGCGCCTGCCAGTCGTCCGAGATGCGCTGCAGGTAACGGGCCACATAGGCCTCGCGGCTTTCGCCCCGTTCACGGAACACATCGGCCCAGAGGAGGAGGCCGGTGGGTGCGAGCCGTGCGCGGCAGGCCGCCAGAAACCGGGCCTTCTCCGGCGTGGTGAGGTGATGCACCGCGAAGGAGGTGTGGATCAGATCCACCGGAGCGGCGGCGCTGGCGCCGGTTTCGCCGCCGGCCGGCTCCAGCGCCCAGGAGAGCAGATCCTGCTCACGCCAGGCGCAGGGATAGGGCACCCCCTGCAGCTGGGCGGCGGCCAGGGGCAGCACGGGAGCGGCAAGATCAATCCCGAGGTATGACCCCAGCGGCAGCCGCCGCAGCAGCGGTGCCAGCAGGGCCAGATCGCCACAGCCCAGATCCACCATCCGGGGCAGCGGCGACCCTGATGGGCGATGGGCCAGCCAGCCTTCGATCGCCGCTGTGGTGGCTGCCGAGAGCGCCTTGTGCTCCATCAGGTCGTGGTCGACCACGCGGCGGTAGGTGCTCCACTGGCGCTCGAAAAGGTCCATGGCTCAGGACTGGGCTGCCGGTGAGGCCTCCCGAAGCTTGTGCAGGGAGCGTAGGTGGCTGGTGTGGAACGTCGTGCGGATGACTCGAAGGATCTGGTGGCTTGAAAGAACTGATGACGTGAACGTTGCTGGTTCGGCGCAGATCATCAGGGCCGCTTTCCATTGAGGCTCATCAGGGCGTGGACACGTGTGTTCTGGCCTCCAACACCCGTGGCAGATTCACTTCAATCCAGTTGGCCAAGGTGGCGACATGCTCGGCCACTTCTTCTCCCAAGGGCGTGAGGCTGTACTCCACGAATGGAGGCACCACCGGATAGGACACGCGCAGGACAAAGCCATCGTCTGCGAGAGCTTGGAGGCTCTGGGCCAGCATTTTCTCGCTGACGCCACCGATTTTGCGTCTGAGCTCACTGAACCGATGCGTGCCCTGGCGCAGGGATAGCAGGCAGAGCACTCCCCAGCGGCTGCATACGTGCTTGAGGATGTCGCGCGAGGGGCAGGGTTGGGCGAAGAGATCGCCCTTGTCGAGGCGCTGGCTCAGCGAGTCGGGCTGGGCAGGGAAGACGCTCATGCACTTACCTTTTGGTTGGTACTTGCGATTCGTTAGTGTCTCACATTACGGTGACCTTGCCGACCAAAAGGAACGAGCTGACTTCATGATTGTTGTGACGGGCGCCTCGGGGCAACTTGGGCAGTTGGTTGTGCGTGAGCTGTTGCAATCGGTTCCGGCCAGTGCGTTGGTGGCCGCGGTTCGTAACCCTCAGAGCGTTGCTGGCTTCGCCAGCCTTGGTGTACAGGTTCGGCAGATGGATTACGCCCAGCCCTCCACGCTGGACGCCGCTTTTGCCGGTGCCGAAAAGGTGCTGTTGATCTCCGGCAGTGAGGTTGGAAGCCGCGTGCCGCAGCATGCCAACGTGATCCATGCCTGCAAAGCTGTGGGTGTCAAGCTGCTGGCGTATACCAGCCTTCTGCACGCTGATGTGAGCCCGCTTCCGCTGGCGGCAGAACATCACCAGACGGAAATCCTCCTGCAAGACTCTGGTATTCCCCACGTTGTCTTGCGGCATGGCTGGTACACCGAGAACTATCTCGCGAGCATTCCGGCCGCCCTTGGCTACGGTGTCGTGATGGGCTGCGCGGGTGAAGGCCGAATTGCTTCGGCAACGCGCGCTGATTACGCAGCTGCCGATGCTGCTGTGTTGCTGGCCGATGATCAGGCTGGCAAGGTGTATGAATTGGCAGGTGATGAGGCCTACACGTTGACGGAGTTTGCGGCCGAGCTCAGCCGGCAGGCTCACAAGCCGGTCTGCTATCAGAACATGTCTCAGGCTGACTACAGCCAGGCGCTGGAAGGTGCCGGCTTCCCGCTGCCCTTTGCCATGATGCTGGCGGAGTCAGACACTGGCGCTGCTCAGGGTGGATTGGATGACGACAGCAAAACGCTGAGCAGGCTGATCGGCCGTCCGACGACTCCACTCAGCACATCGATTCAAGCAGCACTTCTCGCTTGACCAGCGACTCAAGTGTTGACATCAGGCCTCAGCCCCTGGCGGCGAGGCTTCGGTTGTTCAGTGATTAACGAACAGTGCCGTCAGTGGAGGCATGGGCTTTTCGCTGCGCTCTTGATCCGTGCAGCGGTGATCTCTGTGCTCTGCTCCACGCTTGCATGGCATTCACGCACGCGCCGTCGACCCCGACGGGAGTGAATCGCGTAGCTAGCATCCAGAGACTGTGTCAACCCTCTTTCCCGTGCCCGCCCTAGAACCCGTTTCTGAAGACGAGGCCCGTTCAATCATCCTGGAGTGGGGACGTCTGCACGATCTGCAGGTGGGGTTGTCTGCGTTCCTGCCTGTCATTGCCACGGATGGCTTCTACATGCGTTTTGGCGATAAGCAATGGGTTGGCTACGCGGATTTTGAAGCCCATCAGATCGCGAAGAGAAGATTCTTCGATGAGATCCACGATTACACCTCCATCCATGTGGCGGTTCAGGAGCCTTTCACCATGGCCAGGACGGTGATGCTGTGGACCTATCGCCATCGCCCTGAGAACAGTCCAACCAGCCAGCTCCTGAAGGCCCGCATTGAGCACACCTGGGAGTTTCGCCGCTGTCCCACGTCTGGACGTGCCTTCATGCAAGGGCATGTTGTTGATCGTTTCGAATACATCGATGGGTTTAGGCCCGTCTCCGCAGAACAAGCGGCTCACGGCGAAGACCCGCATCTTGATCCCCGTTGGACAACCCGCTGATGGGCTGCCACGCACGAGCTGGCGATGTGAGTGGCGTGGACCTGCAGGCTGATGGCTCTGGCCGGCGGTGTTTCAGGCTTCTTTCGAGCCACTCGTTTCGCCATCACCTTCAGTTCGGTGAACCCTGGGTGCCATCGGAGAGGTCATTTCAGGGGCTTTTCTGACGATGTCAGGCGTAAGGCTTGAGGCCATTGTTTGGATCCCGCTTGGAGGCCTGCGAGGAGCCATGGTTGAGGCCGTTCTAGGGATCAGGCTTGGAGTTTCTGTTGGCGTTGTCCCGGTACGATGCCTGACTGCCGGCTCTAGGTGGTGACCTGCCGATGACCCGCTTCATCCACATCACATCTGCGAAGTTCTCCATTCTTCCTGGTGAAACTGAGCAGATCATCAACGAAGGCACCTATGGGAAGGCTTTGGCGGAGTATCTCACTGCCATACTGCGGGAACTGGGATACCATGCTCCATTCTTCTGTTGTGAAGATTGGGGGTGGTGGGTGGAGTTGGCCGGCCAACCCTTCACCTTTGGCGTGTGCATTTATGGGCGTGCCTGTGCTGACGGCAGCCTGGAGCTCTACCTCAGCGATGGGGCTACTCCTACAAGACGCTGGAGTTGGCGTCGCTTTCGCTTCGTTAACACCGGTGCCGATGAAGCTGCTGGAACATTGCACAACGACCTGGTGGCTATCCTCTGCGCCGATCCCGATGTGCACGTGCATGCCACCGATCTGGATTCACCATTTTCCGATGAGGTTCTGATGCCACCCTGTTGACGGATCCGTGTGGCTTCTCTTTTCTGCCGGTTCTTGCCTTTTCGGCATTCCGCAATGACCCTGAGCCTGGCCATCTCTGTTCCAGGTCCTGAGCCTCAGCGCTGCTGTCGTGATCGCCATGCATCAGCATGGAGACTGCCATGGATGAGGGGTTGCCGAAGGGTTCGCGCAGATGGCGATCGCGTTGATTGGGTACCACTCCCCTGACAGCAGAGAGGAGGATATTGGCTTGCTTGCTGCAGGCTGGTTGCTCGCTGTCTTTCTTGCAAGCATTGGGGCCAGCCTCTATAACAAGACTGTTGATAAGTCCTAGATGGGCATGCAGGGCACACCTCTCGGTCGACGACATTGACGATGATGAAGAGGAGCGTCCTTTGTCGTCCAGGCCGGAGCGCTAGCCGCCGGCTGGCTTCAAGAGGGGCGTCCGTGTGGGTATGCCCTTGCTCCCAGCTTCAGCACCAGACCTTCTCCTGCAGGATTCTCCATGGACATCGGTCTTCTTGTGTTTCCACAGGTTGAAGAGCTCGATGTGATCGGCCCATGGGAGATGTTCTCGCTCTGGAAGCAGCATGACGGTGGCCCCAGCAGCTGCCTCACCGTGGCGGAGCGGCTGGAGCCGGTGGTCTGCGCCAATGGCCTGTCGATCAATCCGCATGTGTCCTTCGAGGCGTGCCCAGCCCTCGATGTCTTGCTGGTACCGGGTGGCCAGGGAACCCGCGTAGAAGTGTTCAACCCTTGCCTGCTGGAGTTCGTGGCGGAGCAGGCCCGCTCTTGCCAGGCGGTGTTGTCCGTATGCACCGGCGCTTTTCTGCTCCAGGCGGCGGGGCTGCTCGCCGGCAAGCGAGCTACCACTCACTGGGCCTCGCTGGATCGTTTGCGTGCCTTTGGCGATGTGGAGGTGGTGGAGGAGCGATTCACCCGGGATGGAATGATCTGGTGTTCTGCGGGTGTTTCTGCTGGTATTGATCTCACGCTGCGCTTCATTGCTGAGGTGGCGGGTGAGGAGGTGGCCGGCAAGGTGCAGTTCGATGCCGAGTATTTCCCATCGGGTGTTGTTTATGGCCATGCCCACAGTGATGATCAAGCTCCGGATTATCTCCGGCAAACTGACTGACTGGCTGCTTCTCTTCAAACCATCTCTGTTTCCTGGAACCATTCCCGTCGTGCGCGGTGCAGGTGGACATGCCATTCCTAATGAGTGTCATCCTTCGCAGATGGGAGGTTCGTAACATCTTGAGTAGACTTCTTGCGGTTGGCCACGTGGTCGCCCCGGTTGGCTGCGGCCCGGTCAAAGGTTGGTCACGTGTTGGTTGGAGGATGGCCACGGGGAGGCCAGGGGGTATCGCCCCTGGGCATACTCAGGACGTGCTGACACAGGATTGGCTCCTGGTTTTGACCTCAGATGAGGTTTCTGGCTTTGGTCTCCTGTTGCTCTTTCATGAGCTCCCTTCAGGTTGATCGCCAGAGCTGGCTCACCGCCTGCGGCCTCTTGTCTGGATCGCTACAGCACCCCACAGGCCCGCGCTTCAGGTCCGGCTTCTACGTGAGCCCGGTGAGGGCTGGGATTAGGGTCTGGGCTGGCTGACTTCTTTCCTCTCTTGACCAGCAGCGGCTGATGCAGAGCACCATCTTCACGGCGGTTCTGCTGCCGCTTGCGTTGGCGATCGTGATGCTGGGCATGGGGCTCAGCCTGGTGGCTGAGGATTTTCAGCGCATCACACGTGATCCCAAGGCTGTTGCCATCGGTACGTTGTGCCAGCTCCTGGTGTTGCCGCTGATCGGCGTTCTTGTGGCCCTGGTGGTGCCCATGCAGCCGACGATTGCGGTGGGTCTGATTGTGTTGACGCTCTGTCCTGGTGGCCCCTCCTCCAACCTGCTCACCTATCTGGCGCGGGGTGATGTGGCGTTGTCGGTCACTCTCACGGCCGTGAGCAGCATCCTCACCGTGTTCACGATTCCGCTGTTCACCAACCTGGCACTGCAGCATTTTCTCAACGCGCAGGCGGCGATTTCCCTGCCAATTGGATCCACCATGCTGCAGATCTTCCTGATCACCCTCTTGCCTACAGCGATCGGAATGATCATTCGCCGGCGCTTCCCCAGAACGGCGCGACGTCTCGAGCCGCACATGAGCCGCCTGGCGGCGGGGCTGCTGGCGCTCATCATTGTGCTGTTGCTCACGCGGGAGGGCACCAGGCTGCCGGGCTTCCTGGCGCAGGTGGGCCTCGCTGTGCTGATGCTCAACCTGCTGGCGATGCTGGCGGGTTTCTTCACTGGCCGTCTGTTTCGTCTGCCCCCAGCTCAGCGGATCTGCCTGGCGATCGAGGTGGGCCTCCAGAACGGCACGCTGGCGATCGCCATCACCGCCGGCCTGCTCAACAGCCCGGAGATGGCGATACCAGCCGCCGTCTACAGCCTGTTGATGTACGTCACCGGTTTCGGCGCCATTGTCTATGGCCGTCGCAGCAGCCCAGCACGCGCTGGCCGCTGAATGAATGGCTTGCTGTAGGAAGGTCAAGTGCACGCATGGCATGCTGAAACAATGGTCCGCTCAGTGACTATCCCGCGAGGGGGATGGACTTGGAAAGGCTCCCAGCTCCTTCCCGCCACCAGATGCTCTTGCCTCTACGCCTTCATCAGTGCTGTATCCGCAACGCATGAGCAGGTCATCCGCTCTGCATCAACTGAATACCTCCCAGCTCACCACGCGATGAACATCGGCGGCACCTGTAGTTTCCCTGGCCGAGCGGATTGACGAGCCTGGCCGCTGAGGTGTGCAGTGCCACTTGGAACAACACGAGCACATCAACGGAAGTGGATGCCCTGACGCCCTGCCCGGCAATCAATTGTTGATGGAAGACAGGATCCTGGCTGTGGCCGACGTGGTTGAGACGATGTGTTTCCACCGGCCCTACCTTGCAGGCTTGAGTCTCACTGCTGCTCTCGAGGAGATCACCCACCAACGCGGTGTTCTCTACGACCCGGAGGTGACGAATGCCTGCCTGGTGTTGTTCAATGACAAGGGATACCGTTGCCCGAGCTGAAGGCTGCGTTCCAACGGCAACAACCGCCAGAACAGGAGGCCTTCATTCCGCCACCTGATCCTCCTGGTGGCTTCGGCTAACGCAGTGAATGCAGCCCGATTGGGTTGCCCTCCGTGTCGATGACCACGGAGATGAAGCCGAAGTTACCGATCGCCATCTTCGGGCGGCACACCGTGCCGCCAGCGGGCACCACGCGGCTTTCCTCCACCGCGCAGTCGTCGCAATTGAAATACACCATCGTGCCGCCTTTCCCCGGTTCGCACCCCGCCATCTGCATCAGTGCCCCACCGGCGCCCACATGGCTGTCATCCATCGGGAAGCACCAGTAGGCCATCTCCGGGTTGGAGAAGTCCTGGAATTCCACCTGGAACACGGCCGTATAGAACGCTTTGGCCCGCTCGATGTCGTGCACGTTCAGCTCAAACCAGGTGACCGGATTCGATGCCATGGCCTGGAGGGAGAGGTTCAGCCGATTTTAGATTGGTTTTCTGATCATTTCCTGCCGTGGTGTTCTGGCTCACGTCAGCGCCCGGCGCCGCTGGGCAGCAGGGCGAAACAATGGGGCCGATGCCCGCACCCGCACCCCCATGAACATCGACGGCAAGCCCTGGCGCACCATCTGGCTGGAGGAGGACGGCCGCTCGGTCGGTGTGATCGACCAGACCCTGCTGCCGCACCGCTTCGTAACCCGCTCGCTCACCAGCGTCGAGGAGGCCGCCGAGGCGATCGTCACCATGGTGGTGCGGGGGGCTCCCCTGATCGGCGTCACCGGGGCCTACGGCCTGATGCTGGCCTTGCAGGCCGATCCCTCCGATGCCTCCCTGGCTGAGGCCTTCGAGCGCCTCGATGCCACCCGCCCCACCGCCATCAACCTGCGCTGGGCCCTGGAGCGGGTGCGGGCCGCCGTGCTGCCTCTGGCGGTGGAGCTGCGCGCCGAGGCGGCCAAGGCCGAGGCGGCCGCCATCGCCGCGGAGGACGTGGCCATGTGCGAGGCGATCGGCGACCACGGCCTGCGCCTCTTCCAGGAGATCGCCGCCCGGCGCCCCGAGGAGCGCCGCGGGCAGCCCCTGAACGTCCTCACCCACTGCAACGCCGGCTGGCTGGCCACGGTCGACTGGGGCACGGCCCTGGCGCCGATCTACAAGGCGCACCGCTCCGGCCTGCCGATCCACGTATGGGTCGATGAGACCCGCCCCCGCAACCAGGGGGCAAGCCTGACCGCCTTCGAGCTGGGACGCGAAGGAGTGCCCCACACCGTGATCGTCGACAACGCCGGCGGCCACCTGATGCAGCACGGCCAGGTGGATGCGGTGATCGTCGGCACCGACCGCACCACCCGCTGCGGCGACGTCTGCAACAAGATCGGCACCTACCTCAAGGCCCTGGCCGCCCACGACAACGGCGTGCCCTTCTACGTGGCCCTGCCTGCCTCCACCATCGACTGGTCGATCGCCGACGGGGTGCAGGAGATCCCGATCGAGGCCCGTTCCCCCCTGGAGGTGACCCGCATCGCCGGCAAGCCCGCCGCAGGGGAGCCCACCAGCGTGCAGCTGGTGCCCGACGGCAGCGACGGCTTCAACCCCGCCTTCGATGTCACCCCCGCCCGCCTGGTGACGGCCCTGATCACCGAGCGGGGCGTGGCGCCGGCCAGCGAAGCGGGCCTCCAGGCCCTCTATGCGGCCCCGGTGGCGGTGGCCGCGGGTTGAGCCGCTGCCCGTCGCTCGATTCAGAGCGAGGGCCGCAGCAGGCTGATGGGTTCACCGGCGCCGTCCGGCCGGACCGTCAGGGTGGAGTAGGTCCAGGTGCCGGCGCTCTGGCGGGCCTCCACGTACAGGGTGCCGTTGCCCCTGGACCCCTGCAGGGGAATGGCCAGGTTGGCCTGGCCCGTGCCACCGGAAAGATTGACGCTGCCGGACACCAGCAAGCCCCCATTGATCGGGGCGCCCAGCCGACTGATCACCACCGGATCCTTCTGGGCCTTGGCCAGGGCCTGCTGGTAGGGCGTGGTCGATTTGATCAGCCCGAACACGAGGCCGACGATCAGAGCGATGAAGCCGGCAAGCCCGGCCACCCCCGTGAGGCAGCCGGCCGGCACCAGCCATTTCCAGTTGTGGGCCCACCAGTTGGGGGCTGGCTTGCTGTCCATGGGGCCACTCTGGTCCTTGACCCCTTAGAGCCCTTCGAAGCGGACGTTGAGGTTCAGCTGGTTGGGGCCGAGGGCGGTGGCCTGAAGCACCAGGGCGGCCGCCTTGCCCTCGGCGGTGCCATCCACCTTGGTGCCAGCCGGCGGATCCAGCACCAGGTTGAAGCCCCACGGGCCCACCACGGTGTTGATCTTGCGCTCGCTGTAGCCCTGCTTGGCCAGGGAGGCCTTCACCTTGGCGAGCAGCTCGTCCGGCTTGCCGGGCAGCTGGGTGTTGAGGCTGGTCTGGCCGATGGCGTTGGCGGCGAACAGGCTGGCGGCCGGCTTGGGCAGCGGCAGTGACAGGCCCTTGAGCAGGGATCCGGCGGGGGTGGCCAGGGCGGCTCCGCCGACCAGGGCGCCGGCTCCCACCAGCAGGGAGGTGGAGAAGGCCAGCAGACGGGGACGCCAGTCCATGGCTTGTTTGCAAGGTCGCAGGGACGTTACCCCGATTCGTCGGGACACACCCAGACGTGGTTGAACACACAGGGCCCCAGCGGGGCCATCCTTTAAACATCGGTAAATCGGTCGCCTTTGCGTTCAATGTTCCCGCAGACCTCCCGCCCAACCCGGCGCCTGCTGCTCTCGGTCGCGGCCGGGACCGCCACCGCTGCCGCACTAGCTGCCACCGGCTTCGCCCTCAGCGACGCGCCGATCACCCGGGCCATCGCCGCCGCTCCGGCCCAGGCCAGCACCGGTGTGACCACCCTGGCGCCGGGGGGCACCAGCTTCCAGGTGTTCTCTCCCGAGGAGGCCGCCGCCGCCGCCCGCTCGGGGCGCTGGAAGGTCCTCGACGTGCGCCCGGTGCCGCCGCTCTCCTACATCGGCGGCCACGTGCCCGGGGCGGTGCATCTCTCGGAGCAGGCCTTCCGCGGACCGAACGGCCGCCTGCCCTTCCAGATCTGGAGCCCCGCCAAGCTGGCCAGCCTGCTGAGCCAGGCCGGCATCTCCGACCGGGATTCGGTGCTCGTCTATTCCGACGGTAACGATGTGCTGGGCACCTCCCTGGTCTCCTACATCCTCGAGAAGAGCGGCGTGCGCCAGGTGGCCATCGTCGATGGCGGCCTGAGCGGCTTCAAGGCAGCTGGGCAGAGCACCACCAAGGCCTTCCCCAGCTTCCAGGCCGGCAGCTTCCGGCCCACCACGGTCAAGGGCCTGGCCATCAGCCTCAGCGAACTGGAGCCCCTGATCGGCCGCAGCGACGTGGTGATCATCGACCCACGCCCCAAGGCCCAGTTCGAAGGCACGGACCAGACCTTCATCCGCAACGGCCACATCCCAGGAGCGAAGAACATCCCCTGGCAGACATTCACCGAAGCCAACAACGCCGACGAGGCGAAGAAAAACGCTCACAAGCTCCGCTCCCTCGACGAGATCCGGGCCCTCCTGGTGAGCCGCGGCATCACCCCGGATAAGGAGATCATCGTGTCCTGCAGCACCGGCCGGGAGGCCAGCCTCCAGTTCCTCACTCTCAGGCACCTGCTCAAGTACCCCCGGGTGCGGATCTACGAGGGCTCCTGGACCGAGTACAGCGCCTCCAAGCTGCCGATTTCCGTGGGGCCTGAGGGCAGCCCACCCCAGCAGGTGAGCCTCCGCTGAGCCCCTCCCCCGTTCCCTCTCCCCCCCGCCATGGCCATGACCACCTTCCGTGTCCGCTTCTGGGCGCTGGCCAGCCTTCTGCTGCTGCTGTTCGCTCCGGCCGCCGCCCTGGCCTGCGACACCGGCGGTGACAGCTCGGCCCCCGCCGCCAAGACGAAGAAGCGTTGAAACGGCCGCTTCCCCCAGCGCTGGCCGTGGCCCCGGCCATCGCCATCGGGGTGGCCCTGGCGTTACGGCAACCGACCTCCGCCCTCGTCTGGGGGCTGGGGTGTGGCCTCGGCCATGCCCTGGTCCGCTCCGGGTTCGGTTTCGCCTCCGGCTATCGCCGGCTGATCGAGCGGCGGGATCCCCACCCGGTCTTCGCCCAGCTGCTGCTGGCGGCGCTGCTGGTGATCGCCATGGCCCTGGTGCTCACCGCCGAGCCCCTCACCGGCCTGCAGCCGAAGCTGCTGGCCACCCCCCTCACCCTGCCCTTCCTGGCCGGAGCCTTCCTGTTCGGCATCGGCATGGAGCGGGCCCGGGCCTGCGGCTGCGGCACCCTGGCGGCCACCTCCCGCGGCGGCGGCGGCGTGCTGGCCGCCCTGATCGGCCTGATCGTCGGCGCCTTCCTCGGCACCCTGCACGCCCCGCAGCTGGCGGCCCTGCCCCTGCCGCGCCTCCCGTCCCCGGTCGGCCTGGAGCTCTTCGGCCTGCTGGGCGCCCTGACCCTGCAGCTCGCCTTCATGGCCCTGATCGCCGTGCTGCTGACGCGCTGGAGCGGCCAGGTCCCCTGGCGCTCACCCAGCCGCCGGCTCTACGGCGGCGCCATCGCCGTCGCCCTGCTGGCCACGGGCCTGCTGCTGGTGACGGCCGAGCCCTGGAAGGTGCTTTGGGGCCTGGCCCTCAGTGGCGCCCACGCCGCCCAGGCCCTGGGCTGGGATCCAGGCAGCAGCCTGTTCTGGTCAAGTCCCCGGGGCCAGGCCCTGCTGGCGGGGCCGGAGGCCTGGCTGTTCAACGAGGCCGTGCTCGTGGATCTGGGCCTGCTCTACGGCGCCGTCGCCACCGCCCTGGCCGAGGGCCGTTTCCGCTGGCGCGGTGAGCGGTCCGAGCCCCTGCCGGACCTGGCCCGGCGTGGCTTCGGCGGCCTGCTGATGGGCTACGGCGGGGTGCTCGCCTCGGGGTGCAACGTCAATGCCTTCTTGGGCGGGGTGATGAGCTTCAGCCTGCACGGCTGGATCTGGCTGGCGGTGGCCCTGGCGGGCTTCGCGGCCTCGCTGCGGTTGCGCCCGGCGCCGGGGGCCGCAACGCCGTCAGACTGAGTCGCCGCCCCTTCGCCGTCCATGGCCCAGGCCCAGCCTGCCGCTCCGGCCCTGACCGCCGCCGCCCCGCCCCCCAACTGGGTGGCCTCGCGCCATCCTCTCGGCTGGCTGATCGACCGGCTGCTGGCCGTCGAGCCCCTGCGGCGGCTGCTGTTCCTGCAGGCCCGCCAGCTGATCATCCGCACCGCCGAGCGCCGCGGCATCGCCTGGCGGGCCCGGCGCGAGGAGCTGGTGCGCCAGGCCGAGCCGCTGCTGGCCAGCAGCACCGAGGCGGCCACCCAGACGCCGGCCTACTACCGGGCCCGGTTCCACGCTTACCAGGAGGGCAATCTCTGCTGGGCGGCGGCCGGAGAGGCGGAGCAGGCCACCGATGCCATGGCCCTGCGGGTGTGGCCGGGGGAAACCCTCGAGCCCCAGGACGCCCAGCGGCGGCTGAGGGACGCGATCTTCGCGGCGATCGAGCCCAGCCTTTCGGGGCCCGTGCGCAGCGCCCTCGACATCGGCTGCTCGGTGGGCGTCGGCACCCTGGCCCTCAAGGACTGGCTGGACCGGCGCGAGGGCCCAGACGTGGACGTCGAGGGGCTCGATCTCTCCCCCCAGATGCTCGCGGTGGCCAGGGTCCGGGATCCCGGCGGGCGGATCCGCCGCTGGCACCACGCCGCCGCCGAGGCCACCGGCCTGCCGGCGGCGAGCGTCGATCTGATCACGCTGCAGTTCGTCTGCCACGAGCTGCCCGCCGGCGCCACCCGGGCGGTGCTGCAGGAGGCGGCCCGGCTGCTGCGGCCCGGCGGGGTGGTGGCCCTGGTGGATCAGGATCCCGATTCGGCCGTGATCCGCCGCCTGCCGGCGCCGATCGCCACCCTGCTCAAGAGCACCGAGCCCTACCTGGCCGACTACTTCAGCCTCGATCTGCCCAGGACCCTGGAGCAGGCCGGCTTCCGCGACGTGCGCCGGGAGGCCTGCGACCCCCGCCACCGGGTGCTGGTGGCGCGTCTGGCCTAGGCCCAGCCGACCAGGGCGATCTTGCCGATCGTGCTGCCGCTGGCCAGCTGGGTGTGGGCAAGCTCCAGGTTGGTGGCGTTGATGGGGCTGAGGGTGCGGCCCAGGGTGGGGTGCAGCTCGCCGGCCTCGAACAGCTCGGCGAGCCGGTCGAGGATCTCCCCCTGCCGCCCCATGTCGGCGGTCTGGAACTGGGAGCGGCTGAACATGAACTCCCAGGCGAACGTCACGCTCTTGGCCTTGAGCAGGTTGAGGTCGAGGGGGCGGCGGTTGCCCACGATCGCCACGATCGACCCCAGCGGGGCGATGAGTTCGGCCATCACCTCCCAGTAGGCGTCGGTGTCGCTGAAGTTGGCGATGTGATCCACCGACCCGAAGCCCAGGGCGGCCAGCTGGGGAGCCAGGGGCCGGTGGTGGTCGACGACGTGGTGGGCCCCCAGCTCCCGCACCCAGGCGGCGCTCTCGGGACGCGAGGCACTGGCGATCACCACCGCCCCGGCCCGGCGGGCCAGCTGGATGGCGATCGAGCCCACCCCGCCGGCGCCGCCGAGGATCAGCAGGCTGGCGCCACCCCCGCACCCGGCCGCACCAGCGTCGAGCGGATCGAGCCCGAGCCGCTCGAACAGTGATTCCCAGGCCGTCAGCCCCGTCAGCGGCACGCTGGCTGCCTCGGCCCAGGAGAGCCGGGCCGGTTTGCGCCCCACCAGCCGCTCGTCCACCAGCACGGCTTCGGCGCTGCAGCCGGCCCTGCCCGCATCGCCGGCGAACATCACCGGATCCCCCACCCGGAAGCGGCGCACCCGCTCCCCCACCGCGCTCACCACCCCGGCACCGTCCCAGCCCAGCTGCTTCGGAGCCGCGCCGGGGCCCACGGCGGCCCGCAACTTGGTGTCGATCGGGTTCACCGCCATCGCCTCGATCCGCACCAGCAGGTCGTGGGGGCCGGGCACGGGCTCCGGCAGCTCCGTGTCCACCAGGGCAGGGGTGGCGAGAATCGCTCTCATGGCGGCGGGGTCAGTAGCGGCAGTAGCCCACCTCCCCCTTCAGGGGCGGTTTGCAGGGGAAGCGCAGCGGCACGAAGATCCGGTTGCCGTTGGCGTCGTTGGTGAGCGAGATGTTGCCCTGCACGTAGAGCTCCCGGCGCCAGAGGCCCCCCAGCCGGTCGCGCAGCCGGTCGCTGCCGCTGGGGTCCTTGCCCTTGCCGGACACCTCCCGGTAGGTCATCGACAGGCCGTCCTTCCAGCGGATCTTCAGGCCGCCGGGCATCTGCTCATCGACGCAGGCCAGGCGCTTGTCGTTGTACTCGCAGTCCTTCCAGCCGTCGCGGGGAATCTGGGGCGGGTTCGGCTGCTGGGCCGGGCCGGGCGCCGCCAGGGCCAGCAGCACCAGTGGCACCACCGGCAGCAACGCCGCAGCCGCCCACCCCCTGCCCTTCTGCTGCGGGCTGAGCGGGGGCCTGCGGCGGCAGTGGGACGACACGGGCAGGCCCTGCAGGGTGGCTCCCCGTAGTCTCCCCCAAGCTCCTTCCCGTCCCATGGCCGTGCTCAACCGCTGGTCCGACGCCGATGCGCAGGCGGCTGTGGCTCACTACGGCGCCCGGGGCGTGAGCGAGGCGCTGGCCCTGCGCACCTACTCCGCCCGCTTGCTGGGCGCCGACCCGGAACTGGTGTTGCACGGCGGCGGCAACACCTCGCTGAAAACGAGCGTCACCGACCTCCTAGGTGACCCCATCTCCGTGCTGTGCGTCAAGGGCAGCGGCTGGGATCTGGCCACGATCGAGCCGCCGGGTCACCCGGCCGTGCAGCTGGAGCCGCTGCTGCGGCTGCGCGCGCTGCCGTCCCTCAGCGACGAGGACATGGTGGCGGCCCAGCGGCGCCACCTGATCGATCCGGCGGCGCCCAATCCCTCGGTGGAGGCCCTGCTGCATGCCTTCCTGCCCCACGCCTTCATCGATCACACCCATGCGGTGGCGCTGCTGGCGCTGGCCGACCAGCCCGACGCCGAGGCGGTGTGCCGCCGGATCTATGGCGAGCGGGTGGCGATCGTTCCCTACGTGATGCCCGGCTTCGCGCTGGCCAAGGCCGCCGCGGTGGCCTATGAGGCGGCTGCGGCGTCCGCCGCCGCCCGCGGCCAGGAGCTGGAGGGGATGGTGCTGCTCCAGCACGGGCTGTTCTCCTTCGGGGCCACGGCCAAGCAGAGCTACGAGCGGATGATTGCGCTGGTGGAGGAGGCCGAGCGCGCCCTCAGCCACAGCGAGCGCCTGTTTCAGCCATGCGCCCTGCCGAGCCGCCCGGCACCTGCGGCGGCGTTACTGCCGCTGGTGCGCGGGGCCCTGAGCCGGGCCGCCGAGCGTGAGGGCTGTGCGCGCCGCTGGCTGCTGGATCTGCGGCAGACCGCCACCGCCCTGGCCGTGGCCAACGACCAGCGCCTTGGCGCCTGGGCCGGGCGGGGGGTCGCCACCCCCGACCATGTGATCCGCACCAAGGCCCAACCGTTGGTGCTGCCGCCGGCGCCGCCGGCAGAGGGTCCCGGGGCCGGGCCGGCCCTGCAGGCCTGGGCGGCGCAACTGGAGGCGGCGATGCAGGGCTATGTGGACGACTATCAGGCCTATGTGCAGCGCCAGAACAGCCGCGTGGGCGGCCACAAGACGCCGCTGGATCCCCTGCCGCGCGTGATCGCCATCCCCGGCCTGGGCCTGGTGGGGGTGGGCGCCAGCGGGTCAGCGGCCGCAGTCACCGCCGACATCGCTGAGGCCTGGGCCCAGACGCTGCTGGCCGCCGAGGCGCTGGGCCGCTTCCAGCCCGTCGGTGAGGACGACACCTTCGACATGGAGTACTGGAGCCTGGAGCAGGCCAAGCTCGGCAAGGGTAAGGAGCTGCCCCTGGCCCGGCACGTGGTGCTGGTCACCGGTGGAGCGGGTGGCATCGGCGCGGCGATCGCCCGGGCGTTCGCCGCCGCCGGCGCTGAGGTGGCCGTGCTCGATCGTGACGCCGAGGGGGCCGCCGCCGTGGCCGCCAGCTGCGGCAAGCGGGCGCTGGCGCTCACTGCCGATGTCACCGCACCGGCGCAGGTGCGCGCGGCCATCGATCAGCTGGTGACCCGCTTCGGTGGCCTCGACCTGGTGGTGTCCAATGCCGGCGCCGCCTGGACCGGTCCGATCGCCACCCTTGAAGACGCCGATCTGCGTGCCAGCTTCGAGCTCAACCTTTTCGCCCACCAGCACGTGGCCCAGGCCGCTGTCGCCGTGTTCCGGGCCCAGGACGGCGCAGGCCACACCACGGCTGCTCACGAGGCCTCCCCGCTGGGCGGCCAGCTGCTGTTCAACGTCTCCAAACAGGCCCTCAATCCCGGCCCGAACTTCGGTGCCTACGGCATCGCCAAGGCGGCCCTGCTGGCGCTGATGCGCCAATACGCGCTCGAGGGGGGGACGGAGCGCATCCGTGCCAATGCCATCAATGCTGATCGCATCCGCTCCGGCCTGCTCGACGACGCCATGATCCGCGCGCGCTCCGTCGCCCGCGGCGTCAGCGAGGCCGCCTACATGGGCGGCAACCTGCTGGGCCAGGAAGTGACCGCCGCCGATGTGGCCGAGGCCTTCGTGGCACTGGCCCGCCTGGATCGCACCACCGGCGCCGTGCTCACCGTCGATGGCGGCAACGTGGCGGCGATGGTGCGGTAAGGGATCAAGCCCACCAACCAAGTGCCGGCCCATGCGCTTGCAAGCAGCCATTCCCTCTCAAGCGGGCTCTGCCACTTCCTTGATCGCCGCCGCGATCGCGGCACGCTGCTCGGCGTCGTAGCCCCAGCGCTCCAGGAAGGCCACGTCGTTACCACGGCCTGCCGTGGCCTCCAGCAGCGTTTCCAGCCGCTCCTTCACAGCCCTGGGCTCGAGCAGGCGCAGCAACTCCACACACCGCTGGTGCACCCGCTCGGAACTGGCCTGCATGGCTCCATCGTCCTGGCGCTGATGGTGCAAGGCCATCGCCTTGCTCATCGCCAGGTTGCGGGCGGTGAGATCCACCACACCGGCGCCTGCCTGGCGTAACTGCCACACCAGGCCATCGGGCAGGCGGTCCATCAGGGGGGAATCGCCGGCCAGCGCCACCACGAAGAACCCCCTCGCGCCATCGCGGCTCTGCACCAGCTCCCCCACCCGATCAGCCAGCACTTCGTCGCTCAGCTCACCGTTCTCCCACAAGCCCAGCCATTGGGCCGTGATCTCCATGGCCTGCGGAAAACTGGGAACAGCGGCAGGGCTTCCGGCCCCTGCACCGAGTGAAGCCGGGGTGGAGGCAGACATCGACGGCCCGTGGGGTGACACTGTTGAAGGTATGCATTCTCCGCTCCTGCCGGCGAGCCATCCGCCCGACTTCCGCTCCGGGTTCGTGGCCCTGGTGGGCCGGCCCAACGTCGGCAAATCGACGCTGCTCAACCAGCTGGTGGGGGAGAAGGTGGCGATCACCTCCCCCGTGGCCCAGACCACCCGCAACCGTCTGCGGGCCATCCTCACCACTCCCGCCGCCCAGCTGGTGCTGCTGGACACTCCCGGCATCCACAAGCCCCATCACCTGCTGGGGGAACGGCTGGTGCGCAGCGCCCGCTCCGCCATCGGTGACGTGGACGTGGTGCTGTTGCTGGTGGACGGCAGCCAGCCGGCCGGCCGCGGCGACGGCTTCATCGTGGAGCTGCTGCGCCAGAGCCGCAGGCCGGTGCTGGTGGCCCTGAACAAATGGGACCTGGTGGATCCGGCAGAAGCCACCGCACTGCAACGCAGCTATGACGCCCTGCTGAACGACCGAGGAACCACCGGCTTCCGCGGCGACGAGCCCGGCGGTGCCCCTGCTGACGCCACCAGCGGCGCAGGCGCCCGTGAAGCCCTCGCCCCCTTCGCCGAGCTCTTCCCGTGCAGCGCCACCAGCGGCGAGGGCTGCGAGGCGCTGGTGGCGGCCCTCACGGCACGGCTGCCGCTGGGCCCGGCGCTCTACCCGGCCGACACCATCAGCGACCAGCCGGAGCAGTTGCTGCTCGCCGAACTGATCCGCGAGCAGGTGCTGACCCTTACCCGCGAGGAGGTGCCCCACTCGGTGGCGGTCCAGGTGGAGCGGATCGTGGAAGACGGCAAGCGAACGGCCGTGCTCGCCACGGTGGTGGTGGAGCGCTCCAGCCAGAAAGGCATCCTGATCGGCAAGGGCGGCACCATGCTGCGGGACATCGGCAGCGGCGCCCGCGTCCAGATGCAGAAGGTGTTCGACGGGCCCGTGTACCTCGAGCTGTTCGTGAAGGTGGTGCCGAACTGGCGCCGCAACCCGGCGCGGCTGGTGGAGCTGGGCTACCGGGAGGAGTGAAGGCTGGCTGCGCGGCGGCGCGCTGGGCCCTGCCGTTGCCGCTGGGCCCTGAGCCGTGCTTCAGGATGGGCGCACCGCCCACCCACCGCCGCCATGACCGGCCCCAGCCCAGCGTTTCCTCCGGCGGATCTGCCCGCCTTCCTGCAGCTCTGCGCCGGCCGCTGGATGGGTCTGCGCAGCACGCTGGCCGGCAGCGCCAGCAGCAACCCTGACGACGGCGCCGCTCCCTTGAGCGAGCGGGGGGAGGTGGAGGTGACCCTGCTGGAGTCAGGTGCCGCAGGCGATCTGGGCGGCCTGCAGGTGAATGCCCCGGAGGGCATCCGCAGCACGCTCGGCTTTGACGGTGACGGCGGCCTGCGGGGCGTCGACGGAACGATCGGTCGCTGGCAACTCTGGCCTGACGGCAGCCTGGAACTGGAACTTCAGCGCCGTGAGGGCCTGGTGCGGGAACGGATCTGGTTCACCAAGCCCAACCTGCGCCTGCGCAGCAGCGTGGAGCACCGCGCCGATGGCAGTGCCGCGGTGGCCAGCTTTTGCAGCGAGATTCGCCGCGTGAGCGCCTCCTGAGCACCATGAGCGGCCTACGGATCGATGTCGTGACGCTGGTGCCGGAGGCCTTCGAGCCCCTGCGCGGGCTCGGGGTGATCGGCCGCTCGTTCGCCGCCGGTCGGGCCAGCCTGCACACCCACAACCCCCGCGATTTCGCCACCGACCGCTACTGCAAGGTGGACGATGTGCCCTACGGCGGTGGTGCGGGCATGGTGCTCAAACCTGAGCCCGTGTTCGCCGCCTTCGAGGCGATCCCGCAACTGGAACGCCGCACGGTGTTGCTGATGAGCCCGCAGGGCCAACCCCTGCAGCAGGCCCACCTGCGCCACTGGGCCACCAGCTGCGATCAGCTGGTGCTGCTCTGCGGCCACTACGAGGGCTTCGACGAACGCATCCGCAGCCTGGCCGATGCCGAGGTGTCGATCGGCGACTTCGTGCTCACCGGCGGGGAGCTGCCGGCGATGACCGTGATCAACGGGGTGGTGCGGCTGCTGCCCGGCACGGTGGGCACCGCCGCCTCGCTCGACGACGAAAGCCACAGCGCCCTGCTCCTGGAGCATCCCCAGTACACCCGCCCCGCCAGCTTTCGCGGCATGGAGGTGCCCGAAGTGCTGCGCAACGGCCACCACGCGGTGATCGCCAACTGGCGACACGAGCAGCAACTGCAGCGCACCCGCGAGCGCCGCCCCGATCTCTACCAGCGCTGGCTGGAGCAGGGTGGCTGCGCGGACGACGCGTCCGCGCAGGGAGAATGCCCATGATGGCTCCGCTTCGCCTCACGGCTTCGGCATGCAGCTGCGCATCGGCAACGGCTACGACATCCACCGGCTGGTGAGCGGACGTCCCCTGATCCTCGGGGGCATCCGGCTCGACCATCCGCTCGGCCTCGATGGTCACAGCGACGCTGACGTACTGGTGCACGCGCTGATGGATGCCCTGCTGGGCGCCCTCAGCCTCGGCGACATCGGCCGCCATTTCCCGCCGGAGGACGCGCGCTGGAAAGGCGCCGACAGCCTGCTGCTGCTGGAGCGGGTGATGGAGCTGGTGCGCGAGCGGGGCTGGCAGGTGGTGAACGTGGATGCGGTGGTGGTGGCGGAGCAGCCCAAGCTCAAGCCCCACATCGAGGCCATGCGCGCCGCCATCGCCGCACGGCTGGCGGTGGAGCCGGAACAGGTGGGGGTGAAAGCCACCACCAACGAAGGTCTGGGCCCCACCGGCCGGCAGGAGGGCATCGCCTGCCACGCCGTCGCCCTGCTGCAGAAACCATGAAGGGCTGGTGGCTGGCGCTCAGCCTGGGGTTGGCCCTGCTGGTGGCCCCTGGGCTGCACCCGGCCATGGCTCATGCCACGACGGGCGTTGCCGGCGCAGGCGCAAGAGCTGAAGCTGGAGCCTTCGAGTTCTTGCGGTTGCGGGTGCCGGCAGAGCAGCGCAACTGCTGGTTGCAGGCTGAAGCGGTGGGGTGGGGGCCCTGGTTGGAGCGGCAGCAGGGTTTCGCGGGCCGAGAGCTGTTCTGGAACGCCCGCGACACGGAAGGCGTGCTGCTGATCCGCTGGCGGCGGGCGTCCGACTGGCATGGCCTTGCAGAAACCAGCCTGGCGGAGCCCCAGCAACGCTTCGAGGCGGAGGCACGCCGCTGTCTGGCTCTGCCCGCCACCGCAGACAACCCCTTTGCGCTGCTGGGCAGCGCCGAACTGCTGCCGCAACCATGAACACCTTCGACACCGGGCCGATCCCTCCCCACAACGACCCCGAGATCGCGTCTCAGCACAACCCGGGGCCCGGCCTGATTGCTGGGGTGGCCGAGCTCGATCTGGAGCGTCCGCTGCGGCTGGGGATGACAGAAGCGATCTGGGGCCAGGACAAGAGCGCCGCACAGATGGCCGCCATCCTGCTGCGGCTGGCCCAGACCGCCCAGACCGTTCTGGTGACGCGCGTGAGCGACGAGAAGGCTGCCGCTGTGGCCGTTCTCTGCCGAGAGGCGCTGCCGCCGCTACCGGCAGAGCGGGCTCTGGCCTATCACCCGATCGCCCGCTGCCTGACGCTCGGCCTGCAGGAGGGCAGCAGCGAGCCGCCCGTGGCTGCCACGCCGTCGGTGGCGGTGGTGTGCGCCGGCAGCAGCGATCTGGCTGTGGCCCAGGAGGCGGGCCTGGCCCTGCGCTGCCACGGCATTGCCCACGACCTGGTGGTTGACGTGGGCGTGGCGGGACTGCAGCGCCTGCTCGGCAAGCTGGAGCGGCTGCGGCGTGCCCGCGTGTTGATCGTGTGCGCCGGCATGGAAGGGGCCCTGCCCACCGTGGTGGCCGGGCTGTTGCCCCAGCCGGTGATCGCCGTGCCGGTGTCGGTGGGCTACGGCGTGAGTGCAGGCGGCATGGCGGCGCTGCACGGCATGCTCGCCAGCTGCGCGCCAGGGCTTGCCGTGGTGAACATCGACAACGGCTACGGCGCCGCCATGGCCGCTCTGCGCATCCTCAACACAAGGGAACAGGGCGATAACTGAGCGGGTTGCCAGCTCAAGCGGTTGAACCGGCTGTGGCCGACAGCCGGTTCAACTGATGGGATCGAGCGGGTGCAGCCGTTGCTTGGCCTTTGCAGGGGTTGAACGGCTATGGCTGTGTGGCGCGTGCAGCCGTGGCTGAGGCTCAGAGGTGCTGCAGCTGTGGGTAGGCGGTAAGCAGTTCCTCGGTGCTGAGCACTTCGCCCTCGCCTTCGGGCTGCCAGATCACTTCGAGGGCCAGCAGATCAGTGGAGCTCACAGCTCCCAGCACGCCAAGCGCGTTGCGGAGGTCGTCGGCAGTGCTGGCGGATTTGATCGGGATGCGGCCGCGGCTGGCCACCAGCAGGGTGATGGCGATGAAATCGCTGGTGGCATCGGCGTTGCCCACCGGCGCGGCGGCATCCTGGAAGCGCTTGCCGCCCACATTGGAGGTGACCTCGCGGCGCAGCTTGCTGCGCTCTGTCATCGAGAGGCGGTTGAAGGTGGTTTCGGCGCTGGGAAAGGGCACCTGACCCACTTCCACGTTGGCGTACACCCAGAGATCGGGGTTGCGCAGCAACGACAGGGTGGTTTCCTGCAGCACCCGCTGCAGGCCGGCGCTGCTGCCGGTGTCCGCCTGTGCCGCCAGGCGGCGCAGGTCGCTCTGCAGATCGCGGGCTGTGGCGAGCAGTCCCATCTGCAGCTGCGCCACTGCCACGGGGCCGTCCGCGCGGGGAGCGACCATCGCCCCGCCGCCATTGCCGCCGGTCAGCGCGCCGCCACCCCCACCGCGCAGGGTGTTGGCGATCACGCCCACGATCGCCATCAGGACCAGGAAGCCGAACAGGCCGCCGCCGCCGAAGCCGAAGATCGGGATCAGGAAGGGGAAGCCGATGCCGCCGCCGAAGCCGCCACCGCCGCCCCGGTAGCCGCCACCCCCGAAGCTCCCGCCACCACCGCCGCTGAAGTTACGCGGCATGGAGGGGGCGGAACGGAAACTGCCGCCGCCGATGCGGCCACCGCTGGCGGCCTGGCTCGGCTGCGGCGCAGCGAACATCACCAGGGTGCTGAGCAGGAACGGCAGCACCAGCCAGGCCGACAGGCGCAGGCGCCCCGCGCTGGCACGGCCGGTGGCTTGGGGAGAGGACACGTCAGTTGCCGCTGCGAATGGCTCGAATCTAGGAACCACCCCCCACGATGGTGACGACTTCCAGAACGTCTCCATCGTTGAGGGTCTGCTCCGGCCAATGCCGCCGGGCCAGCACCGTGCCGTTGAACTCGACCACCACCAGGCGGGGCTCGTAGCCGAAGTTCTTCAGCGCCTCCTGCAGGCTGAGACCTGCCTGGCACTGGCGGGCCTCACCGTTGAGTTTCAGAGAGAGGGTCACGGCAGCGGAAGGGCGAAGAGGTGGTGGAGGCGACGGAGTTCAGGGCAGGGGTGGTGAGGGAAATGGTGCTGAGTGAAGTGGTGGCAGGGCAGCCAGAAGCTCGCGGCTGGCCGCCGCCGGATCGGGGGCCTCCATGATCGCGCGCACCACCGCCACGCCCCTGGCGCCGGCCGCCAATACCGGCGCGAGCGTGGCGGCCTCGATGCCGCCGATGGCGAAGAAAGGCAGCGGGCTCTCCGCCGCGGCCTCACTGAGATAGGCGAACCCCACCGGCGCGCGGCCGGGCTTGGTGGGTGTGGCATGCACGGGCCCCACCCCCACGTAGTCACAGCCATCGGTCACGGCCTGGCGCAGCTGCTCGATGCAGTGGGTGCTGCGGCCGATCAGGCGCTCCGGCCCGAGCAGGCGACGGGCGATCGCCGGTGGCAGATCCCCCTGGCCCAGGTGCACGCCATCGGCGTCCACCGCCAGGGCCAGATCCACCCGGTCGTTCACCAGGAACAGGGCGCCATGGCGAGCGCAGAGCCGGCGCAGGGCGGTGGCTTCGGCGAAGCGCTGGCTGTCGTCGGCCTGCTTGGCCCGGTACTGCACCAGGCGGACCCCCGCCTCCAGGGCAGCCGCCACCGTGGTTTCGAGAGCTTCAAGGGTCTGGCAGGGGCTGGTGATCAGATACAGCCGGCAGGAGGCCAGCTGCTGACGGCGGTGGCCCAGGCCCGCCGTGGCCTGCAGCACGGCCACTTCCAGGTCGTAGGCGAGGTAGCGGAGCGCTGAGGCCTCAGCCGCCAGCTCCGGATCACTGCTGCGGCCGAATTCCTCAAGCACCCGCAGGGCTTCCTGCACCCGGGCGGCATTGGCCCCCAGCACTGCCGCCGAGCCAAGCCGCTGCTGCTGGGCCGGATGGGCCAGGCCCGCCGCCGGATCGGTGGCGCTGTGGCGCGCCTGCTTATAGATGTCCTGATGGCGCCGGCCGAGCCGCTGGCGCATGTCCTTGCTGCGGGTCACCAGGTCGTCGCGGCCGAGGCCGAAGCGGCACCAGTCTTCGATCACCCGCAGCCCCTCCCGGGCCCGGTCGAGGTTGGCGTCCAGCAGGCGCAGCACGGCCGGCTCCGCCAGCTGTGGAGCGGAGGCAGAGGAAGGGAAGTCCATCGGTACAGAGGCAGGGATAGGGCGGGCAACGGTGAGGCCGCGAGGCGGCGGGCCCGTGAGGCAATGAGACGGCGTGGAGGTGAGCCAGTGAGGCGTCGAGCCAGCCAGGTGGTGGCAAGTGGGCGGACAGCGCCGTGATGGCGCGGCGGGAATGGGGGGACGGGACGGAATGGGCTCGTTAGGGTGGGGGACCATTCCCAGAGCCCATGAATTCCGGCGGCGGCGACAGCCCGATGTGGGTGCTGGTTTCAGGGATTCTGCTGCTGGGCGGCATCGCGGCCTTCATCAGCTGGGGCCTCACGAACGCCTATCCCGCCGGCTGATCTGGCCACCGCCGCCTCAAGCACGCGCTCGGGCATCAGCGCCCAGGCCTGCTCGGCATCCCGGCCGATCTGGGCCTTGAGGGCCTCCAGGCTCTCGAACCGCTGCTGGGAACGCAGCAGCTCCAGCGGCTGCACCTCCAGCACGTGCCCCTCCAGCTCGATCTGGCGATCCAGCAGGTGCACCTCCACCGCCGAGGGCGCCAGGGGGTCCACCGTGGGCTGCGGCCCCAGATTCATCACCGCCGCCATAGGGCCGCCACCCTGGGTCCAGGCCAGGGCGGCATACACCCCCTCCAGCGGCAGGAACTTGCGCCCGTCCACCGCCAGGTTGGCCGTGGGCCAGCCGAGCGTGCGGCCCAGCCGGCGCCCGCGCCCCACAGTGCCGCTGAACCGGTAGGGACGCTCCAGCAGCCGCCCGGCCTCATCGATCCGGCCAGCGGCCAGGGCCCTGCGGATGCGGCTGCTGCTCACCCGCTCGCTGCCATCCCACAGCATCGGCAGCACCGACACCTTCAGGCCGTGCTGGGCGCCGATCGCGACGAGGGCAGCCGCATCACCGCAGCGGTTCACGCCGAAGCGGAAGTTCTCTCCCACTGCCACCTCGCGGCACTGCAGCGCCGCCACCAGAATCCGTTCGACGAACTCCTGCGGTGTGAAGCAGGCGAGCTCGCGGGTGAAGGACACCATCACCAGCTGGCGGATGCCGAAGGGTTGAAGCAGCGAGAGCTGCTCGCTGGGCAGATCGAGGCGCAGGCGGGGCTCGCCATGCAGCAGCTCGCGGGGATGGGGCCAGAAGCTCACCACCGTGGGCACCAGGCCAGCGGTGGGGGCGGCAGCGATCGAGGCGATGACCCGTTGGTGACCCTGGTGCAGGCCGTCGAAGCTCCCAAGGGCGACGGCGGTGGGGGTCAGGGCATCCTGGGGAGATCGCAGCGGTATCAACTGTCCAGACGGTTCCCGCGGGGGTCCATCCTTCCACGCGGCGCCGGGCGCTGTGGCCCGGCGGTCAGGGCCTCGCAGCACGGGTGGCCGGCCATGCCAAGTTTGTTGCCATTCGCCTTTCCCCGCGCAAGCGCCGCCGATGGCCGATCGCCTCGATCTCCAGCTGGTATCCGCGGCGGTGCGTCGCATGGCCTGGATCCGTTTCTGGACCCAGGTGGTGCTGTCCGTGGTGGTGGTGGGGGTGCTGATCTTCAACAACATCGGCACCCGGCTGATGGCCAACACCCAGCGGGCCCTGGGACTGGGCCCCGGGCTGTCGCTCACGACGCTGTCGTTTTTCGTGCTGCTCTGGAGCCTCTGGCAGGGCTGGCTGATGGTGCGCTGCGGCCGCGCCCTGGCCAGCCCGGTGCGGCCCAGCCGCGGTGAAACCGGCCGGCTGATCAAGCGCAGCGTGCTGGGCGATCTGCTGGGCCTCACCCTGGCAGCAGTGGGCTACCAGGCCCTGGCCGGCAGCCTGTTCGTGCAGGCCTCCATGCAGGTGCCCGGCTTCTTCGGCGCCCAGATCACGACGCCTGGCGGCACCGGCAGCAGGGTGATGGGCCTGCCGATCACCTCGATCGAGATGCTCTCAGTGCTGAGCAACACCCAGGTGCTGTTCGCCCATCTGGTGGGCCTGCTGCTCAGCCTGTGGCTGCTGCAGCGGGTCTACAGGCCGCTGCCGTCAGAGCGGCCCGGCTGAAAGGGACCCCTGCACCAGCAGGGGATCGAGTGCCGCAAGCTGCGACAGCGCCCCACGCCAGAACAGTTCCGGCTGCAGCGGCGTGAGCGCCGCACCACCGCTGTGCACCTGCTCCACATCCGTGGGCCAGTCGCGCGGGCCGGCGGTGGCCGCCTCCAGATCGTTGACCACCTCACCAGCGAGCCAGTAATAGGTGCGGCCGCGCGGATCGGTGCGGCAATCGAACTGATCCACGTAGCGGCGCACCGCCGGACGGCACCAGCGCACCGGGCCGATCGCAGCGGCGGGCTGGGCCGGCACGTTCAGGTTCAGCAGCAGGCCTTCGGGCCAGCCACCGGCGAGCATCTGCTCGGCCACCTCCAGCGCCAGCCCCGCCGCCGGGCCGAACTCGCGCCAGTCGAAGCAGGCGCTGCTCACCGCCAGCGCCTTAAGGCCCTCCAGGGTGCCCTCCATCGCCGCCGACACCGTGCCGGAATAGAAGACATCGCTGCCCAGGTTGGGGCCGTGGTTGATGCCGGAGAGCACCAGATCGGGCGGTTCCGCCAACAGGCGGCCCAGGGCCAGCTTCACGCAATCGGAAGGGGTGCCGCTGCAGGCCCAGGCCACCACCCCTTCAGCGAACAGGGCATCGGCCCGTTCCGCCCGCAGCGGGGTCTGCAGCGTGAGGCCGTGGCCGGTGGCGGAGCGTTCCTGGTCGGGGCAGACCACCGTGACCCGATGCCCCCGGGCGGCGGCGGCATTCGCCAGGGTGCGGATGCCCTCGGCGAACACCCCGTCGTCGTTGCTGATCAGGATGCGGAGGGGATGCATCGGCGCGAGCACAGCGGCGGCAGAGGTGGAGGGATCCAGCCTGGCGGCAACCTAGGCGGCCCGGATCCGTACAGTCGAGCCGCTACGCCACCCCTCCGTGAGCGCCACGATCACCCTCCAGCAGCTCACCGATCAACTCGATGCCCTTGAGGCAGAAGCGGCTGCCGAGGTGCGGGCAGCTCCCGCCGCCGCCGACCTGGAGCAGTTGCGGGTGGCGCTGCTGGGCAAGAAGGGGCGGCTTTCGGCGGTGCTCGGCGCCATGGGCAAGCTCTCGGCCGAGGAGCGGCCGCTGGTGGGACAACGGGCCAACCGGCTCAAGGAGCAACTGCAGGCCCTGCTGGGCGAGCGGCTGGAGGCGCTGCGCGAGGCCGCCATGGCCGAGAAGTTGCGCGGCGAAAGCCTCGATGTGACCGCACCGAGCCGCTACGTGCCCGCCGGCCACCGCCATCCACTGATCACCACCACCGAGGAGATCGTCGACATCTTTGCGGGCCTCGGTTATCGGGTGGAGGAAGGCCCGGAGGTGGAGACCGACCACTACAACTTCACCGCGCTCAACATCCCGCCCCACCACCCGGCGCGGGACATGCAGGACACCTTCTATCTGACGGCCAGCACCCTGCTGCGCACCCACACCTCACCGGTGCAGATCCGCCATCTGGAGCAGAACCCACCGCCGGTGCGGATCGTCGCGCCGGGGCGCGTGTACCGACGGGATGCGGTGGATGCCACCCATTCGCCGGTGTTTCACCAGGTGGAGGTGCTGGCGATCGACGAAGGGCTGGATTTCAGCCACCTGCGCGGCACGGTCACCACCTTTCTGCAGGCCTTCTTCGGCGACCTGCCGGTGCGGTTCCGCGCCAGCTACTTCCCCTTCACCGAACCCTCCGCCGAGGTGGACGTGCAGTGGCGCGGCCGCTGGCTGGAGGTGATGGGCTGCGGGATGGTTGATCCGGCGGTGCTGGAGGGGCTGGGACTGGACCCCGAGCGCTGGAGTGGCTTCGCCGCCGGACTGGGGGTGGAGCGCTTCTGCATGGTGCGCCACGGCATTGATGACATCCGCCGCCTCTACACCAGCGATCTGCGCTTCCTCGAACAGTTCTGACCCTGCGGAGTGCCCGCCAGGATCCCCACACCAGCACCACCACTGAGAGCCGGACCCCCCTCATAAACTCTCAAAACCCCTGCGCGCGATCGGTGCCCTGCGTCGGACTGATCGTCAACGACGGCAAGGCTGTGGCCGTCCGCACCGCCGATGCGATCGAGGCGCGCTTCATCGCCGCCGGCAGCACGGTGGTGCGTGTGAGCAGTTCCGGCGGCATGGTGGGCTTCGCCAACCCCGACACGCACCTGCGCAGCCTCGGCTACGCCGCCTGCGTGCCGTCCAGTTTTCATGGGGCAATGCAACTGGCGGTGGTGCTCGGCGGGGATGGCACCGTGCTCTCCGCCGCCCGCCAGACGGCCCCGATCGGGGTGCCGATCCTGACGATCAACACCGGCCACATGGGCTTCCTGGCCGAGGCCTACCTCAACGAGCTCGATGCGGCCCTCGACCAGCTGCTGCAGGGCAACTGGACGGTGGAGGAGCGCACCATGCTGGTGGTGAGCGTGATGCGGGGGGAGCATCGCCGCTGGGAGGTGCTCTGCCTCAACGAAATGGCCCTGCACCGGGAGCCGCTCACCAGCATGTGCCACTTCGAGATCGCCATCGGCCGCCACGTGCCGGTGGACATCTCGGCCGACGGGGTGATTCTCTCGACCCCCACAGGCTCCACCGCCTATGCCCTCTCCGCCGGCGGTCCGGTGATCACCCCCGACTGCCCGGTGCTGCAGCTCACCCCGATCGCGCCCCATTCATTGGCGTCCCGCGCCCTGGTCTTCAGCGACCGGGAGCCGGTGACCGTGTTCCCCGCCACGCCCGAGCGGCTGATGATGGTGGTGGACGGCAGTGCCGGCTGCTACGTGTGGCCGGAAGACCGGGTGCTGATCCGCCGCAGTGAACATACGGCCCGCTTCGTGCGACTGCAGGACCACGAGTTCTTCCAGGTGCTGCGCAACAAGCTGGGCTGGGGCCTGCCCCATGTGGCCAAACCCGACAGCCATGAGCACGGCGGCGGCGGCCCGCGCCCGGAGATCGGGGATGAGCGGGCGTGAGCCAGCCGTTGATCCTGCTGATCGGCCCGGAGGCCGAAGCGATGGCGCCGCGGCTCGAAGCCTCCGGTTACAGCACCGCCCTGGCGGGCTCCCTGCCCGAGCCCGCCGCCGCGGTGCTGCTGTCTGGGGAGATCGGCGCTCTCAGCATTCCTGCCCTGCGGCTCACGATGGAGCAGGTGCCCCTGCTGCTCGACATCGTCGAGGACAGCGTGGAGGGCCGCTCCGAGTGCCTCAGCGCCGGTGCCAATGATTTCTGGCTGTCGTCGGCCGGTGCCAGCGATCTGCTGACGCGGCTGCGGCTGATCCTGCAGCGGCGCGTGCAACCCCTGCCGATCAAGGCCGTCCTGGAGGTGGCCGATCTGCGGCTCGACCCCACCCTCAAACGCGTCCAGCGCGGCAACCGCGTGCTCACCCTCACGGGCCGTGAATACCGGCTGCTGGTGCTGCTGGTGCGCCAGGCGGGCGAGGTGCTGAGCCGCGAGCAGATCCTGCGGGAAGCCTGGGACGACCAGACCGAAGCTGCCAGCAACGTGGTGGAGGTGTATGTGCGCTACCTGCGCCAGAAGCTCGAGGAAGGGGGTGAGCGCCGCTTGATCCATACGGTGCGGGGGCGGGGCTACTGCCTCTGCGATCGTCAGCTTCCCAGCGGCAAGCCGGCGCCATGACACCCACCCCCCTGCGCTCCAGCGGTCAGAGGCCCGCAGCCTTGACGGCCCTCAGTGGTCCCTTACGAGTGATCGGGCGGGGGGCCTTGCTCCGGGTGATGGGGCTGGGCGTGCTGGCGGTGGTGGTCGGGCCGGTTGGGGTCATAGGGGCCGCTGCGGCCGGCGCGGCATCCACTGCGCAGGGGCCCCCGCAGTTTCTGCCGCTGGAAGCGGAATGGTGTCTGGAGCATCCCGCCAGGCCTGGTGGCTGCATTCAGCTGGAGGTGCCGCGCAGCGTGCGCCAGATGGCCCTGGGGTTGATGGAGCGGCCCCCGCTCGGCCCGTTGCGGGGCATGTGGTTTCGCTTTGATCCGCCCACACCGGTGAGCTTCTGGATGCACCGTGTTCCCCAGCCACTCGACCTGATCTACCTGCGCCAGGGGCGGGTGATCGCCATCGATCCAGCCGTGCCGCCCTGTCCACGCCTGCCATGCCCCAGCTACGGGCCGGCGGAACCCGCCGATGGGGTGGTGGAGCTCCAGGCTCACGAAGCCCAGCGGCTCGGGATCGTGGTGGGCAGCCCGGCACCCCTGCGCTGGCTCCCCGGCCGGGGTGCTGGCCGCTGATCGGTGCGTGGCGAACCACAGACCGAAAAGAGTAAGCACTGATCTCTGAGCACTGATTCTCTGAGCACGGAGCGCTTCGTCGCTGAACGGTGAGCGCTGAACAGTGCGGACCGAGCGTCAAGCACAGAGCGGCTGCATCAGGGAAAGCTGGGGCAAGCAGCTCAGCGGATGCGCAGGATTGGATTGGCGGAAGTGGGCCCGTTGCCGTTGGCCGCCCTGCCGACCGCCTTTGCCTGGAGCCGCCGCCTGCAGGCCGTACCGCCGCGCTCAGGCCCCGGCCACTGAGCGGCGCCCTTTCAGCACCAGCACCGGGTTGAGCGGCGCCAGGCGGGTGCCGTCGGCCAGGGGCGCACCGCGCCAGGCCTGGTGCTGGCTCACACCCACCTCCAGCTGGCCCCGTTCCAGGACCGGCCGCAGCTCCGCCAGCGCCTCCACGGTGGCCAGCGGGATCACCACCACACCGCCGGGCCGCAGGCGCTGCAGCACGGCCGCCAGCAGTGCGGCGCGGCCGCGGCCGCCACCCCCGATCAACACGCGGTCGGGGTCGGGCAGGGGGGAGGGGTGCTCGCCAGGAGCGCAGGCCGCCAGCGCCTCCAGCTCCAGCACGCCGGCGGGCCGCACCCCCAGCCGCTCGGCATTGGCCTGGATCAGCGCCGCCGAGCCGCCGCGCCGCTCCACCGCCCACAGCTGCAACTGGGGCCGCAGGCGCAGGGCCTCCAGGCCGATCGAGCCCACCCCGGCCCCCAGATCCCAGAGCACGCCCTCGGCCGGCAGCTCCAGGTCAGCCAGCAGCTGGATCCGCACCTCCCGCTTGGTCATCAGGCCGGGCCGATCGGGATGCTGCAGCCAGAGGCCGTCATCGAGGCCGAACAGGGGCAGGCCGGCCGGATCGGGAGCGGCCGGGGGCTCGGCGATCAGCAGCACCAGGTGCAGCGGATCGAGATCACTGGGCAGGGGTGCGGTGGGGGCCAGCCGCATCAGCCGCTCCTGCGGATGTCCCAGCCGCTCGGCCAGCCACAGGCTGTAGGCGGCCTCCAGGCCGCTGGCCCGCAGGAGGTGGCGCACCTCTTCGGCACCGCCACGGGAGGGGTCGGTGAGCACCGCCAGCGCCGCCGGTCGCTGCTGAAGCCGCTGGGCCAGGGGTTCCGTCTCGCGGCCATGCAGGCTCACCCAGCCGGCGTCCTGCCAGGGGCGGCCCAGGCGCGCGAAGGCCAGCTGCAGGCTGGTGGGCGCCGGATGGAAGTGCAGGCGCTCCGGCGGAATGTGCTGCAGCAGCAACCGGCCGATGCCGAACCAGAGCGGATCGCCGCTGGCCAGCAGCACCACCGACTCGCCAGCGGCAAGGGCCTGCTGCAGGGCCGCGAGCAGCGGCTCGGGCTGGTCGCTGGCCAGCAGACGCGGGGGCTTCCAGGCGAGGGTGGGGCGGGTGGTGGCCTCGATGGCCTCACCGGGCTCGACGGCCTCGGCAGTTTCAGTGGCCGCAGCTGCCTGCGCTGCCCAGGCGGCCAGCCGGGCCTCAAGGCCGGGATGCAGCCGGGACGGTGCCGCCAGCAGGGACGCCCCCCGCACCAGCTCCAGCGCCGCCGCGGACAGGGAGGCGAGGCCGCCCGCGTCAGTGCCGATCACCTGCAACGGCGGGCCTTGCTGCCGCCGGCCGGCCTGCGGGTCGCTGCTCATGCCGGCAGGGCGGCGAGGGAATCCGGCCATGATGGCCGCCCCCCCGTTCCGCCATGGCCGAGCCGCCCGATGCCGCGATCCGCAGCCGTCGCCAGCGGATCCACGAACTGGTGCTGGCCCTGCTGGCGCAGCAGGGGGATCTGGAGCTGCTCGACGGCGATGGGGCCGCCCTCAGCGGCAACCCGGGCGAAGCCGGCCAGTGGCTGGAGCGCAACCGGCGGGTGGTGGCCCGCTACCAGGCCCTGGTGCGCTCGGCCGTCACCCTCGACGCCCTGATCGACCAGGACAGCAACGGCCAGCTCTGACAAGCTGGCCCCACCTTGTGCAGCACCATGGCGCGCTTCGGCTTCTCCGCTCTCCAGACGCTGCTGGGACGCGGGGGCGGCAAGGAGGGGTGGCAGGCGCCGCCGGCCAGCTGGCAGCGGCCCTTCGGCCTGGGCTGGGACTCGCCCTATACGGTGCGCTACGCCAGCAACCTGGACGATGGCCCCTGGCACGGCATGCCGCTGGGCGGCTTCGGCGCCGGCTGCATCGGCCGCAGCTCCGCCGGCCATGTGAATCTCTGGCACCTCGATGGCGGTGAGCATTGGTTCGGCACCCTGCCCGACTGCCAGTTCGCCCTGTTCGAAAGCGACGGCACCACACCGCTGGCCATGGCGCTGGCCACGGCGCCGGAGCAGGACGACTCCCGGCCGGGCTCCGGCGAGAACCCCCTGCCTGCCTGGCAGTGGTACCCGGCCAGCAGCGCCGAGCAGCAGACCGGCACCTACGCCGCCCGCTACCCGCTCAGCTGGTTCCAGCACAGCGGCGTGTTCCGCGCCGGTGTCTGCTGCGAAGCCTTCAGCCCGATCCTGCCGGGCGACTACGCGCGCAGCAGCTACCCGGTGGCCGTGTTCCGCTGGCTGCTCAGCAATCCCACCGAAGCGCCGCTGGACCTCTCGCTGCTGGTGAGCTGGCGCAACACCACCGGCTGGTTCACCAACACTGATCCCAGCGCCGCCGTCACCTTCCGTGATGACGGCAGCCCCGAGCACAGCTACGTGCCGGCGATCGGCCATGGCGCCGGCCAGCGCAACCGGCAGGTCAACCAGCCCGGCCTGAAGGGGGTGCTGCTGGAGGGGCCGATCAGCACGCCGATCGCCGAAGGGGAAGGCCAGTGGTGCGTGGCGGTGCCCGACGACCTGCCCGGCGTGGAGGTGCTGCGCTGCAGCCGCTGGGATCCCACCGGCAGCGGCGCCGAGATCTGGGCCCCGTTCGCCCGCAACGGCTCCATTCCCGCCAGTGACAACGACCGCCGCAGCAGCGCCGGCGAACAGGCCAGTGCGGCCATCGCCCTGCGGCTGCGGCTGGAGCCCGGGGCCACGATCGAGCTGCCGGTGGTGATCAGCTGGGACCTGCCGGTGACCGCCTTCGCCAGCGGCCAGCAGGCGCTGCGCCGCTACACCGATGTGTTCGGTGGGAGTGGCACCAATGCCACGGCGATCGCCGCCGAGGCCCTGCGCGACTGGCCCCAGTGGCGCGAGGCGATCGAGGCCTGGCAGCAGCCGGTGCTGGAGCGCAGCGACCTGCCCGAGCCGATCCGCATGGCGCTGTTCAACGAGCTCTACGACCTCGCCAGCGGCGGCAGCCTCTGGACCGCCGCCACCCCCGCCGACCCGGTGGGCCGCTTCGGGGTGCTCGAGTGCCTGGATTACGCCTGGTATGAAAGCCTCGACGTGCGCCTCTACGGCTCCCTCGCCCTGCTGCAGCTCTGGCCCGAGCTCGACAAGGCGGTGCTGCGCAGCTTCGCGAGGGCCATCCCCGCCGCCGACGCCACGCCACGACCGATCGGCTGGTACTTCACCCAGGGCAAGGGGCGGGTGGAGGCGGCCCGCAAGCTGGCGGGGGCCACGCCCCACGATCTGGGCGCTCCGAACGAGCGGCCCTTTGATGCCACCAACTACACCGCCTACCAGGACTGCAACCTCTGGAAGGACCTGGCCAGTGATTTCGTGCTGCAGGTGTGGCGCACCTTCCAGCTGGCGCCCACCGGCAGCGACCTGCGCTTCCTGGCCGACTGCTGGCCCGCCGCGGTGCAGGCCCTGCAGTACCTCAAGACCTTCGACATCAACGACGACGGCCTGCCCGATAACGGCGGCGCGCCGGACCAGACCTTCGACGACTGGGCGCTGCAGGGGGTGAGCACCTATTGCGGCGCCCTCTGGATCGCGGCACTGGAGGCGGCCCTGGCGATGGGGCAGCGGCTGCAGCTGGATCTGGGGCTCGACACCAGCGCGGAGCAGCGGCAGTTCAGCGACTGGCTGGAGCAGTCGCGGGCGAACTTCGACCGCCTGCTCTGGAACGGCGAGTACTACCGCATCGATGCCGGCAGCGGCACGCCGGTGGTGATGGCCGATCAGCTCTGCGGCGACTTCTACGCCCGCCTGCTGAACCTGCCGCCGGTGGTGAGCGACTCCAATGCGCTGTCCTCGCTCACGGCGATCCGCGAGGCCTGCTTCGAGCGCTTCGAGGGCGGCAGTCTCGGGGTGGCCAATGGCCTGCGCCGCGACGGCACGCCGCTCGACCCCAACGGCACCCACCCATTGGAAGTGTGGACCGGCATCAACTTCGGCCTGGCCGCCTACTACCGGCTGATGGGCCAGACCGGCACCGCCTTGGCGATCACCGGCGCCGTGGTGCAGCAGGTGTACGACGGGGGGCTGCAGTTCCGCACCCCCGAAGCCCTCACCGCCGCAGGCACCTTCCGCGCCTGCCACTATCTACGGGCGATGGCGATCTGGGCTCTGTGGGCTACACACACCCAGTGGCAACCGATTCCGGGCAGTGCCCGTCAGTCATGAGCAGCCCCCTGCACTTCCGGGCGCTCACCCTCGCGCTTTCCTTGCTGCTGGCCCTGGGCGCACTGGCTGGCCTGATCGGCCTGGCCCCAGCGGCCTTCGCCCAGATTCACAGCCATCCCGACGAAAACGGCGCGCCGGTGGTGCGCAGCCTCGAGAGCCTGCGGGATCTCGACGACCAGAGCTGGCAGCTGGTGGGCTACCGGCAGGGGCCACCCGGCGGCCCGCTGCGCCTGCGCATCGTGGGCTACCCGGGCAAGTTGCGCCTCGATCACCCCACCCCGCTGGCGGTGCGCTCCGGGGTGTTCCAGTGGGAGCTCGCCGATCTCACCCTCGCCAATCCCCAGCTCACAGCCGATGCCCGGGCGGCAGCGGCCGAATTCGATCTGGCGCCGCTGCTGGCCGACCTCGACCGCGACCGGCCGCTGCGGCTGCGGCTGCGCGGCGGGTTCACCGATCTGCTGGTTCCTCCCTACGTGGTGGCTGAATGGCGGCAGCTGCCGGACGCGCCCCTTTGAGCGCGGCGCCGGCTGACTCCGGCCACCGCCCCTGGCTGGCCTGGATGGACCGGGCGCTGCAACTGGCTGCCCTCGGCCGGGGCCGCACCAGCCCGAACCCGATGGTGGGCGCCGTGGTGCTCAGCGCCGACGGCACCCTGGTGGGGGAGGGCTTCCATGCCGCCGCCGGGCAGCCGCATGCGGAGGTGGGGGCGCTGGCCCAGGCCGGTGCGCGGGCCCGCGGAGGCACCCTGCTGGTGACCCTGGAGCCGTGCTGCCACCACGGCCGCACGCCGCCGTGCAGCGAGGCCGTGATCGCCGCCGGCATCCGCCGGGTGGTGGTGGCGATGGAGGATCCCGATCCGCGCGTGGCGGGCGGTGGCCTCGCCCGGCTGCGGCAGGCGGGGGTGGAGGTGATCGGCGGGGTGCGTCAGGCGCAGGCCCTGGAACTCAATCGCGCCTTCGTGCACAGGGTGCTCAACGGCAGGCCGCTGGGCCTGCTCAAGTGGGGCATGAGCCTCGACGGGCGCACCGCCCTGCCCAGCGGGCAGAGCCAGTGGATCACCGGCCCCGCCGCCCGCGACTGGGTGCACCGTCTGCGGGCCCGCTGCGATGCCGTGATCGTGGGCGGCGGCACCGTGCGGGCCGACAACCCGTTGCTCACCAGCCGCGGCCGGCGCCAGCCCGAACCGCTGCGGGTGGTGCTCAGCCGCCAGCTGGAGCTGCCCGGCCTGCCAATGCAGCTCTGGAACCAGGCGCAGGCCCGCACCCTGGTGGCCCATGGCCCGGAGGCACCGCACCAGCGCCGTGAGGCCCTGGCGGCCCTCGGTGTGGAAACGCTGGAGCTGAGCGCCTGCGAACCCCGGCCGCTGCTGGAGGCCCTGGCTGGACGCGGCTGCAACCAGGTGCTGTGGGAATGCGGGCCCAGCCTGGCGGCGGCCGCCCTGCGGCAGGCTTGCGTGCAGCGGCTGGCGGTCGTGATCGCGCCGCGGTTGCTTGGTGGGGCGGCCGCCCGCACGCCGCTGGGTGATCTGGAGCTGGCGGACCTGGCGGAAGCCCGGCTGTGGACGGGCCAACAGCTGAGCCGCTGCGGGCCTGATCTGCTCTGGGAGCTGGTGGCGCCGGAGCCTGATCCATAAATCGCCGGAGCCTGATCCGTAGGGTGTCGGGCAGCCACCACGGCCGCCATGCCGGTGCCTGCCCTGCTGCCCCCCCGCTTCCCGATACCGATCGCCGGCCTGCTGCTGGCGGTGGCGGTGTGGGTGGCCTTGCAGCTGATCGGCACACGCCTGCGGCGGGATTCCCTGGCCCGGGCCCTGCTGATGCGCAGCCGGCTCAGCCTCTGCCTGACGATCCTGCTGGCCAGCGTGGGCTGGTGGGTGGCCACGCTGATCGGCACCGAGCTGCTGCCGCTGCCGCGCGGCGGGCTGGAGGTGCGCGACGGGCTGATCGTGATCGGCCTGGTCTGGACGGTGCTGCGCTGCAAGGGGGAGCTGCTGCGCCGGGTGGACACCTACTCCAAGCAGGTGTTCCCGAACCTGCCCGAGCGCGACCGCCTGTTCCTGTTCGACCTGGCCGACAAGCTGATCGCGATTCTGGTGGCGGTGATCATCACCCTGGAGCTGCTGCGGCTGCTCGGCACCCCCACGGCGTTGCTCGCCACCGCCGGCGGCTTCGGGGCGGCGGCCCTCGGCTTCGGCGCCAAGACGATCGTGGAGAACGCCCTCAGCGGCATCAGCCTCTACATCAACCGCCCCTTCGTGGTGGGGGATTTCATCCGCATCCCCTCCGAAGAGCTGACCGGCACCGTGGTTCAGATCGGCTGGTTCTACACCCAGCTGCGCGATCCCGAGCGGCAACCGGTGTTCATTCCCAATGGCCTGTTCACCACCCAGCCGGTGATCAACATCGCCCGCATCGATAACCGCAGGATCTGGATCGATTTCGGCGTGCGCTACGAAGATCGCCCTGTGCTGGAGGCGATCATCAACGCCCTGCAGCACCAGCTGGCCGCCGATCCCGCCATCGATCACGACAAGACCCTGGCGGTGCACTTCGTGGGCTACGGCGAGTCCAGCCTGCAGTTGCGGCTGCTCTGCCACGCCAGCGATGGCGACATGGCCACTGCCTGGGACCTGCAGCAACGGCTGCTGCTGCAGATCGGCCGGGTGGTGGAGGAGCACGGTGCCCAGATGCCAGCTCCGCTCCACTCCCTGCTCAAGACTTGAGCCGCTGCCCTCCCACCATGCCGCTCACCTTCGAGGAACTCCAACAGCAGCTGCGGCCCGCCTGGGGGGCGCTGGATGTGGGCGCCAGCGATGGCCTCGATCCCCAGGGCTGCGATCTGCTGGTGGTGCCGTCGTTGAGCCTGGACCAGAACCAGATCGATCTGGTGGCCGGCGCTCACCACTACGAGGAGCGGCAGCTGTTCTCGCTGATCAGCCTGCGGCATCCCGGCGTCCAGGCCGTGTACCTCACCAGCAAGCTGCTGCCCGATCTGGTGGTGGATGCGGTGCTGGAGCTGCTGCCGGGGGTGCCCGCCTCCCACGCCCGGCGCCGGTTGCAGCTGTTCGACACCGACGACGCCTCGCCGCGGCCCCTCACCCAGAAACTGCTGGAGCGGCCCGCCCTGCTGCAGCGCATCCGCGAGCGGCTGCGGCCAGGCCGCAGTTTCATGACCTGCTTCAACGTGACGCCACTGGAGAAGGAACTCTCGGTGCGGTTGCAGGTACCGCTGCTGGGCACCGATCCCGGCCTGGGGCGCTGGGGCAGCAAGGCGGGCAGCCGCGAGCTGTTCCGCCGCTGCGGGGTGCCCCATCCGGCCGGCAGCGCGCTGGTGCACGATCTCGACGCCCTCAGCGAGGCCACCGCTGCCCTGTGGGAGGCCCATCCGGATCTGGAGCGGGTGGTGGTGAAGCTGAACGAAGGCTTCAGTGGCGAAGGCAACGCCCCGCTGGAGCTGGGGCCGCTGCAGCTGGCGGAACGCAGTGGCGGCGAACGGCGCCGGCTGCTGCGTCAGGTGCTGGAGGTGCTGCCGATGCCGCCGCCCCAGTGGCAGCAGTTGCTGGTGGAGCAGGGGGCCCTGGTGGAGGCCTGGCTGCAGGGGGGAGAGGCGCTCAGCTCACCCAGCGTGCAGGGCACGATCCACCCGGGCGGGCAGGTGGAGATGCTCTCCACCCACGAGCAGATCCTCGGCGGTCTGAACGGGCAGACCTATCAGGGCTGCCGCTTCCCCGCCGACACCGCCTACCGGGAGGCGCTGCTGCGCCATGGGCGGGCGGTGGGGGAAGCGCTTGCGCAGGAGGGCGCGCTGGAGCGCTTCGCGGTGGATTTCATCGCCCGCCGCTTCGCTGAGCAGTGGGATGTGCAGGCGATCGAGGTGAACCTGCGCAAAGGGGGCACCACCCATCCGTTCATGGCCCTGCGCTACGCCACCAACGGCAGGATCGATCCGGTCAGTGGCGTGTTCCATTCGCCCACGGGCCAGGAGCTCTGCTATGTGGCCACCGACAACCTTTGCGATGCCCGCCTGCGCGGTCTGTTGCCGATCGACCTGATCGACATCGTGGCCGTGGCGGGGCTGCACTTCGATCCCGCGGAGCTGCGCGGCAGCCTGTTCCACCTGCTGGGTTGCCTGTCCCAGTACGGCAAGCTCGGCATGACTTGCATCGGCCATGACGCCGCCGAAGCCAGTCGCCTCTACCAGGCCACAGCCGAGCGGTTGATGCAGGGCGCGCAGGCGCTGCGGCGGGAGCCACACCCCGGCACACGCTGAGGTGGCCACATCAGCGGCAGCGCGGCCCGGCGCGACAACCCTCTGCGAAAGGCCCGAAAATGGAGCATCCCTGTGCCTTTTCCATGGAAGCCCGCTGGAACGACTGCGTGATCGCCTCCAGTGACGACATCGTCAAGCTCGAAGGCAATGCCTACTTCCCGCCGCAGGCCCTGCGGCCGGAATGCTTCCGCCCCTCCACGCACCGCAGCGTTTGTGGCTGGAAGGGGGAAGCCCACTACTACGACGTGGTGGTGGGAGACCAGGTGAACGTCAATGCCGCCTGGTTCTACCCGTCGCCCAAGCCAGCCGCGGAGGAGATCGCCGGACGGGTGGCCTTCTGGAAGGGCGTCAGCGTGGCCTGAACGCTGAAGCCAACGCGGGCAGCTGGGGCAGCGGCAGCCCGTGGGGGCCGTAGGCCCGCTGCAGGTGGTGGACCAGCCCTGGCTCCGGCGTCCAGCGCAGTTCCGTGATCAGCGGTTCACCCGGCAGGCGCGGGTTGGTGGTTTCCAGCTGCAGGTTCGCCTCCAGCTGCCAGAGCTCCCGGCTGCCGCCGGCGGGCTGGCGACGCACCCGATGGGGCGCTGCCGGCGCCTCCTCCTGGATGCCGGGGCGGGCTTCCACCACCAGCACCACGGCTTCGAGGCGCTCGGCGCCGTGCCGCACCACCACCCGCCGGCGCCGCTCGCCGTGCACGAGGCAGAGCTCGGTGAGACAGCTCCAGGGGCCGACCTTGTCGGGGCCGAGGCTCCAGTGCCCCTGTGGGGAGATCTCCATCTCGGCGGGAGGCTCCTCAAACCGCATCGTGGCCACCCGGCCGGTGTGGCGGTAGGTGAGGGCGGCCTCCACGTTGCCGTCCACCTCCCGCACCTCCAGTCCGGTGGGAAAGCGCTCAGCTTCGATCCCTGCACCATCCAGCCGGATGAAGGTGCCCTCCCACAGCCCGGCGCTGGCATCGAGAAGGATCTGGCGCTGCGATCGGAGCATGGGGCGCTGATGAGGCCACCCATGCTGGCAAGCGCGGCGCTGGCCGCGTGAGTGGCGGCACTGAATGGCCTGCGCCGTGGTGCGGCCATGGCTGGTGGCTTCGTTACGCAGCAGGCCTGCCTACCATCGGGGAATCATCGTGATTCCGAGGCCCGCGCCTGAGCCTTCAACTGCTGCTGACCTGCAGCCCCCTTCTCCGTCCCCCCACGGCTTCGGCGGCAGCCGCCCCCCAACGATGACCCCGTTCGTCACCGCTTCCACCCAACCTGGCGCCAATGCGCCGGGCCCGAGGTCACGTGCTGCGGCTGCGCAGAGCAGGCCTTCTGTTGCCGCCCAGCCACAAGCAGGCCAGGCCCTGCCATCCCGCCGCGTGCGCCGCTCCGATTTCATCCTCACCCCCTATTGCCGCAGCGACGACCGCATCGCTGCCTGGCAGCTGGTCAACACCGTGGTGCCCTACCTGTTGCTGTGGGCGCTGGTGATGAGGCTGCTGGCAGCAGGTCAGCCTTGGCTGTGCGCCCCGTTGCTGGTGGTGATGGTGCTGTTCTCCGGGCGGTGCTTTTCGCTGATGCACGATTGCGGCCACCGCTCGCTTTTCCGCACCGCCTGGATGAACCGGGGCGCGGGCTTCCTGCTGGGTGTGATCAATGCCATTCCGCAGCATCCCTGGTCGGAAGGGCACGCCTATCACCACCGCCACAACGGCAACTGGGAGCTCTACCGCGGCCCATCGGCGCTGATTTCGGTAGACGAATTCCTCAACCTCTCAGCCGGCCAGCAGCGTTTTTACCAGTTTCTGCGTCACCCGCTGATGCTCTTTCCCGGTGGCTTCTTCTATCTGGTGATCAAGCCCCGCGTGGCCCTGTTGCTTGGCAGTGTGGATGCGCTGCGCCATGCGGCGCGCACCTGGCGCCAGAACCCGCGCACGCCCCTGAACAAACTGCTCAGCACCCACACCTCAAAGCACTGGTATTCCTCTTCCCAGTTTGTTGATCTCCTGCTCAACAACATCTGCGTGATCAGCGGCTGGGTGCTGCTCTCCCGTTGGCTGGGGGCCGGACGTTTCTGGAGTGTGTATTCGATTGTGATGGCCTGCTCGGCGGCGCTGTTCATCTGCATCTTCTTCGTGCAGCACAACTTCGAAACCTCCTATGCCCATCGCACCGAGGGCTGGAGTGGCTTAACCGGCGCTCTCGATGGCACGAGCCTTTTGTTATTGCCGCCGATCCTGAACTGGTTCACCGCCGACATCGGCTTCCACAACATCCATCACCTCTGCGAAACGATCCCGAACTACCGCCTGCGGGCCTGCCACGAACGCAACGCAGAGCACCTGAAACACGCCCAGGTTCTGCACATCCGCGACATACCGGATTGCTTCAAGTTCGTCCTGTGGGATCGCAACCGTGATCGCCTGCAGTCGGTGGCGGCCGCCCTCGCGGAAGCGTTGGCCGGCGCCGCCGGGCCACAGGCTCCAGTGATTGAGGCAAGGGCCTGAGGGGGGGCACCTCCCTCAGGGTCAGGGCGTCAGCCCGAACGACGGCGTCGGCCTCAACCCCCGGGCCGGGCTTCAGAAAATGATTGGTTCAGCAACCCGACGCTGTCAGGCTGACGGCATTGCTTGGGCGCCAATCGCGTTGATTGATCCCGGCACCAGGGCGTGGCTCCTTGATTCCTCTGGACGCCGATAACGGCGCCCGTTTCGGAGGATGTGCTCGGTGCTCAGCGCTCGCCGAGCAGCTCAGCCCAGCTGAGTGGCTGGTGGGCGCGCTCCTTGCTGCGACGCGCTTTCGAGGCCATGGAGGCCAGGCCGGCGAAGTGGCTGGCGCGATCAATGCAGCAGAACAGGGCGCTGGTGGCGGCCGGGGCCGGCACTACCTGGCGGCGGGCCGATCGGGTGGTACGTGTCGCCGGGCTGGTGGTGGTGGGCAAGGTGGTGATGGTCATGGAAACAGTGGGCACGAAAAAACGAGTCAAGGAAAACGGGTCAAGAACGTTGGATGAAGTGACAAAGCGGGGCGTGGAAACGCCCAGGAGCAAGGAGCAAGCACGGCACGGACCCAGAAAGCCCGGGCTTGACGCAGAAACACCGGATCCGGCCACGAGGCGCCGTTGGATCCAGTCACCGAACAAGCCGCCTCACGCGCTGGGTGAGAAAGGGCCATCAAGGGAGGAAGGCCGGAGCCGGATTGACCATGAGCAGAGGAAGACCGGAATCCCGGAAAGCCATGCAGCTCTTGCCTGGCGCTGAAGCCAGGCGATGAAACAGGTGGGTTGAGCCAGCTTGGAGGAAGCCGCTGAAACAAACCGTTGAATGAATCGGCCCCTCGCGGAGCTTCGGCCGACACCTCACCGTACACCTTCAAGGGAATTCCACAATGCTCCGGATCGGATCGGCTGCTGGTGGGGGGCCCGGGCAGATCAGATCCAATCAGATCCAATCAGATCAGCTCTGGGTGCCGTGGATCTCCCTTGAACGGGCCGCACACCTGCGAGGTGATCCAGCCACCGTAGAAGCCTCCGGGTTGCGGCGTCACCTGCTCACCATCGAGGAAACAGGCGTCCATCAGGGCCGGATAGAAGCTGAACCAGCCGGCCAGTTCACGGAACGCCGGCGTGGGATCTGTGTAGGTCCAGCCGGCACGGCGCAGGCGCCGCTCGTCCAGCACCACATCCACGTAGGTGGCCAGCCCCTTCCACTCGCAGAAGCTGCGGCCCGGCACCGCCTCCAGCAGCTCCAGCTCCACGGCCTCCGGTGGTAGGTAGACCGTGGGGGGATGGAAGGTTTCCTTCACCAGCAGGGAGCGGTGGCTGTCGGCGAGCCGCCTGCCCAGGGCCTGCACTTCCACATGGGCTGTGCTCGCCACGAGGGCGGGGGGACGGGGATAGTCAGCGACGCGCTCCATGGTCCTGGCTGTGCTCCCGTCAGTGTGATGGCTCAGAACTTGCCCCGCAGCAGCAGCAGCGCGCCGAGGAAGAGCGGCACGTTGATCACCGCCGCGATCACCAACACGGCACTGGCCCAGCCTGGCTGGTGAATGGCGGCGGCAGCCAGCAGGAAGCTGCCGTCCACCACCACCAGCGAGCCCATCCAGGCGAGCGGAAACCGAATCGACCCCTGACGCTGCTGGGGCTCGGCGCCCATAGGAGGGGGCGTGAGCGGGGACAAAGGTGGAGATGGGGATGGAGCCAGCGGATCCTTGAACGAGGGGTTGTTGGAGGAAGCAGGAGCGGCCATGACGTTCCGGGGAAACTCCCAACTTCGAGAAAAACAATGGCAACGCTGGTCAAGTCTGGGCAGCCCGCCCAGCCGGCCCGCCCCAGGCGCCCCTACCCGATAGCGTCGGACGCGCCAAGGAGCGTTGGCTAACGATGCCGCTTCCAATCCTGCCGGGGCTGCAGCCGGCCCCAGGCCATCTCTCCGCTCATGCCTTCGCCCGCCGTTTCTCCCGCGGCTGCCGCTGATGGCGAACGGCTCCGGTGTGATGGTCAAACTGCAGCAGACCTTCTGGCTGCCGCTGTTGGTGGTGGCGGTGCCCTGGGGCCAGGAGCTGATCGACCAGATCTTCTTCGGCGGCCAGTGGAACCTGCCGATGCAGCCCGGTGGCTCGTTTATGGGCGTGCTCACGGCGCCGTTCAGCCACGGCGGCTTCGGCCACCTGATCGGCAACACCCTCTGGTTCCTGCCGCTGTCCTGGCTGGTGCTGCTGAAGAGCTGGCGCGACTACCTGGCGGTGTGGCTCGGGGTGTACGCCACCGCCATTCCGGTGTGGCTGCTCTGGCCCAATGGCAGCCATGGCCTTTCGGGGGTGGTGTTCGGCCTGCTGGGCTATCTGCTGGTGATCGGTTTTCTGGAGAAGCGCCCGCTGGTGTTGGCCCTGTCGCTGTTCAGCCTGGTGAGCTACGGCGGCCTGCTGCCGAGCCTGATACCCCTCTTCTCCCCACCGGGAGTGAGCTGGATCGGCCATGCGTCCGGATTCGCAGGCGGCATACTGGCGGCTGGGGCGATCTACCGGGAGCCCGCACCAGGACCGAGGCTTTAGGGCCTGTCCTTCGCAATGCCCTTTCCCCTTCGACTCTGCGCTTGTTCTGATGTCCTGCCCCCGCTGCGGCAGTTGGAGTGTGCGAAGGGACCGCAGCCTGGCCGGACGCATGGTGTGCGGTAACTGCAGCCTGCCGCTGGGCCCGAACGCCAGCCGCGGCGGTGCTCCCCGCTCCGGTCTGCCACGCCTGGGCGGGCTCTCCCGGCTGCGGTCGTGGCGCTGGACGCTGCCGCTCGGCCTGCTGCTGGTGAGTGCCTACCTGGCACAGGTGAGCGCCGATCGCCCCCAGGAGTGGCCACCCGCCACTCAGGTCCGCTGACCGTTCGTTGAACCGCTTACCCGCCCCAACCCGGCGCAGCCGCGACGTGCCAGCAGCTCTGGTTCGTGAGCGGCCGCTTAGCCGAGGATGAAGCTGCGCAGGCGGCGGGCATCGGCGCCAGCCCGCTGCTGCAGTTCAGCGGCGCTGCATTGCGACTCATCGCGTTCGCGCGCGGCGAGCACGTCGCGCTCCTCCACCGCGTAACCCTCCTGAGAGGCCAGGGCGAGGAACGCCTCCAGCTCCAGCGGTTCAGCCAGGCGCGCCTGCAGGGCCGGAGTGCGGCGGGCGTGAGCCAGGAAGGCATCGAGTTGGGCGAGGCTCACGGTGTCCGGGCGGATCGGCTCTGTCCTAACGGATCGCTGCCAAAAGAATCGGCCGACCGAGGCACTCAGGCCTCCGGCAAGCGGCCAGCCGGGAACCTTCAGTTCGATGGCGAGCGGCAAGCCCGCAACCCTCAGGGCGACGGCGGGCGACCGGCCTTGAGCTGCCTGAGCGCTTCCGCCACCTCCTGCGCCTCGGCGGAATTGGAGGGGTTGATCAGCAAGCCCAGCACCAGGACCATGTAGGTGGGGCCGATCACGCAGAAGCTGATCGTGAGCATCTGCGCCTGCGGGGTTTGGGGGGCGATGTCCCCGAAGCCCACGGTGGTGAGGCAGACGAAGGCGAAATAGTTGAGCCGCACGAAATCGAGCTGCCAGATGAGCTTCTGCATCTCGGCCGAGGTGATCGGCCCGAGCAGCTCCGTCGAGGCATCCAGCGCCGTGAAGCTGCCGGGCACGATCGTCTCGAGGATCGTCATCAGCAGACCGGCGGTGAGGCCCAGCAGCAGGTAGCCGGCCACGGCGCCCATCAGCACCCGCCGCTCCACCGTGGGCTCCAGTGCCAGCAGCGCCAGCAGCCGCAGCACGCTCCAGGTGATGAACACCGTGACCATCACCAGCAGCGGCAGCCCGCTGCGCTGCTCGCCGGCGGGGGCAAACGACCACAGCCCCTGCACCATCAGGACCGAGAGGCCCAGCAGGCGGTAAAGCAGATTGCTGAGGCAGGGCCGCCCCGCGAGCCGGATCGGTCCGCCCAGGGCCACCACGAGCAGCAGCAGGGTGAGGCCGTAGCCGAGGGCGCCGAGCGGGCGCCATTCCATCGGCAGGGCGAAGCTCGCCATCACCAGCACGGTGAGCAGCAGCAAGGCGGGGTAGAAGCGCAGGCGACGTTCCAGGCGCAGCAGCGCGCTGGGGTCATGCCGGAAGGCCGGAGCGAACAAGGGCGCAACCGCAGCGGGCCACCCATTGTGTCGACGGCAGCAGCGAAACCAGCAGCAGCAGCCCCGGCCAGCGCTCAGCCGAACAGATCCAGCTGCGCTGCCGCTCTGCCGGTCTCCCTGGTGTCAGTCCCGAGCGGATCCGCCTGCCAGGCCTCCGGCTCCCAGCCGCGCAGCAGCGGCTCCAGGGCCCGCAGCCCCGCGCCATCGCTGGGCGCCAGCCACGCTTCCTCCAGGCCGTCGGGAAGGATCACCGGCATGCGGTCGTGGATCGGCGCCATCAGCGCATTGGGCGCGGTGGTGAGCACGCAGCAGCTCTCCACCTCGCTGCCGTCAGGGCCGATCCAGCGGTCCCACACCCCCGCCAGCCAGAACAGCTGCTGATCGCGGCGGTGGATCCGCCAGGGCCGGCGCCGTCCCTTCGGGCCGCTCCATTCGTAGAACGCGTCGGCGGGCAACAGGCAGCGGCGGTGGCGCCAGGCGCCGCGGAAGGAGGCCTTCTCCGCCACCGTCTCGGCGCGGGCGTTGATCGGCCGCGGCGCCCCGAGCGGGTCCTTGGCCCATTCCGGCAGCAGGCCCCAGAGCAGCAGGGCGGCGCCGATCACGCCGTGCTCCTGTCGCAGGGCCAGCACCGGCTCGCCCGGGCGCACCTCGGGCCGGGCGGCGTGATGGGCCGCCAGATCCGCCGGCAGGCGACCGCCGAGCCTTGGCAGCAGGCGGTCGAGATCGCTGGTGAGGGAGTAGCGGCCACACATGGCGTTACACGTCGAGGCGGGTCAGGTCACGTTCGGTTGTCACCCCCCGGTGCAGGGGCCGTTGCCTCAGGAGGGCCGCTTAGCTTGGCTCCACTGCATCTTCAGGCGATGGCCCTCCGTCAGGACGAGAACAAGCCGAACCGCCGTTTCAGCATCATCAACCTGGTGCTGATCGGCTTCGGCATGTTGCTGCTGTTCAGCAACTTCCTGCCGAACCCGGCCACCCAGGTGCCGCGCGTCCCCTATTCCCTGTTCATCGACCAGGTCAATGACGGCAATGTCAAACGTGCCTTCATCACCCAGGATCAGATCCGCTATGAGCTGAGCAACGCCCCTGAGGGATCGCCGTCGGTGCTGGCCACCACGCCGATCTTCGACATGGACCTGCCCCAGCGCCTGGAGCAGAAAGGGGTGGAATTCGCCGCTGCGCCACCCAAGCGCCCCAGCTTCTTCACCACCCTGTTGAGCTGGGTGGTGCCGCCATTGATCTTCATCGTGGTGCTGCAGTTCTTTGCCCGCCGTTCGATGGGCGGTGGCGGTGCCCAGGGCGCGCTCAGCTTCACAAAATCCAAGGCCCGCGTTTACGTGCCGGATGAGGAATCCCGCGTCACTTTCGCGGATGTGGCCGGCGTGGATGAAGCCAAGGCCGAGCTCTCCGAGATCGTCGACTTCCTCAAGACCCCTGAGCGCTATGTGGAGATCGGCGCCCGCATCCCCAAAGGGGTGCTGCTGGTGGGCCCTCCGGGTACCGGCAAAACCCTCCTGGCCAAGGCAGTGGCGGGTGAATCCGGCGTGCCGTTCTTCATCATCTCCGGCTCGGAATTCGTGGAGCTGTTCGTGGGTGCCGGTGCCGCCCGCGTGCGTGATCTGTTCGAGCAGGCCAAGCAGAAGGCGCCCTGCATCATCTTCATCGACGAACTCGATGCCATCGGCAAGAGCCGGGGTGGCTCGATGGGCGTGGTGGGGGGCAACGACGAACGCGAGCAGACCCTCAACCAGCTGCTCACCGAAATGGATGGCTTCACCTCCAAGGACAAGCCGGTGATCGTGGTGGGAGCCACCAACCAGCCGGAAACTCTGGATGCGGCCCTGCTGCGGCCCGGCCGCTTCGACCGCCAGGTGCTGGTCGACCGCCCCGACCTCTCCGGCCGCAAGACGATCCTGGAGATCTACGCCGACAAGGTGAAGCTGGCCCCTGGCGTCGATCTCGACAAGATCGCCCAGGCCACCAGCGGCTTCGCCGGTGCCGACCTGGCCAACCTGGTGAATGAAGCGGCCCTGCTGGCGGCACGGGTCAAGCGGACCTCGGTGGAACAGGGCGACCTCAACGAAGCCATCGAACGGGTGGTGGCGGGCCTCGAGAAGCGCAGCCGCGTCCTGCAGGACGACGAGAAGCGGGTGGTGGCCTACCACGAAGTGGGCCACGCCATCGTGGGGCACCTGATGCCCGGCGGCGCCAAGGTGGCCAAGATCTCGATCGTGCCGCGCGGCATGTCGGCACTCGGCTACACCCTGCAGCTGCCGCAGGAAGAGCGCTTCCTCAATTCCAAGGAAGACCTCGAAGGCCAGATCGCCACCCTGCTGGGCGGCCGTTCCGCCGAGGAGGTGGTGTTCGGTGAAATCACCACCGGCGCCGCCAACGACCTGCAGCGCGCCACCGATATCGCCGAGCAGATGGTGGGCACCTACGGCATGAGCGACACGCTCGGCCCCCTGGCCTACGACAAGCAGGGCGGCAACCGCTTCCTCGGCAACGGCAGCAACCCCCGCCGGGTGGTGAGCGATTCCACGGCGGTGGCGATCGACCGCGAGGTGCGCAGCCTGGTGGACCGGGCCCATGAACGGGCGCTGGCGATCCTCAAGGGGAACCGCGGCCTGCTGGAGGACATCGCCGCCAAGATCCTCGAGAAAGAGGTGATCGAAGGCGACGAGCTCAAGCAGCTGCTTTCCTCCAGCGTGATGCCTGAGGACGCCGCCTTCGCCGAGCCGGTGCCGGTTCCCGCCTGAGCCCGGCCAGTAGCCGCACCAGCACCGGCGCACCCACCACCAGCGGGATCTCCCCCCTTGACGTCAGGGGGGTTGATCTCGCATAAGTGTTGTTTGCCGTGGGCCGATGGCGTTCTCCTTCGCCGCCCTGAACCCGCTCCAAGGCCACGACCTGCTCTCCTCAGCCGACCTCAACGGGGACCAGACGCTGGAGCTGCTGCGGCTGGCGGCGGCGCTCAAGCGCGGTGAGCAACGCATCGATCTCGGCGGCAAAGTGCTGGGGCTGATCTTCCAGAAGGCCTCCACCCGCACGCGGGTGAGTTTTTCAGTGGCGATGGCCCGCCTCGGCGGCCAGACCCTCGACCTCAACCCGGCTGTCACCCAGGTGGGGCGCGGCGAACCGATCGCCGACACCGCCCGCGTGCTGAGCCGCTACGTGGACGCCCTGGCCATCCGCACCTTTGCCCAGAGCGAGCTGGAGGAGTACGCGCACTGGGCCTCGATTCCGGTGATCAATGCCCTCACCGATCTGGAGCACCCCTGCCAGGCCCTCGCCGACTACCTGACGCTGCAGGAGGCCTTCTGCGGCAGTGGCTCTAGCAGCCGTGCGGCGGCGGATGGCCTTGCCGGCCTCACCCTGGCCTACGTGGGCGATGGCAACAACGTGGCCCACTCGCTGCTGCTCTGCGGCGCGCTGCTGGGGGTGAACGTGCGGATCGGCTGCCCGCCGGGCTTCGAGCCGTCGGCGCAGGTGCTCGACCATGCCCGGCAGCTGGCGGGCAGCCGCAGCAGCATTGAGGTGAGCCACGATCCGGTGGCGGCGGTACGCGGCGCCCATGGCCTCTACACCGATGTGTGGGCCTCGATGGGGCAGGAGCAGGAGCAGCGCCAGCGCGAGCAGGCCTTCGCCGGCTTCTGCCTTGATGAAAACCTGCTGGCGGAAGCCGATCCGCGCGCGATCGTGCTCCACTGCCTGCCGGCCCACCGGGGCGAGGAGATCAGCGCCGGTGTGATTGAAGGCAGCGCCAGCCGCGTGTTCGACCAGGCGGAGAACCGCCTGCATGTGCAGCAGGCGCTGCTGGCGGCGCTGCTGGGGGGCGTGGCGGGCTGATCGCAGGCCGGCGAACCGCACCAAAACCAGGCCAGGGACTGGACAAGTGCGCCGATCGATGGCACAAATGTACTGACCGGCAACTGTGACCTTGCCCATGGTGCCCCGCTCCGCCCCGTCCCGTTCTGGCCCATCGCGCTCCAACCCCTCGCGCGCCCCGTTCGGCGCCCCGCTGCCGCTGGCCCCTGCCGGCTCCGGCGGCGAGAACGGCCCCCAGGGCGAGCTCACCAGCGCCCAGCAGGAACTGTTCGACTGGCTCGCCGGCTACATCGGTGAACACCGCCACAGCCCCTCGATCCGCCAGATGATGGAGGCCATGGGGCTGCGCTCCCCGGCGCCGATCCAGAGCCGCCTGCGGCACCTGCAGCAGAAAGGCTGGATCACCTGGCAGGAGGGCCAGGCCCGCACCCTGCAGTTGCTGGGCGGCCAGCGTCCGGGGATTCCGGTGCTGGGCTCGGTGGCGGCGGGCGGGCTGGTGGAGCCCTTCCACGACAACGAGGAGCGGCTCGACCTGCAGCCCGTGCTCGACACCCGCGGCCTGTTCGCCCTCACCGTGAACGGCGACAGCATGGTGGACGCCCACATCGACCACGGCGATGTGGTGCTGATGGAGCCGGTGGCCGACCCGGCCCGGCTGAAGCCGGGCACGATCGTGGCGGCGCTGGTGCCAGGCAGCGGCACCACCCTCAAGCACTTCCAGCGGGTGGGGCACCAGGTGCGGCTGGAGGCGGCCAACCCGGCCTACGCTCCGATCGTGCTGGACGCCGATCAGGTCACGGTTCAGGGCCGGCTGGTGGCCGTCTGGCGCCAGGTGTGAGGCCGCTGCCGGGGGCCAGTCAGCCTGCGGTGTAAGCTTTTCGAGGCAAAACGGCGGGGCTTTCGAGCATCGGCGTGAGCCCAATGGGGCCATAGCTCAGCTGGTAGAGCACCTGCATGGCATGCAGGGGGTCAGCGGTTCGAGTCCGCTTGGCTCCATCCCCTGAAAACCCCGGCCTAGTCTGGGGTTTTCTTGTTTCTAGAGCTGCCCAGCGAAGGGCGCTGAAGCCACAACGTGTGTAAAAGCGTGTGTAAAGCGCACCCGGTCGTCGCGCCATCACCAGCAGCTACACGCCAAGTACCAGATCCTTCAGCCGAACTAGGCCATGGGGCTCAGGCTTGCCCTCAATGCCAGCAGCTACAGGCGGGTATCAGAGGCCACTACTTCAGCACTCTATTCAGCCTTTGCCCGCTGATCGCCAACAAAATGCCCCGGCGGAACGGTGACTTTCAGGGAAGATGTCACTCCTTGGCTGCCACTCAGGCGGCCTGAATTAAGGATAGAGCCTGGATTGGTTTCGGCTCTTCTGGTGGCTTGTTGATCCACACTTCCTCGGTTTGGTGCCAGCAGCGCGTGTTTCGGCCCCAGCATGTTGGATTTGCTCGCCGGGCTTTCTCGTAGACCTCGACTCGCTGCTGGCAAATGTCCTTGGCGGCTCCACTGTGGCGCTGGTGGGGCGGCACGAATTTGATGCCGCTTGGCGGTGCCGGAGGCTGTACCAGTCGACAAACGCCGCTACCCACTCGCATGCCTCGTCTTTGCTGGCGAATGGCCGGCCTGGATTGTCGGGCCGGTATTTGACCGTTCGGAACAGGGACTCTGAGTAGGTGTTGTCGTTGGAGACCCTTGGCCTGGAAAACGACCGGAGGACTCCCATCTCCTCCAACCGTGATTCCAAGGTGCCTCCACGCATGGCATTGCCGTTGTAGGCATGGAGGATCACTGGCGCCTGTTGGCACTGCCGGCTGCCAAAGCCGCTGCAGCGTGCGCAGATGCGGCGTCCAGTCCTGTGCAGGCCTCTGCTCCTGGGGATGCTCCAGCAGCGTGGTCGGTGTCAGGGATGGATGGCGTTCCAGCAACGGCAGCAGCAACGCCTTCCACACCGGCTTGAAGGGATCAGGTCGGCGCCAGCCGCGCGGTGACGCAGCCCTGGTTTGGAGATCGCCACGCTCGATCCGGCGGCCACTGCTCACCGAGATGCCCGCCGTCGCGGCAGCCGCCTGCTGGCGATCGCCTGTTCGTCGTTTGCTCATGTGCAGCGCAATCTGTTGGCTGGTCAAAGGGGCGGGCATCGCCGGGGTGCTGCGCAAGGCACCCGGTTCTGCAGTTCCCCTCAGCGGCGGTCTACCTGCTGGTCGACAAGATCGAGGCGCACGGACTCACCGAGACAGAGCTGGTCAACTTCGTGCATGATGAACTGATCCTGTTCAGAAGTGCGGAGGAGGCTCTGATGGCCGCCAGGCTCCTCGAAGAGGCAATGGCTGAAGGCGGCGGCGCTTCCTTGAAGAGGGTGCCTGTGCTGGCCGAGGCAGGCAGAGGCCGCAGTTGGGTGGAGGCCAAACCGTAATGCCTCCTCGCCGTGTTGACCACACTGGCAAGCACTTTGGCCGGCTTGTCGTGATTGAGTTCGATCGAAGCTCAAACAAGTGGCTCTGCCGCTGTGAGTGCGGCACTAAAAAGCTGATTCGTGCTGATGCTCTGGTCAGTGGAGATACTAAGTCCTGCGGATGTCTTTTCGAAAGCAAGAAGAATAATCTTGAAGGTCAGAGATTCGGCATGCTCGCCGTCGTGGAGCGTGCTCCTGGAAGTTCCTGGATCTGCAAGTGCGACTGCGGAACGCTGACCCGTCCTGTCTATGTAACGGACCTCACCCAAGGCAAGCAGCAATCCTGTGGCTGCGACGCCAGAGCGAAAGCCAGTCGGAGGGCTCGTAAGCACATCGATGGAAAGCGCTTCGGGAGGCTGGTCGCCACTCGGTTCAGTCACATCGACAATAACGGGAAATCTGTCTGGTTCTTTGACTGCGATTGCGGAACTAAGAACTTCACCGCGACAGTCTCTCGCGTAATGCACATCAACGGCCCCACACGCAGCTGCGGGTGTCTGAAGTCTGTTCCTGGTAGTGCCACGATTGTCGAGACAGGGAATGTCCACAACAAGTTGACTGTCCTCCGCGAGTGGGGCAAGGACAAACATGGAAAAGTGAAATGGTTATCTCAGTGTGAGTGCGGTAAAACAGCTATCTGCACAGGCGCACAGCTGCGTAGTGGTGCGGTAAAGAGCTGTGGTTGCCATCGACGAGAAGTTGGTCGGATACTTGGGACCTCGATCGGAAAATATAACCGCCGGCAAGAGGGCCACAAGCACTATGCCGATGACCCACAATACGCACAACGCCCCTCATGCCTGTACCTTGTCGAAGTCCGAGGGGTTTGCGAAAAGATCGGAATCGCGTTCGACATTCCCAACCGAGGACGGAAAGACTACACCGAAGTCTGGTATAGTCGGAAGTTGCCTCGTGCGTGCTGTTGGGCCGTTGAACAAGTAGCTCTTGCTCTGACCAAGGAGTTCGAGCTGCCGAGATTTATCCCTGAACTCGAAGGCATTGACAAGGGTTTCACTGAGATGCGTTTTGAGCTGCCAATCGATGAGACAATCGATCTGCTAAACGAGCTCTCGGAGGAATGCCTTCTCCTTGGTTGGGAAGAGTTCTACGAGAAGTATTCCGTTGCTATCCCATCAGCCTTGTCATCGCTTCCTTAACGTACCCCTCCCTTTCGTAAGGCAGGAGGCTGGAGCTCTGCATGCGGCCAGGGGTCTTGGAGGGATCCATGGCCGCATGCAGAGCTACAGCCTCCTGCCTTCCTGAAGAGGTTGCCTCTGCCGGTCGAGGCAGGTGTTGGCCGCAGCCGGGCGGAGGCAAAGCCCCTGACCTGCTTGGCTGTTGGATCCTCAAACCCGCTGCAGCAACTGGCTTCTGTCGGCTTTGCTACGAATCAAGGACACGCTGAGCACTTGCGGTCGCCCAGCCGTTACGCTTATTTCACTTGCAACAGGCGCTCGTCAGCGCTGCTGGTCCCCCCGGGCCAGTCCCTGTCCTTTCATCACGCCGCAAAGCGGTGGCTTGCCGTGGCCACTCAAACCCCTGCAGAGAAAACTCTTGTCCAAGGCCGAGGCGTTGTTGCTCGGTTCTCCACAACCCCTGAAGAACGGCTTCGACTGGCTGCGTTCTACGTACGACACTTTTCTTTAAGAACGCCAGCTGGCTCGCTTCGTTTAATCGGTCCGACTGGTCAGGCCGAAGAAGTCCCGGCTGAGCTGTATTCAGTGCTCCGGGCAGTCCTGCAACACCTTAAAGAGGGACAAGAGATTTCACTGATCCCCAATGACACCTTGTTGACGACTCAACAAGCCGCTCAACTCCTCAACATCTCTAGGCCATACCTTTATAAACTGATTGATGCCGGTGAGATCCCATTCAGCAAAATTGGATCACACCGTAGGCTTAAACTCTGTGATGTAGAGGATCTTCGCGAGCGCCGTCGTGTCGAGAGCAGAAAAGCTCTGGAAGCGATCGCAGCCCTTGAGGACGACAACTACGACTACTTCGAAGACTACGGAGAAACAACACGAGAGTGACGCCTTCTCTCTTCATCAATGTCGTTGGTGCATCGGGCGTCTTCCCTGTCGTGTTAGACACATGTGCTTTGTTTGGGCCTGTCCTACGTGACGTTCTCCTTGAAGCTGCCTGGGATGGTATGTACCGTCCGCATTGGTCCAATGAGATCTTGGCGGAATTAGGGAGGAACCTTCGAAAGTTGGGAAAAGATGATGCCTACATCAATCACTTGGGAGCAGAGCTGCGTAAAGCCTTTCCCGAGGCCATCATCAGCTTGCCTTCAGGGCTTGAGCTGGGATTGACCTGCGACTACAAAGACCGACATGTTCTCGCAGCCGCGATCGCAGGTCAATGCAGTCTCATAGTGACCCAGAACACGAGAGATTTTCCTGGGGCATCAACAGAGCCCTTCGGAATCACAGTTGTCAGTCCCAGTAGGTTCCTTTGTGAGTTGTTTGACCTTGATCGTGGTCAGATGGTTGAGTGTCTGAATCGAATTGCTGTAAGACGCACATCCACGGTGGAGCAGTTGCTCAACTCCAGAGGCCTCACATCTCAGGCTCCTACTTTCACGCAGGAGTGTCGCACATTCCTGGGACTGCCTAACCCAACCGCGCCATAGCTTCGCTGAGCGACTCGGAGCCAGGGGGCCGATGGCTCGGGCTTGCCGCCGAGGAAGCTTCCGCCGCTGCAGCTCAACCTCGATGCCCTCGCTGAGCTGCTTCTGCGCCCGGGGGCTCCGGGTATGACCTGTGGCCCAGCCTCCCTGGGGGGTCCAGCGGCAAAGCCGATCGATGGCCTGCCGGCCCTGGCGCTCTTCAGGACGCGAACGACCCCGTTGACCTCAGCGCATAGTGAAGTGGTCTGGATTTCTGGACAGGCCCCATCGCTAACCTCTGCGGCGGGGCACCGCCCTTGAGAAGGGACTCCCACCGATGAGCAAACGACGCACCCACAGCCCCTTTTGGGCCGGAACAACCTGGTGGCAATACGCACTTAAGGCTTCGCAGTAGTGGTGAGCGCTCGGGGTCGGACCACCTTCAAGGGAAGCCGCGTCATCCGGCGCCGGGGATAGTGCCAACCCGTCACAGCAGGGCGCAGACGGCCAATTAGGCGGCGGCGGTAGTCGGGAACGGTCAGGGTCTGGAGCTGCATACCCTGATGGAACGCCAGCGGTTTGAAGTTGTGGGTCAGGCGTGACCCGAGCCTGAGCGCTTGGACCAAGCGGAAGCCGTCCTGGGGGCGGGCATCAGCAAACCAACCAAGGTCCACATCCTGCGCCATTCATTCGCCAGCCACCTTCTCGAACGCGGCTAGGACGTCCGCACGATCCAGGAGCTACTTGGGCACAGCGACGGCAATACCACGATTATCGACACACATGTGCTGACTCAGGGCACGCTCGGCGTGCGCAGCCCAGCAGACTTTCTGTAGCCTGAAGGAGAGTTGGTTCACGGACTCACCTAAAAATCCGATCTAGCTGCTCAAGACGCAGTGATCTATTGCCCTGAAATCGATATAGGGTTCCATCAGACAGGGCACTTGGGTCTTATGCGGTTAGATGGTGGACTTGAGAGAGGATTCTCGAACCCGCCGAATCAGCGTTAGCCATGCCATAAAAAATTCATTCAAACCCTTTTTTAACACTCCATGGATGAAGACTGCAAAAGCTTTCGCGATTACTTCTTCAAAAGAGCGGAGGTCTCAGATGGCCTCACGCAGGAAGGGGCAACCACTGATTCATTGATTCTGTCTACAACATCACTTGATGCACTGGGAAAGGTGTGGGCGCATCACTTTGCCGAAGAAGCAAATCAGCTGGCGTCAGCTTTTGGAGGCGGGCTTAGCGATTCTCAGAGACTTGCCTATATGTTAAATGAGTTCACTGGGCCTGAAGGCAATGCGAAAAAAATAGCGGTTGTTTGCTTTGCGGAAGACTGGAAGAGGGCAGCTCCTCAGAGGTCGTCATTTATTGATTCCACATTGCTTTCGAATAGGATATTAGCATGTGAGCCACGCGAATCACCTAGAGAATATCTGGATGTCTCCCTCGATGATCTATTGGAACAACATCCGGAGATCGCAGAGGAGCCAGGCTTGGTGAGAGTAGCTAAAGAGTATCAATATGGTGCGATCCTCTACAGGATGTATAGATGCCCACTGGTGCACAGTTCTTTGCACTCATCTCATACACATGGCTTCGTCCCAAGCTATAAGGTAAGCTACTGGAGGCAATCTGGGGAAGCGACTAGAATAGGCTATTGCTCCCTGCTTGTGACATGTTGGCTAAGACAAGTAGCCGCAGGCCTCACTCAAAAATGCTTCCAGTCTAGTATCAACCCATGCTCTGGGGTAGATCCTGATGCTGAGCAAAGACGCAGGCTTTCAGCCCTCTGGGAGAAAATTGATGACAATATATCTTAGAGTAACCCATGCGAACCAAGTTCGCCCATGAACAAGCGATGCTTCAGCAATATCACTGATCTGCGATGATTTAGTAAGGCAATTGCTCTAAAGGCATTACCTATAAAGTGAGCAGACTCTGTCATATATTGAAGTTGCATCCCAATACGGATTGGCGCAATCGATAGTTGATGACCAAGGCTTCCCGCCGTTCATTGAAGTGACTACACGCTTCAAGGAGGTTCCTGGTACTCCATAAACAGAATGTATGCATAAAAAGTTCCCGCTGGAGTTCGTCATGCAATCATATGCATAGACCGGCTTGAATGATGCCACAAACATGTCAAGACCCGCGGAGAAGGCCGCGACAAGTAAGCCTGTCAATGGCGCAACAACAAGTACACTCGCATAGACGTCATGTTTGTCGTGCATTGGCTTTCTTCGGAAGATCATAGGGGGTTCATCATCGCAGTACTGCTATAGCAGTCCTCGCCAGAATCGTCAACTAAACACAATAGAGAATGGCTAATATCCAGGTACAGAAGACGGGAGTATCGTTTGGATTCTAGACCGTATCCCCCTCCCCGCTTCTGATCTGGGGCGTTAGCCAGACAAGTGCGCCCGTATCTTTTTAGACCGGGGCTGAAGTGGACTTGTTTTTTTGCACAGGCCCCATCGCTAACCATTGCGGCGGGGCACTGCCCAATCAAGCGAGCCTGGCCCAGGTTGCTGGGGCGCCCGACATCGCTGACCGCTAGGTCGACCGTTTCAACGCGAAGGTGTCCGTTTGAACACCTGTTGGCCAGGCAGGTGTGCCGGGTTCGCTGTGCCAGTTGGGCCTGATCACGCGAGGGATTCTCAACAAGCAAAACGCCAATCCAGCCGGACGGACTGGGATGCACTGTCAATTGACGGGGTTCGGCTGTGTCCAATCGAACCGAGGCCTGGCAGGTGTGCAAGTTTGCACTATTGAGAAGGAATGACGCCACGAAAACCAAGTGCTCCATTGCGGGCGGTCTGCTGCGCCATCTCTAGTTGACGGCTGCGCTGCCAATCCTCATCCGGTAGAGGCGTCAACGAACCCCTGCGGCGGTCTGCTGTTCCAGCCGCTCAAGGCCCAAGGTCAACGCATAGCGGGCCAGGGCTGCGCGGCTGCCGTTGATCGATGCGGCCTTGGCCTCCAGCCGCTCCAGCACCGGGGCCGGAACCCGCAGGTTCAGCATCTTGAGCGGGGCGGCGGTGTCGGCCAGGTGGCCGATGGGAACGATGGGATGCGTCATAAGAACAATGCAGTTACAGCTCCAGCTTTCCAACGCGATCGTTTCGGGGAGTGCTCCAGTCACAAGTAGGAGCCAGATTTATGACCGCCTTAAAAGGGCTCAGGCCAAGGTGGCTCAGGCCAGCCCCAGGCGCTGCAATTGCAAGGCGACGGTGCTGGCGCTCAGCGGCTTGCCGTTGCGGGTGGTGGTGCCGGCGCCGGCCAGGGCCTCGGCCATGGTCCGTAGGCTCGCCCCCTGGGCCTTGAGCGCAGCCAGCAGCGGGCGCAGTTGCTCGGCGCCGGCGGTGGCCTTCGCCTTGGCGGAATCGTTGCGGGTGATGGTGCCGGGCCTGATCCCTCCCAGCCGCTTCCCCTGGGCCTTCGCAGCGGCAAGTCCGGCCTTCGTGCGGGCGCCGATGAACTCCCTCTCCTGTTCAGCCAGGGCGGCGTAGATGTGCAACTGGAACTTGTCAGCGTTGGGCATGTTCGCCACCCGGAAACTCAGGCGGCGATCGTCCAGCAGGCCGGCGATGAACGAGACGCGGCGGCTCAGGCGGTCCAGCTTGGCCACCAGCAGCTCGGCCCCTTCCCGCTTGGCGTGCTCGATCGCCTTGGCCAGCTCGGGGCGGTCATCGTCGGCGCCGCTCTGGATCTCGACATAGCTGGCGATCTCGGCGCAGCCGTCCGCTTCGGGACAGAGCTGGCCCAGAAACAGATCCAGGTCCCGGCGCTGGGCGTCTAGGCCGTAGTTGCGACCGCCACGGGATTCCCGACTCAGGCGTTGGTAGGTGACGTACTTGGCCATGGCTTAGGCGCCCCGTAGCTGGCCTGTGTACGAAGAGACTACGCACGTTGTGCTTAGTACGGATGGCAGCGGGACGGTTGGTTACGTGGCGTCACTGCCGTCAGTGGGTGCTGTCAGTGATGGGTCTAGGCCTCACCCGCAGCAAGGGGCCTCGCAGCAGTGACAGCCGGCGTCAGGGATGGGGCATTCCAAGCAACCGGGGCCGAAGCCGACCGATCAGGCGGCGGTGTTGGCGTTCATCGTGGAGGGTCAGCCACAGCCGGCCCAGTGGGACATCATCCATCAGTCACAGGGCGCACCCCTGGGGGATTCCCTGCGACAGTCACCAGCTGGGTCAGGAGGATACAGCTGAGATCATCGTCCAAGCGAGATGCTTAAACTTAAAACTGCTTCGCAGAAATCGTGAATCTGCAATTCACTCAACGACCTCGCTTTTAGTATATATAGACCCTCATCCCCTACCGCTGTGAGGCCGGTTGTATCCAATGTATCAACGATGGTTTGCAGCAGCTCAGCATCGGAGTCATCGAGGCTTGCTTTTATTTTCTCTGGATCTATGCCAACAAGCGCGAGACTAATCTCGAAGAATGCACTGCTTAATGCCTGGTCATACTGCTTGCCATCAGGCAGCATCAGGATGCTTGCAGCCGTATAAAGCTTTTCGCGTGCATATACAGGGTCGAAGGCCATTTGTTTGAAATTGATTGTCGCCTCTCAAGTTTAGCATGTTCATGTAATGTTAGAATAAATCTAGTCGCATTTCGTCGTTCACGACCTGATCTAGGACCATAAAATCAGCGAGGGTATCACTGCCGTCAGTGGATGCCATCACTGCCGGGCCACCTTCCACCAGACCGAGGCGCCATCCTTTCGGCGCTCCAGTTCGAAGCCAGGCCGAGGGCTGTGGCGGGGCTCCCAATTGCGGGGCGTTCCAGCCGCCACCCCCAGCTGGGACGCCAGCTCGGCGGTGCTCAGCCAGGCGCACAGCTCAGCGGCCTCAGCCAGACCAAGGGCGACGACCAGGGGATCGGCTGGGGTCTTCGGCTGGAAGGCAACGGCCAGGGCTGCCAGGGCGGTGAGGGTGTCACAGCTTGCAGCGGGTGCCGTCAGTGCCGACCGCTTGCCCCTGCCACTGCTGGCAGCCGGTGGCAGCACTGATAGGCCGTCACCCCCCGTCACTGCCGTCAGCCGCTGCCGGCACTGATCCGGGGAAGTTGGCGAGCGTGGCCCCCTTTGCTTTCAGGTGCTCCGCCAGCCCATCACCCAGGGGAACGAACTCAGCGGGCCAGACCTTCCAGGTACTCGATTCCTGCACCAGCTCCACCCCCAGGGCAGAGGCGCGGGCCTTGACGCTGTTCCGGCTCGCCACCCCACAGCGGTCGCAGCAGTCGGCCAGAGTCAGATCCGGGGCTGTGTTGGCTGTCACTGCTGGCAGTGGCTGGCGGCACTGACGGGCACCCCAGCTCCAAGCTGGGCCGGCGGGCAGCGATGGACATTCCAGCCGCCTACAGGGTCACCACCACGGGCCTGGGGGTCGGGTGCTCTGCTGTTGGCGGGGTGGGCCAATGTTTTTGCGCACTTAAAAGGGCGGTCGCTGAGGCCGCTGGCAAGGCGATTGGGTCGGCGCCTGGAGGAAAGACTAACTATTGCCCCGCCGCAGCCTTACATGTAGCCAACGCCGGGTAAAAGGGAGTACCACGATCACGCTCGGCCTCAAGACACGTGGTCGATGGCAGTGAGTGGGTCTTTTCTAAAGTCTTCACCGCTTGATCGATGGCCCCTAGTTTGCGAAATTCTTCGGCACCATCCATGGCAATTCTAAGTCGCGCAGTAACATATTCGATTTCACGCTGATATAGTTGACTATCTGGATTAGCTAGTTTCGCTGCAGGGGCTGGGCTGGGCGGTGTTGCCTTGCTTTCAGTGGCTTGCGGTGATGCCCCTCCACTTGTTCGCACCACCACTTCACCTATCATAAGGATTGCAGTAGCAATTACGCCTAGACCGATAAGAAAGATCACCAGCACTCGGTTAGACGGCTTTGACAACTGCCAAGGGGCTCATCCCTATTATGTCAAACATTCGATTCTGCGCATCATATCTATAGAAATCAACGAAGAAATCAGGGCGGTCAGCCCCCCAACCTTGGGGTTATGAACCCCAAGATCTCCCAGGCGGTGGAAGCGGAATCCCCCGGTTGGGGGAGACGGAGCCGATCACAGCTGCCACCCGCTCGAAAGCTGCGACGGGTTGGCCGGTTCCCGATGGGCCGGTTCCGCCCAGCTGCTCCCGCCATGCGGTTTCCAGCTGCTCCAGGCTCCCCGGCACCAGCCCCCGAAGCTCGACGCCGACCACCTCCAGCTGGGCGCGCAGCTCCACCAGGCGGGCAGAGCTGGGAGCCGGTTCGGGCACCGATCAGCCCTTCTCCTCGGCGCGGCTCAGCTGCCACAGGTTGTAGCCCAGCTTCCGGGCCTCGGTCCCGGAGCGGGTGACGCGATCACCCCCAGGGCGGGCACCCAGCAGTAGGCGCACCTGCCGAGTCCGTGAGGGGGGCGCCAAGCGCCACGGCATCGCCTAGGGCCTACAGCTGCAGGGCCAAGGTCTCCAGCTGCTCCCGGTCATCGTCCGCGGAGTCCGCGGAGGACTCTGACGGCTCAGGGGCCGCGGCTGACCAGCGCCACGAGGGCTGAAGCTCACCCCTCCAGCAGCGCCGGGGCGATCGTGGGGCGGGGTTTTGGCACCGCCCATAAAACGGCTTCGCTGAGGACTCAGACCAGCCCCGCCAGCCGCGCCTTGGCGTTGATGCAGTTCAGTGCCACCCGAAGGTTGCCCTTCTCGAATGATTCGAGCTGGAGGGTGCTGAGCTGGGAGAGCAACTCGGCGGTGAAATCAGGCCGCTCGATGTTCCAGTCGGCGCGGATTTGTGCGCGGGCCTTAGCCAGCAGGCGATCAGTCTGCCTGGGGGACAGGGACCAGGTCGTGGCTGCGTGATCGAGAACATCCCGGCGGGTGCTTCCTGTCACCAGCAGCAGCACCACCTCGGCGGTGCGCTGCTCAAGGGTGCCACCGGTCGCTCGGTTGCGGGTCAAGGTTCCTCGCCCTGTTGGATGTATGGGATGCCATGAAACGCGCAGAACCGTCGCAGGAAGTCCGGTTCTCCGGGCCGTGGCTCACCGGGGAGTGGCTCGCGGCCAGTGCCCGATCCAAAGGCCGGTGGACTGGTGAAGCGATCGTCGCGGGCGGGCGTGTCGCGGGTCATCACCTGATGTTGCCGTAAATCGCCCTAGAGGGCACCTCGATCAGTTGGGGGAGTGGATGGCTTCGCTTCGCTCCCTCCGGTGGGGGAGGCTTGATCCCCCGAAAGCGGTCTCGAAGGTCCGCTCAAACTGCTCCCGCTTCAGGTCCAGCAGTGCGGCGCGGAGCAGGGCCAGGAAGGTGGGGTCCGTCTGGCAGGGGGTGGGAATGGTGCTGGGGATGCTGCAGGCGCGGATGCGACGGCGGGCCATGGGGGAGCAGGGCGTATGCCCCCAGGATTCCCAGCTCTGGCGGGGTTGGTCACGCCATAACAGCAGCCTGCAGCTCAACCTTGCGCAGCTTCCTGCGGTTGCCGCCGAGGACCTCGATCACCAGGCGATGAGACATGCCCAGCAGGGCAGATCCCAGGAGGGGCGGTGGGGCAGTCTCAGCGGGAGGGCTCAAGTGCCCATGTGTACCTGTGGAGATGGCAGGGGGGCGGCTACCAAACACTCGGGCAGACCAGGGCCATAGCAGCGGCTTGCCCTGCATCCGTTGCTTGTATGGCAGCCTGGCTATAACCTTGGGCTCTCATTTTTGCCTGTACCCCGGCAACAAAATCCGGGTCCCAAAAGCTCTGCCCAACGGAGTTGACCTTTCTGCCATTAGAGCAGCTCTGCATCAGGAGGTTCCGATATTGCCCCAGATAACTATCCCGGACCGTTTTCCAGTCCGACGATTGAGCCAACCCAGGCCCAGCGGCCAGGGGTAACGCAGCGGCGGCGGCAGCAGTGGTGGTGAGGGTGTGCTTCACGCCTCCAATAATGGCGCAGAGTGAAGCTGGGTTGTCAGCGGTGGCGCTGGCTGGCCAGGTAGGCGGCCAGCAACAGGCGGGCGTACCTGCTCTCCTCAATCAAGAACGCGGATCACATCAGCCAGGGGGCAGCAGTGGCAATGTCACCTACCGCCCGCCCCCGCCTGAGCGGATCATCTACTGAGCCTTTCAGAGGCGCGGCAGCTGCCTTTCCAGCCCATCGGCCAGACAAGGATCAGGAAGGTAGGAAAACCGGGGATCCCCTACCCGGATCCGCTCAATCAATTCGGGGTTTGATGTGCTTCCCGGCAAGGCTAGAGCAGCCATCGGATGCAGATTCTCGAACGAAGTAATGATTTTTGGTGCGTGCTTAAGAAGCTACGGCAGCAGGGAAATCTGCGGCTTAAATTGTGGCTAAACCGTCGACCGGCAAATCCATTGCTACACCTCCCCCACGTGTATGCTTTTCGCCCCGCTGTGGGCTAACCAGGCATAGCTGGGGCTGTTCAGTCGTCGGCGGAGCCCTGGCGGGTGATCAGGCGGCGATGGGAGCAGCTGAGGGGGTGGCGGGCCTGTCTCCGGTGGATCGGGGCTTTTTCTTCCTTACGGGATTCATCCGTAGGGGAACTTCAGCCCCAAGGTGAAGCGCAGGCGATCGGGTGCAAAGGGCCGGCGACGGAGCCGATCACAGCTGCCACCCGCTCGAAGGCTGCGACGGGTTGGGCGGGGCGAACGGGCTCATGCGGCGGCCTGATCCGGAAGGGCCAACAGACCGGTCTTTTGGGTCCCTCGTGCGCGGGGGGGCTTGGTCTGTTGGCCTTTTGGGTCTTTTGGGTCTTTTGGCTCTGCTGCAAGGGAAGTAATGGTGTTGTTCTGCTCTGGGTCCTCATGCGAGAGGGGGCCAACAGACCCAACAGGCCCAAAAGACAACGTTTCTGGCAAGCCCCCCGCGCACGTGCGCGATCCTCCAAGCGGGTCCGTCGGCCAGAACTCGTACAGGCGACCGCCCAGGCCAGGCCTGATCCGGGAGAACGATTGCAGCAGCCCCTTCTTCTCCAGTGCCGCCAGGGTCTTCCGTGCCACCTGCTCTGGGTACTTCCCTTCGAGCCCTAAGGCCTCCACCAGGGCGGCGGCGGTGGTCTTCTCCAGCAGGTCCTCCCAGCGGTCGCGCACCTCGCGGAGCACCTCGAACTGGCGATCGGTCAGCTTCCCTTCTGCGTCGGCGTGTGACTGCTCCTGTTCGAGGATTTCAGCACCACCCAGAAGGCCCCAGGAGATCCCCTCGCGCTGAATCACCAGGGCCTGGGTGGGGCCGCCCCTTCCCTGGGTCGTCAGTAGCCGCCGTGGGTCGGATTCGTTCGCCGAGGCCGGCGCAAGCTTCAGGATCTGTGACGCGGCAGCCGGGAGGGCAGTGCTTCCCCGGCTGGCGGCTGCGGCACCTTCCCCGGCCCGGCCCTTGCTGGCGTGGTGGATCACTACGACGGTGGCGCCGTGAGGCGCGACCTGTTCCATCAGGTCGAGGATCGGATCAACTACCTGGGGGCTTTCCTCTTTCAACCCCAGGGGGGCGATGCAGGCAGAGAGCGAGTCGATCAACACGATCAGCCCTGGGTGCTTCTGTGCGATCTCGGCAATCCTGTCGATCCCCTCTCCGTCGAGATGCAGAGGCTTCCCGGCGTGAGCGAGACCCAACAAGGGGCCGCCGATCGTGCCGGCAGCATCCACCCATCCGATCTCCTGCAACATCCGGCCCCAGTCGGCGGGGCCTTGATCAGTGCCAACGATCAGAACGGGCGGGCAGGGGCCATGGAGGGTGCGGTCAAGGAAGGTCGGTTCGTTCCGATACCAGGCGTCCAGCCAGGCGAGGGCCAGGGACGTTTTCCCGACCTTGGGCAGGGCGATCAGGAGGTTGAACGTGCCGCGAAGGATCAGGCCATCCCAAGCCCATTTCTCGGGCGTGAGGTTCAGTCGATCACCTGGGCTCAGCAGGTCCGGTTCCCCACCGTTCGCCCGTCGGCGCCGTGCGGCCCGTAGGAGGGCTTCAAGCTCCTGATCCCGAACGGTGATCCCCATACCCTCAGCGGAGGCCCGCAGCAGAGGGAGACGCTGGGCGTAGGGGGCCTTGCCGGTCAGCAGATCAGCGGCAATAACCTCTAGGCCCGCAAGCTTTTGTTCAGGCGCCAGGGTGACGGGCTGATCCTTCGCCTTGTTGCTGTCCAGCAGGTCGTGATCCTTGAGCCAGCCCTTGAGCTGGGTTGTATAGGCCCCCTCTCGGGCGGTTGCGGGGCTGTAAGGGGAGTCGCTCGGGATGGCCCCCAGCAGTCCCAGCCGCACCCATGCGTCCTTCTCTGAGCTGACCATCACGCCACCTCAGTCCATAGGGCCTTCTCAGCGGTCAGGGCGGCCTCAAGTGCACCCGGGTCGACGGTGGTGCCGCTAGCGGAGCGGATCGTTGCCAGGTTTCCCGTGCGGGGGTGGACTCCCCCGGCCAGCAGCAGCACCTGCGCTGGCTTCGCCAGGCTGGCGTAGATCGAATACTCCGGGGCCAGGTGCCGGTAGGCGGCGATCACCAGCCTCTGGAACTCGGTGAACCGCTCGGGGGTAATAGGCTCAGCCAGGCGGAAGTAGACGTGCAGCGACTTCCCCCCGGTGGCAACGATGAAGCTCGACGCAGCGCCGAACACTCGCCCCACCAGGGCCGGGTCTGATCCGAGAATCTGCCCAACCGTGGCAAGGTAGTAGCGGTTCCTGGCCCTCATCTCTCCGGGCTGGGCCTTCGGAGGAAACAGGGTCAGATGCACCAGGGCATCGGGCCGATGGGAACCGCGCAGGATTGCGACGTGGCTACGAACCGAAGGCCAGGCCACAGCGGTGGCCAAAAGGTGGGGAATGGTTTCGTTTGCTTCGCTCCGCTCTCCCCTGCCGGGGAGTGTGGGGTTTTTCATGCGCCAGCCCCCGCGCTGATGACAACGGGCAGCCGATCACCAGGGCAGGCTTCAACGTCCCAGCGGGCGGGGCTGTAGCCCTTCAACTGCTGAGCCTCTTCCCGCCTCACCCTGCGGTAATGAAGAATTGCCCGATGCTCAGGACCAATAGCGGATTGCGCCAGCTCGGCGACAAGCTCACGGTCGCCTGGGATTACGTGAGCGGAGACTATGTTGTGTTCTCCCCGCTCGCCCGGGCAAGGGCTCGCGGGGTTTTTCATTGCGCTACCTTCAGGCGCAGCTCGGGCCGGATCTCCTTACGGGCTTGGATGCCACGGTGATGAAGAACTGCTCGACAGGCAGCCACATCCCAGGTGCTTGGTGAGTTGGCGAAGGGACCAGCGGCCCAATGCACTCCAGGAATCAGGAAACCCGAATCAGGATGCCCGTAACGCTTGAGAGTGCGGGGGCTCACGCCAAGGGCACGAGCAGCTGACGTGGTTGGAATCCACTCTCTGGCACTGAGACAAGACGCTTCATTCCACTGCGCCCGGATAGGGCGGGAATTGATGGTGGACATCGCTCAGGGCTCCTGCCGAGCATCCAGAGCCCGCTGCAGAACATCCAGAGCCTGCTGCTGCAGAGCATCCAGATCCCGCAGAAGCTCCTCGGTTCTAGCTTTGCTTTTGGCGAGCATTGCCGTCATCGACTCCGGGGCTTGGCCAAGAGATGCCCAAACGCGGGATTTCCTATAGGGATTGTCCGCCCACCATTTAGGGCCGATGGTGCTGGGATCCACGCCTTTAGGGGCGTACTTTCGGGCTTTTGTGGTGCTGAGGGTCCACTTGGTAAGCGTGACCATGCCACGGCTCATCAAGCGCCCGCGATACCGCACCAGCCCCGTTGCTGCTCCTTTCATGTGAAAGAGGGGGTTATGGGTTGGTTCGCGTTGCCCCGGTCGCAGCAGGCCCCCCGAACAAGGGGATCCAGCCAAAATCACCGTGGGGCGGGTTGGTTAAGCCCGCTTCCTTGAGGCAGGTTTCCTGCCCTGGCGGGAGCCGGAGGTGAGGCCCGACACCCTGGCCCCTAAGGGCTCGCAACTTGAAAAAACCCTACCTGTGGTGCTGCGCAGTGTCAACTCCCCCCCACAACTGGTGGTGTGGCGAAGCTGGCGATCAGATCGGCTTCAGCAGTCCACCGCCCGTAGTGCCGCAGGTGGGTGGCGGGGCTGTGACCCATCACGGCTGCTAGGTCGCGCAACGGGATCTGTGGTTGCCGGTGGGCACCACGCCAGGCGAAGCCATGCCGCAACCCGTAAGGGGTCAAGCCGAGGCACCGACCCACCAGGGCCTGCCAGTAGGGCAGCCGGTCGAGCAGTTGCCGGAAGGCATCGCCCACGGCCTTGTGCTCCCCGGTGTTGATGGCGGTGCGGATCGCCCTCGGCAGCTCCAGCAGCCCCGGCTCCAGCAGCGCCAGGGCGCGGGCACCATCGTCGCGCCCCTCCAGTTCCAGCGGAAGGGCCAGCCGGTCGGGCTTTGAGGTCTGCGCCGTTGCCCTGTTGCGCTTCACGGTGCCTACATACAAACGCCCGTCCCTTGGGTGGAGCACCCCCAACTCGGCGGGCCGCAGCCCGTAGCAACCCACCAGCGCCACCGATAGCCACAGCTCCGGGCGGCTGGCCTCCAGGTGATCGAGCAACCCTGCCAGGGCCTCGGGGCTGATCGGGATGGTGGGTTCAGTATGCGTGGCGCTCACCCCGATCAGTTCTGCCAGGTGGTCAGGGGGTGGCGGCAGCCAACAGACCGGCGCTCCCCTGCGCTCCACCGCCCACCGCAGGAAGCGGGCGCAGTCGAGAATCTGACGCTTCCTGCCCTGGCCTCCCGATGGGCAGCGGTCAAAATGTTGACGGGCGTAAGCCCGCAGCAGCTCGGGGCCATCCCGTGGGGTCGGGCGGGTGGCAAGGGTGACCAGCAACCGCTCCAGGCGCGTCTCCAGATCCCGGCGGGTGGTTGATCGCAGATCACTGCGGGCCTGAAGGTGCTCTGCCACCAGGGCAGGCCAGTTCACCGGGCCAACTGTGGGTGCGGTTGCCAGCAGTTCAGCTGCAGCAGTAAGGCCGATACCCCGCTCTACCATCCGCTCCCGTAATACTGAGACGGTGGTGATCACGGCAGAGACGCAGTCCCCCCGCCACGTGATCGGAAGGGTGAGAGTCGTGCGGGCGCCGTCCTGGTCACGGCGGGTGAGCCGCACCCGCCCGTGGGAAGGAGCCACGCTCCAACCTTGCCCATGTTCATTCTTGAGGGCGTCCCTGAGGGTGCCCACCCATTTGGGCTGGCGGCTGGTGGCGGGCACCTGGGAGTGTGCAAAAACGTGTGCAAAACAGTGTAAAGCGTGTCATGACACCCTGCGTCAAATCAGCACGAAAAGTGTCCAGACCCATTGCTATAGCTAGTATTTCCATAGACGTGTCAACGGCTTCAGAAAACCCGATTGCCCTGCATGGCATGCAGGGGGTCAGCGGTTCGAGTCCGCTTGGCTCCATTCACTTTCTGGATCACCACCAGACACCCTTGTTGCAGAAATGGGCGCACATCTGCTCCCCATCTCAGCACCATTTTTTGTGCGCAGAATCCACGGGTGGGTGACCAGACCGTCACCTTTTCGAGCGATCGAAAGCCAACGATCGGAACCCATTGCAGCCGGGGGCTGACGACACCCACCAATTCGTACTGCAGCCAACAGGGGTGAGACCACCAGGGCGGGGCGCCACTACCCCTGCCATGACCTCACACCGATCGCTGGTAGCTCCCCAATCAGCCTGCAGCGCCTGATGTGTCAGCGCCTCGTCGATGGCGTCCCGCTCCAGACCCTTGCGGAGGGAACCGGGCAGTGCTGCCGAGAAGCCTGACGGCTCACGCCTGGTAGCTCGTCCATGCGGTTGTGGTTGCGTAAGGCGGCGCTGGACCTGGGCTGGACCCGGGTTGGACGAGGGCCTGGGATCGGCGGCAGCCGCTCAGCGGTCTGCATTGAGGTGCTCTCCATTGACGAAGGTGTGGTGACGAAGGTGTGGGGGAGCGCAGGTGCCTCATCGGCCTGGAGGGTTCCCCTGGCAGTGGCCCGCCCAGCTGGGGTTTGAGCAAGCTGGTGGGTAAACACGAGGGACAGGTGCGTCCATCCCCCCATCCCCTCCTCCATCACCTCGCCCAGGGCTCGGCCATGCATCTGGACCGTCAGCGACCCATGCCGCTGTTGCAGGAGATCAGCGCGTGATCAACGTCTCCATGCTGCTGGTGGGCGTGCTGCTGCTGGTGGGCATCGGCTCCAGCAAATTCTCCGCCCGCCTCGGTGTGCCGGTGCTGGTGCTGTTTCTCGGCGTGGGCATGCTGGCGGGTTCGGAGGGCCTCGGGCGCATCCCCTTCGAGGACTACGCCCTGGCCAGCAACGCCGGCAGCGCGGCGCTGGCTTTGATCCTGTTCGACGGCGGCCTGCGCACGTCCCTGAGCGCGGTGCGATCCGTCTGGCGCCAGGCGTTGGCGCTCTCCACCGTGGGGGTGCTGATCACCTCGCTGCTCACGGGCCTGACAGCCGCCTGGGTGCTGCAACTGCCATTGCTGCAGGGGCTGCTGCTGGGCAGCATCGTCGGCTCCACGGATGCGGCGGCGGTGTTTTCGGTGCTGCGCACCAGCGGGCTGAAGTTGCCAGAGCGCCTCACCGACACCCTTGAAGTGGAAAGCGGGTCGAACGACCCGATGGCCATCTTCCTCACCGTTGGGCTGATCAGCCTGATCACCGGCAGCAGCGATTCCTTCCAGGGTCTGGTGGGGTTGTTTTTCAGCCAGTTCGGCGTGGGCAGCCTGGTGGGCATCGCCGTGGGCCGGCTGGCGGCCTGGGCGGTGAACCGGATCCATCTCCATTACCCGGGCCTCTATCCGCTGCTGGCACTGGCCTTTGGGCTGGTGGCCTTCGGGTTGGCGGCGGTGCTGGGGGGCAGCGGCTTTCTGGCGGTGTACGTCGCCGGCATCGTGCTCGGCAACAGTTCGATCGTGTTCCGGCGCGGCATCTTCTCCTTTCACGATGCGCTGGCCTGGCTGGGCCAGATCGTGCTGTTCGTGATGCTCGGCCTGCTCAGCTTTCCCAGTCGGCTGCTGGCCGTTGCCGGCGAGGGGCTGCTGATCGCCCTGGTGCTGATCCTGTTGGCGCGACCCGTGGCGGTGGTGGTGTCCCTGCTGCCGTTCCGTTTTCGACGGCGCGAGCTCACCTTTCTTTCCTGGGTGGGCCTGAAGGGGGCGGTGCCGATCACCCTGGCCACCTTTCCGCTGCTGGCCGGAGTTCCCCAGAGCCAGCTGATCTTCAATGCGGTGTTTTTTGTGGTGCTGATCTCGGCGATCACCCAGGGCTGGTCGTTGCCGTTGGTGGCGCGCTGGCTGCGCATCGGCCGCCCGGCGGATCCGGCACCGGCCCTGTCGGTGGAGATCCACGCCTTGCGCCATGTCGATGGCGAGATCGTGGATTACACCGTGAAACCCGGCGCCCAGGTGGCCGGCCAGCACCTGCGCGATCTGGCCCTGCCCGATGGCGTGCTGGTCACGTTGATCCTGCGGGGCAAGCAGGTGGTGATGCCACGGGGCTCCACGCCGCTGGAGCCGGGCGATCACGTGTTCGTGGCCCTGCGCACCCGGCTGCAACCCCTGATCGATCGGCTGTTCGATCCCCAGCCGGAGCCACCCTCACCGCCGGCGGATCTCTCGCTCAGCTTCAACGCTGCCACCACGGTGGAGCAGCTGCATCGTTTTTTCGGCTTCCCCCTGCCGGCTCCAGGGCCCGCCTCCAGCCCTGGTCAGAGCCTCGCGTCCTTGCTGCCAGAAGACACCCCCAAGGCAATGACTCGCCTTGGCGTCTTCCGCCTGGAGGCTGGAGCGGACGGTGACTACGTCTCTGTCCGGATGGCCCGCAGCGATCACGACTGAACAGGTGCCTGGAAGGCTTGAACCGGTGGCTGACTGCGCCCTGAAATGTCTACCGCTAGGCGAGAGAGGGCAGGAATTGTCTCTCTGTTGAGCCCTGTTGAGCCTCACGGGGCTGCGATGGAAGGCCCAAAACGTTGGCCAGCAGCCTCCTAAGCGTTGCAATCACAGGTAGGCGGTGATCGGCGGCCGGGGGGTCGCGTTCTCGGCAGGGCGGTTCATCTGTCGGCAGCGTTGTGCATCCCCAAGAACTGCTGCATCGCCACCGCCCGGGTTGCGCCATGGCCGCCTGTGCCGGAACGCCTTCATCGTGGGAGCAGCCTTGTGGAGCTGCCGTGTCGCCCTTTCCGCTGCTCGTGATCGTTCATGCCCTGGCGGCCACGGTCTGGACCGGTGGCCATCTGGTGCTGGATCTGGGGGTGCTGCCCAAGGCGCTGCGGGAGCGGGAGGCAGCACAGATCCGCGCGTTTGAGGACACGTTCGAGCCGCTGGGGCTCAGCGCTCTGGCCATTCAGGTGGTCACCGGCGCCTGGATGGGCTGGATCTACCTGCCCGGCTTCCGCGGGCTGCTCAACCCGGCGAACCCGATCGGAATGCTGGTGGGGGTGAAACTGCTGCTGCTGGCCGGTACGGCCGCCCTGGCCCTGCACGCCCGGCTGCAGCTGATCCCCACCCTCAACGATGACAATCTCAACGGCCTGGCCTGGCACATCCGCGCCATCACCGCCCTGGCGATCGCCTTCGTGGTGGTGGGCGCCTTGATCCGTCTGGGCGGGCTGGGGTGATCCGTGGCTAGGCCGTTGCCGCAGGCTGGTCTGGATCGAATGCTCCAGCTCTTGTGATGCCTTCAGCATTGGGATAGCTCCTTGATCACCAACAAGTAGCCATCCCATCACCTTGCCCTCGTGAGCCGTTGGGCATCACAGCAATGATTGACCCACAGCCCTGTGGTCTCGGATTCCAGTAAGCCCGGCCTGCTGGTGCTGGTGCTCAACGCTGCTGAAAGCCCTGCAGATGCGCCGGCACCTGGCGGCTGAACAGCACGCCCAGTGGCGGGGCGGCGAGGCCGGCGTCGCTGAGCCGCTGCAGCGTCCACCAGTTGCAGTTGCGCGTCCAGAGGTAGGCGCCGTGGGCGGGGAGGAAACGGGCGGTGCGGCCCGCGGGCAACGGCAGGGGATCGGGCCGGCCGCCGGCGGGACGGCGGGGGAGCGAACGCTCCAGGCTGGTGAGCAGGGCGTGCAGGGTGGGGGCATCCACCCGGCGCTCATGCACGCGGACGGCTCCCTTCAGCAGCGGCGGATCGGGGTGGCCAGCGAGGAACAGCGCCGCCTCAGTGGGCAGGAACAGAGCGGCCGCCACCGCCTGGGGGCGGCGATCGCCGGCGGCGTAGTAGCGCCGGTCACCCCAAGCGATCTCCAGGAAGGGAGCCGCCTCAGCGCCGGGAGGGCCAAGCCGCCAGCCCGGTGGCTGCTCCACCACGATCGCGGAGTGCAGCCCCCAGTCGGCGACCAGCACCGCATAGCTGCCGGGCGGCGGCAGGGGCAGCGGCGCCGGCAAGCGGGCGCGGGGTTCGGACTGCACCGCAGCGTGCAGCAGCGGCCAACCCACCAGCGCCAGCAGGATCAGGATTTCGATGCCACCCCCACAGAAACGGACCCCGGCCGACAACGGAATGCAGCCCCGGCCCGCGCAGCGCAGCCGCAACAGTGGCGTCAGGGCAGCCGCCTGGAGGGTCGGCGTCACGGACGTGCGCGGATGCTGTTCCTGAAGCCTGGAGGCAGGCAGCGCTCAAGCTGGGGTGCTGAGGGGAAGCCTAGGCATCGGTTCCGGCGGAATGGTCAGGCCTGCAGGGGATGGATTGCAGGCAACGGTGAGGCCATCCCGGCCGAATCGTGCGCCAGATCATGCTCGTGAACCACAGGGAAGGAAACGACAGGCCGTTGGCCCCAGCAGAGGAAAACACCAGTGAAAATGAAGGTCAATCGATGCCGGGCGATGGCCGATCTTTCCACCTTCACCCAGGCGGGACTGGCCGCCGGTGCCGCCGCCACCGAGAAGCTGCGTCATGGCCTGTCTCGCAGCAGCGAGGTGCTGGCCATGGCGAGCGGCGCGGTTGCTGCGTCATTGAGTGAGCTCCACAACATCGCCGTCGATCCCCAGCTGATCAGCCGGATCAGCTCCGCCACCACCAATCACGGCGTGGCAGCGGCGGATCTGCTGGCCAGGTTGCCAGGCGAACTGGAGCACTACGGTACCGCTGCCGTTGACGCGTTCCTCAAAGGCGGTGATGCCCTCGGCAAGCACTGGTCTCACCTGGAGAGCCAGGCCAATGCGCCCCACCGGGCGGCGGAGGCCGCTAATGCCATCTGGGAAGACGGCACGGTCAACATCGCCCGGGGCAGCGCCAACATGACCGGGCTGGAGCGCCTTCGCGCCAGCGGCGACAACCATCTCGATGGTCTGATCGCCGCAGCTCAGACGCCGGAGTTCTGGCAGCGCACCCTCGGCAATGCCGTCGAGGCAGGCGCCTATTCAGCGGCGATCGCCGCCGTGGATCAACTGCTGGTGCACCGCGATCAACTGATCAACGGCAGCGCAGCGGCGCGTCAGGAGCGGCTGCTGCAGATCCTGCAGAACAGCGGCCTGGTGGCGGCAGGCGCCCTGCCGATGTCGGTGGTGCTGGCGGTGGCGCTGATGCTGGTGCCAGGCCTGGCCGTGGTGATGGGCCCTCTGGGGGTGATCGGCAGCGCCGGTCTGGGCCTGCGGCTGCTCCATTCAGCCGTACGCCACCCCAGCCGCCAGGAGCAACAAGCCGTGCAGCAACTGCAGGGGCTGATGCAGCAACAGCTCTACGCCCTGCAACGCGACAGCGACGGCCATATGACCATCACCGTGAAGGCTCAGCCCGCTGGCTGAACACTGCCCTCACTCTCACTGGGGGAGTCAGGGTGAGTCATAGTAACGCCTGTACCACTGCCTCATCTGCTCAATCTCCTGGCTCTGGGCCTTCACCATGGCCTGCTGCAGCAGGCGCAGCTCCTGGTGCTGACTGTTGGCCTGGGCCATCGTGGCCATTCGCACGCCCATCTGGTGGTGGGGAATCATCTGCTCGATGAAGGCACGATCAAAGTCCGTGGCTTTGCTCAGGGCAGTGAGATCCGTGCCCCCGCCCATCTGCCCCATCCCCATGCCGCCACCTGCGCCCCCGGTCCTGCCCAGGCCTGTGCCTTGGTTCCAGTTGGGCACGGGTTGGCCGAACCACTGCCGGTACCAGGCACGCATCTGAGCGTTCTCGCTCGTCTGGCTGTTCTTGATGCTCCGGGCCAGCTCTTTGATTTCGGGACGGGTGGCACGGCTGAGGGCAAGATCGGCCATGGCGATCGCGCCGTCGTGGTGAGGAATCATCATCACGATGAAGTGTTGATCCATCGACTGGGCACCCATCCGGCCCATCCCCCCCGGACCTCCCATCCCTGCTCCCGGCCCTGGCCCCGGTGAGCTGGATGGCGCTGGGGGCTGGGAAAACGCTGGAACTCCCAGCATCAGAACGAACGCCCCCAGCCCTGCTGTGGCAGTGCATCGGAACACCACGGCCCATCGGAACGCCATCGGATGGAAGCGGCCGGTTACGAGTCGGTGCCTCTTCATCAACTCTTCTCCATCGCATCTGCCTCTGCTCAGCATGGAGACGCTGTGAAAAGTTGGCCGCGGCTGCGGGTCATTGCTTCATTGGATCGGTCGACTCGCTCGGTACCGGCTTAGGCGCTCGATCTGACGTCCCAACTGGATGGCGATGTCGCTGCAGGGCAGGGCGCCGGCATCGTGCACGGCCAGGCAGCCCTGGATCACCTCCAGGCTGAGCCCGCGGGTCTTGAGCCGGCGCATGAACTCCAGGCGCTGCAGGCTCTGGTCGGCGAACAGGCGGTAACCGCCTTCGCTGCGGCCGATCGCCGGCAGCAGGCCCAAGTCCTCGTAGTAGCGGAGGGTCTTGACCGGCATGCAACTGCGGCCAGCCAGGGCCACGATCTTCATGCCGACGGCTGCCACGGGGCTTGACTCTCCACCTACGGGGAGACTCTAAGGTGGGGGTCAGTCCTTTCTCTCTCCACCGGAATTCCGTGAACCCCATCGCTCTGGCTCTCCTCCTCTCGGCAGGTGTTGCCCTGGCACCCAGCGCCGCCCGCGCCCAGGCCTACGACATGTTCCCGAGCAAGGCCGCTGCAGAGCAGCGAGCCAAGGAACTCAAGTGCAGCGGCGCCTTTGCGATGGGCAAGGAGTGGATGCCCTGCCAGAACTTCGATGTCTATGAGAGGGCCGTCTCCAAGGAGAAGTGACCCCAACGCCCCCGTTCTTTGACCCTCCCAGCTCTGATTCTTGCTCTCAGCATCGCCGCGAGTACCCGATGATCCCGCACCCCACCAGTCCCCTCCAGCAGCCCTGCCGGTGGGCACTGCTGGCTGCCCTTGCAGCGACGACCTTCTCCCCGCTCTTCATCACTCCGCCCGCCGCCGCGCACATGAAGGGCATGTTCAAAACAAAGCAGGAGGCGGAGCAGCGCGCTGCTGAGCTCAAGTGCAAAGGAACTTTTGCGATGGGCTCCTTGTGGATGCCCTGTGCCAATGAACAGCAACTGCACAAGGCGCTTCAGAACGAGTGAGCCGCCTTCCCCTGCTACGTCGGGTGCACCGCAGCCTGGTGCCCCTGGCCGCCCTGCCACTGCTGCTCACTGCGCTCTCCGGCTCGCTCTACGGCGCCCTCTCGGCCCAGGGGATCGAGGCCTTCTGGCTGATGAAGCTGCACACGGGCAACTTCGGCCTTCTCAATCTGCAGCCCTGGTACTCCTCGATCCTGGCGCTGCTCACCCTGTTCGTCATCGGCTCCGGCCTGGGACTGCTGCTGGGTCGCCGCAGGGGGACGCCCGCCAGCCCACCGTTCTGAGCAGGCGGGCGATCAGCGGGGGACAGGCAACCCGGGGGAGTTCGCGGCCAGAGGCAGGGTCACCGTGAAACGGCTGCCGGAGTGCCCATCCGAGCGCACCGTGATCGCCCCCCGGTGGCGACGCACGATCGCCGCCACGATCGAGAGGCCAAGGCCGGTGCCGCCCTGTCGGCGGGAACGACCGGGATCACTGCGGAAGAAGCGATCGAAGATGCGTTGTTGATCGGCCGGAGTGATGCCGATGCCGCTGTCCTGCACCTCCAGCAGCCCATGACTTCCCTCGCGCTTCAGGCTCAGCACCACCTCCCCTCCTGACGGTGTGTACTGAATCGCGTTCAAGAGCAAGTTGGATACGAGCCGATAGAGCTCTGATTCCACGCCCAACACGTTGAGATCGTCATCACCACCCTGCAGGCGGAGCTGCACCTCGGCAATCGACGCCCCCTCGCTGGTCTCCTCCAGCAGATCGCGCGCGATCTGTGTCAAGGAGCAGGACTGCAGGCCTGCTCCGGCCTCGGGACCATCCAGTCGGGCCAGCAGCAGCAGGTCACTGATCAAGCGGCTCAGCCGCTGACCCTGCCCGTAGACCACCGCCAGCGCGCGCTCCCCAGCGAGGGGGTCAGCTGACAGTTGCGTCTTGTGGGCCTCCACCACAGCCAGCAGGTTGGCCAGAGGTGCACGCAGTTCGTGGGCTGCATCGGCGGTGAACTGCTCCTGCTGCCGGTACGCCGCCAGCAGTGGCCGCATCGCCAGACCCGACAGCCACCAGCTGGCCAGGCCCGCCACCAGCAGGGCGAGCACAACAATCGTCTGGGTGGCCCACCAGAGCCGTTGCCGCTCTGCGTCGAGCCCGCTCAAGCTGCGTCCGATTTGCAGATACCCCCAATCCAGCTCCTGCGCATTCGCGCCAGGGTGCGCTGGCGTGTGGGAATGGTGCAGGTGGATCGAATACTGCAGGAAGCGTTCGCCTCCCGGCGCAGCCACCACCGTCCAGGCGGGGCCGGGGCGTTCAGCCTTGACCTTTGGCGATCCCGGGGAGTGGGCGATCAGCACACCACGGGGATCCAGCAGGCGCAGGTAGAACCGCTCCGGGTCCGTGATGCTCACGGCATGGCGAGGGACCAGTGAGGGGGCTGGCTGACAGGGGGATCCCACCAGACAAAGGCCAGGCAGCACCGCGGCCAGCTGGGGAGAAGGCTTGGCTTCCGCCGGCAGCAACGGCTTGAGGCTGTCATGCAAGGTTCCGGCCAGGGTTTCCACCTCGCGCTCGAGGGCCGACCAGTTGGAGCGCATCAACAGGCCAAACATCCCAAGGCCAGCGCCATAGAGAATCACCCCGATCACCAGCAGGTAGACAGCCGCCAGCCGCAGGCGGCTGCGGGACAGGGGACCAGGCCTGGCCATGGCGAGCCGTTCTATTGCTCTTCCTCAGGCTCCGGATCAAAGCGATAACCCTTTGATGGGACCGTGGCAATCGGACAGGCCAGCCCGTAACTGGCGATCTTGCGCCGCAGCAGACGCACCTGGGCCGCCACCACATTGCTGATCGGATCCTCATCCAGCGACCAGAGCTGGGACCGCAGCCGCGCTCCTGGGATGATCTCCCGCGGATGCTCCATGAAATAGGCCATCAGCTGCAGTTCCTTGGCGGACAGTGTGACCCTGGTGCTCCCCTTCGCCTCCTGAATGGTGAGACATCCCTCCGCTGGATCCAGCAGATAGGGACCAGCGCTTAGGACAGGATCGCGATAGTTGGGCTGCCGGCGCTGCAGTGCCCGGATCCTCGCCAGCAGTTCCTCCATGGCGAACGGCTTGCTCAGGTAGTCGTCGGCGCCGGCATCAAGCCCTTGCACCCGGTGGCTGGTGTCGGCCAGCGCCGTAAGCATCAGCACCGGCAGGGACAGACCGGCCCCGCGCACCCGACGGCAGAGTTCCGGGCCTGAAAGACCCGGCAGCATCCAATCGACGATCAGCAGGTTGTAGGTGGCCAGCTCGCTGCGCAGCAGGCTCCAGGCCCCCAGGCCCTCCGCCACGTGATCGACGACATGCTGCTCGGCCCTGAGCACCGCCTGAATCGCCCCGGCCAGCTCCGCTTCGTCCTCCACCAACAGGATGCGCAGGGGCATGGGCCTGGGCCAGGGGTGCGAATGGGGCTGATCCTAGGCAGCGCAGGCGGTTTCACCTGTTTTTCATCCCCCCTGCGGCATCCTCTGCGGGTCCTTGTTCTGCCCTTGCGGCAGCAGCAGCATGCGCGCCTTTCTTTTGGCCACCAGCTTCAGCCTCGGAACCCTGGCCCTCGGTGGCCTCAGCCCCGCCATGGCCCACGTGGGCCATGGCGATGAGTTTCAGCAGAAAGGGAATGTGCGCCAGGTGAAGGCCAGCGCGGAGATCGATTCCCTGCTGGGCATCACCACCGCCCCCGCCGCTGAAGCCGGTGGTGTGGTCACCATTCCGGTGGCGGCGGTGGTGGATGCGGACGGCAAGCCCCTGGCGTTCGTGAAGAGCGGCGCCACGTACGACCCGGTCTTCCTCCAGACCGGGGCCAGCCAGGGCGATCAGATCGAAATCACCGACGGCAGCATCTCGCCCGGGGACAACGTGGTGACCCAGGGGGCCCTCTCGCTCTACGCCGAATCGAAGAAGAGCCAGAGCGCCGCCGCACCCAGCGGAGAAGGATCCACACCGGAACCGGCAACCCCAGTGGCCGCCGCTTCAGGTGAAGCAGGCGGCCTCAACTCCCTTGTGATCGGTGCCGGCGCTGCGGTGCTTGTGGTGGGCGGGGTGCTCGTGGCCTCACGCATGGGCAAGAAGAACTGACCTCCGACCCCTTCGCCCTTTGCATCCCCACCTCCCGATCCCATGTTCGAACGCCTTCTCAATCAGACGTTGCGCACGTCCATCGCCAAGCGCTGGCTGGTTGTTGTTGCCGCCATCCTGATCACCCTCTGGGGTCTGTCGATCATCAGCCGGATGCCCCTGGATGTCTTTCCCCAGTTCGCCCCTCCCCAGGTGGATGTGCAGACCACCGCTGATGGCCTGGCACCAGAAGAGGTGGAACAACGCATCACCGTGCCGATCGAGTCAGCCGTCAACGGGCTGCCGGGAGTGGAAACCGTGCGCTCCTCCTCCAAAGTGGGGCTCTCGATGGTGCAGGTGGTCTTTAATCAGAACGCCGACATCAACCGGGCCCGTCAATCGGTGGCGGAACGACTGCAGCAGATTGAGGCTGAGCTGCCTGCCAATGCCAGCGCCCCAGCGATCTCGCCGCTCGTGTCGCCGCTGGGCACAATCCTGCAGTACGCCTTCACGCTGAAGGGCGGCGGACCAACCTCAGCGATGGAGCTGCGCCGGATCGTCGCCACCACCTTCAACAACCAGATTCTGGCGGTGCCCGGTGTCTCCCAAGTGACCCTCTACGGCGGTGAGGAGGCCCAGCAGCAGATCCAGATCGACCCCCAGCAACTTCAGGCCCGCAATGTGTCGCTGCAGGCCGTGGCCGAGGCGGCCGCTGCCGCCAGTGCCAACGCCCCCGGCGGCTTTCTGATCGCCGGCGGGCAGGAGAAGCTGATCCGCGCCAGCGGCCAGGCGAGCAGCAGCGAGGATCTTGCCGATTCTGTGGTGACAGGCAGCAAAGGGCAATCGCTCCGGCTCGGTGATGTCGCCGAGGTGCGGCTGGCCAGCGCCCTCAAGCGCGGCGATGGCAGCTTCAACGGCAAGCCCGCGGTGGTGCTGATGATCAACAAACAGCCCGACATCGACACCCCCAGAGTCACCCGTGAGGTGGAGGAGCGGATCGCCGCCCTCAGCAAGAGCCTGCCGAGCGACATCCAGGTGAAGCGCACCTTCCGGCAGGCCAATTTCATTGACACAGCGATCAAGAACGTCAGCGCTTCCTTGATCGAAGGGATCGTGATCGTCTCGGTGGTGATGGTGCTGTTTCTGATGAACTGGCGCACCGCCGTGATCACCCTCAGTGCCATCCCTCTGTCGCTGGTGATCGGCCTGATGCTGATGAGCGCCTTTGGGCTGGAGATCAACACCATGACCCTCGGTGGTCTGGTGGTCGCCATCGGCTCGGTGGTCGACGACGCCATCGTCGACATGGAGAACGTCTACACGGGGCTGCGCCAGAACCAGGTGGTCGCCCATCCCAGGAATCCGCTGCAGGTGGTGTTCGAAGCGTCGGTGGAGGTGCGCCAACCGGTGCTCCTCTCCTCCCTGATCATCGTGGTGGTCTTCGCGCCGATCTTCAGCCTCACGGGGGTGGAAGGGCGGATCTTCGCGCCGATGGGCCTTGCCTACCTGTTCTCGATCGCGGCCTCCAGCCTGGTGGCGCTCACGCTCACGCCAGCGCTCTGCGCGATCCTGCTGGCCAACACGCGTCTCCCCGCCGAGAACACCTGGATTGCCACCTGGGCGGAGCGGAGCTACCGGCCCCTGCTGGAGATGGCGCTGATCTCCCCCAAACGGGTGCTGGCCGCAGCGTTGGCGCTCGTGGTGGTGGCCTGCGCCATCCTGCCCAGCCTCGGGCGGGTGTTTCTGCCGGAGTTCCGCGAGAAATCCCTGGTGAACTCGATGGTGCTCTACCCCGGCGTGGCGCTGGAGATGACCAACCGCGCCGGCCTGGCCCTCTCCAAAACCCTGATGGCCAGCCCCCTGTTCGAGTGGGTGCAGATCCGCGCCGGGCGGGCCCCTGGAGATGCCGATGGAGCAGGCGTCAACCTGGCCCATGTGGATGTGGAGTTGAGTGATCAGGCGATGAAGGATCGCCCTGCTGCCATCGCCCAGCTACGAGAGGCCTTCCTGAAGTTGCCCGGGGTGGCCCCGAACATTGGCGGCTTCATCTCCCACCGCATGGATGAGGTGCTCTCGGGGGTTCGCAGCGCGATCGCGATCAAGATCTACGGGCCTGATCTGGTGGAGCTGCGCAGGATCGGTGAGCAGGTGCGTGATGCGATCGAGCCGATCCAGGGGGTGGTGGATCTGCAGCTCGAACCCCAGTTGCCGATCCAGCAGGTGCAGATCGCCTTCGATCGCCAGGCCGCCACGGCCAACGGGCTGTCGATGCAGCAGCTTGCCGATGCGGTGGAGGTCGCCCTCAACGGCAAGACCGTGGGCCAGGTGGTGAGCGACGGCACCGATCGCACCGATGTGGTGGTGATGCTGCCTGAACGATCCCGCAACAGCCTCGATGCCCTGGGGGCGGTTCCGATCGCCACCCCCGCCGGCACCATGCTGCCGCTGGGAAGCCTGGCCCGCATCGACTACGGCCTGGGCGCCAATGTTGTGAATCGGGAGGATGTCTCCCGCTTGATCGTGGTGTCCACCAACGTCAGCGGCCGGGCGCTTGGAACGGTCGTCGGCGACATCCAGAAGACCATCGACAGCAAGATCAAACTGCCAAGTGGCTATCTGATCCGCTACGGCGGTCAGTTCGAATCGGAGGAGCGGGCCACCGCCAACCTGTTGATCTACAGCCTTTTGGCCATGGTGGTGATCGCCGTGTTGATGTTCGTGTCCGTGAAATCACTTCCGGCCACGATCGCCATCCTGCTCAACCTGCCCCTGGCCCTGGTCGGTGGCTTGGTGGCGATCTTGCTTACCGGAGGGGTGCTCTCCGTGGCCTCCCTGATCGGGTTCATCACCCTGTTCGGGGTGGCGGTCCGCAACGGCCTGCTGCTGGTGGACAACTACAACCGCCGCCACGCGGAAGGGATGGAGCTCAAGGAGGTGATCCGCGCTGGCAGCCTTCAGCGCCTCAACGCGATCCTGATGACGGCCCTCACCTCGGCCCTGGGCACGCTGCCGCTGGCCTTGGCCTTCGGAGCGGGCAACGAGATCCTGCAACCCCTGGCGATTGTGGTGCTCGGTGGCTTGATCACCTCCACCATCCTCACCTTGCTGGTGTTGCCGGCCCTTTACGCCCGTTTCGGTGGCTGGTTGCTTCCCCGCCAAAAGCCAGCTGTGAGCGAGGCTTGATCCCATGATCCGAGGTTCTGCCTCGAGTGCCATGGCGAACCCCCAGCGGCGGGGGCTGGTCGCCGGCCTGCTGGCCGCTGTGTTCTTCGGGCTCAGCGCTCCGTTGATCAGCGTGATCAGCGGCGAAGCCTCGCCGTTGATGATCGCGGCCCTGCTCTACGCCGGAGCCGCCCTGGCGCTGCTGGTGGTGCGGGCCGCCGTGGGACGCCAGCAGGCGGAGTCGCCGGTGCAGCGGCGCGATCTGGCCCCCCTGGTGGGGCTCACGGTGCTGGGGGGCATCGTCGGCCCCCTGTGCCTGGTGCAGGGGCTCACCTTGCTGTCCGCCGGGTCGGCCTCGCTGCTGCTGAATCTGGAGGCGGTGTTCACGATGCTGATTGCGGTGCTGATCGGCCGGGAGCACCTCAGCCGCAACGGGTTGATCGCCGCGGCCCTGATCGTGGCAGGTGCCGTGTTTCTTTCGGAGGGATCGCTGGGCGGGACGACGGTCCAGGGGGGATTGCTGATCGGTGCGGCCTGCTTGGCCTGGGGGATCGACAACAACCTCAGCCAACGGCTGAGCCTGCGCAATCCCCTCCAGATCTCCCTGCTCAAGGCGCTCGGTGCCTCGGTGCCGATGCTGTTGCTGGCCATGGGCCTCGGCCAGCGGTTCCCCGCCGGGCCCGGGCTGCTGACCACCCTGGCGATCGGGGCCGTGGGCTATGGGCTCTCGATCTGGCTCGATCTGCTGGCCCTCCGGGAGCTGGGTGCGGCCCGCGAGGCGGTGGTGTTCGCCACCGCACCGTTCGTGGGGGTGGTGTTCTCGGTGCTGGTGTTGCGCGAAGCCTTCACCATCCACCAGGCGCTCGCTGCACTGTTGATGATGGTTGGAGTGGGCGCGCTGCTCAAGGAGAACCACACCCACCGGCACCGCCACGCGGCCCTGCGGCATGCGCACCGGCATCAGCACGACCCGGCCGGCGGCGATCCCCATCACGCCCACGACCACCGGTTGGAGGATCTACCGCCGCCGGGGTCCCGGGGGCCCTACTGGCATGCCCACGACCATCTGCATGAACCGATCGACCATGACCATCCCCACGTGAGCGATGCCCACCACCGCCATCGCCACGGGTAGGCAGCGGGAGGAGGCAGGCGCTACGGCCTGATCAAGCCGCTCGGTACCGCCGCAACAGCGACGAGTTGACGATCACCGACAGCGAACTCATGGCCATGGCCGCACCGGCGATCATCGGGTTCAGCAATCCGAGCGCAGCAATCGGGATGCCGATCCCGTTGTAGATGAAGGCCCAGAAGAGGTTCTGGCGGATCTTGCGCATGGTGGCCCGCGACAGGCCGATGGCGGTCACGACCAGCCGCACGTCGTTGCCCATCAGGATGATGTCACCGGCCTCCTTGGCCACATCCGAACCGGAGCCGATGGCGATGCCGATGTTGGCGGTGGCCAGGGCCGGGGCGTCATTGACGCCATCACCCACCATGGCCACGTTCTGCCCCGCCAACTGCAGGGACTTGATCGTTCCAGCCTTGTCAGCTGGCCGGACCTCGGCGATCACCTCGGTGATCCCCACCTGGGCGGCAATCGCCTCTGCGGTGGTGCGGTTGTCGCCGCTGAGCATGATCACCCGCACCCCACGGCGCCGCAGCAGGGCCACGGCCTGCTCGGCCTCGGGCCTGACCGTATCGGCCACGGCGATCACCCCAAGGATCTGATCGGCGCGCCCCAGCACCATGGCCGTTTTCCCCTGGGCCTCGAGCCCAGCGAGCTGGCCCTCCACAGGTTCGGGAAGCCGGGGCAGGAAGCGGCTCGCCAGGGAACGGTTGCCGAACCAGACGACGTCCCCGCCCTCTTTGGCGGTGATGCCCTCACCCACCTGGGCCGCAAACTGCTCCAGCGGCAACAGCTCCAGATGGCGCTCTGCAACGGCCTCGGCAATCGCCGCCGCCAGGGGATGTTCTGAGCCATGCTCCAGGGAACCTGCGAGCTGAAGCACTTCCTGCTCCGAATGGCTTGCCAGGGGCTCCAGATCGGTGAGCACCGGCTTGCCCAAGGTGAGCGTGCCGGTCTTGTCGAAGACCACCGTGGTGAGCTTCTCGGCCCGCTCCAGCACCTCGCCGCTGCGGATCAGGATGCCCTGCTCGGCGCCCTTGCCCACCCCCACCATCAGCGCCGCGGGGGTGGCGATGCCCAGGGCACAGGGGCAGGAGATCACCAGCACGGCAATGAAGGCCAGCAGGCCACTGCTGAACTGGCCCGCCAGGGTCCAGAAGGCAAACGCCGCGAAGGCGATCAACACCACGGCTGGAACAAACCAGCCGGTGACCTGATCGGCCAGGCGTTGCACGCTGGCGGTGCTGGCCTGGGCCTCCTCCACGATGCGCACGATCTGGGCCAGGGCGGTGTCGGATCCCACCCGGCTGGCCTGGAAGCGCAACAGGCCCATTCCATTCACGGTGCCGCCGATGAGTTCGGCACCAGCCTGTTTGGCCACCGGCAAGGATTCACCGGTGAGCAAGGATTCGTCCACAGAGGAGCTGCCATCCAGCACCACCCCATCGGCGGGGATCTTCTCGCCCGGGCGCACCAGAACAGTTTCGCCTGTGTCGATGGCATCGGCGGGCACGGTCATCTCCATGCCGTCGCGGATCACCGTGGCCGTGGCGGGCTGAAGATCGAGCAACTTGCGCACGGCGGCTGAGGAGCGTTTCTTGATGATCTCCTCCATGTACTTGCCCATCAAGACGAAGGCGATCACCACCGCCGAGACTTCGAAATAGACATCCCGTTCACTGACGCCGACCGGCAGCCAGGTGGGCGCAAAGACCACCACCACGCTGTAGAAGTAGGCGACGGAGGTGCCGAGGGCGATCAGCACATCCATGTTGAGGGCGCGGCGCTTCAAGGCAGCCCAGGCGCCGGTATAAAACGACCAGCCACCGATGAACTGCACGGGGGTGGCGAGCGCAAACAGCCACTTCCCCCAGCTCATCCAGGGCAGGAAAGACACAGGAGCCCAGGACACCAGGCTGACTCCCGCCGCCAGGGCAATGAAGGCCCCGGCCCGCAACAGAGCCAGCGCCAGCACACCGCCCATAACGAAGCCCACCCGCCTGCGCATGACGCGCAGTTCACGGTCGGGATTCTGGAAGGTCTGCAGACAACTCTGGCTGCAGAAGTAGTAGCTGCGGCCGCCGCGCTGGGTCGTGAGGGCTGTGGCCTTGGGAACCACCATGCCGCAGATGGGATCCTTGGCCATGCCCTTTTTGCCAACGCCGGTGGGCGGCGGGCCGTGTCTGCCGGGCGGCATGTGGTGATGGCCTTGGACGTGGCAGGCCGGTGAGTCAGTCAAGGCAGGTGGCCCAATGCTTTCAGGATGAAGTCGCCGGTGATCAAAGGCTGAACAGTGCGTCGTATCTGCTGTACTCAGGCTTGCGCAGACCCTCCACCGCCAGCATCCGCCGCAGTTCGATGATCTCCGCCCGCTGGGCCACGATCACGCCGCGAGCAAAGCGCCGGATCGTGGGGTTGGTGCTCTTAGCCAGGGCGTCGTGGGCCATGATCAGCGCCCCGCCGTGGTGATCGAGCATCCCTTCGAGGAACCACACCACCCGGTTGTCCCTGGTGGGGAGCTCTCCCATCATCCGCATGCCGTCGATCTGGGCCTGGCTCATGCGCGTTAGGCCCGCCAGGCTGTTGGGATCACCGCCGCTCGCCAGCGCCACGGGATAGACGGGCGCCTGGGGGTACCAGGCCTTGCGCCACAGCCCCATGGCCCGGATTTCGTTGGCCTGGTCCCGCCAGATCGTTTTGCCCAGAGCACCGACACCAGGGGAACCGATGCCGAAGACGAATTCGCTCATCCGCAGCGCACCGGTGTGGTGCTGCACCATCCCATCGATGAAACGCAGGTCGTAGGTGGCTCCGGCGGGGCCCACGTTATGGGCGTGGCCGGCATGGGCCGGGGCGGATCCGGCAGGGGCAGACATCCCAGGCATGTTCATCATCCCTGGCATGCCTTGGTGCCCTTCGTGATTCATGCCGCCTGGCATCTGGGCCAGGGCCGGAGCCACCATCGAGAGAGCAGAGGCGAGCCCGATCAAGGTGGCGGTGAAGCGGGACGGGCGCATGGCGGCAGGGTAAGGACACTTCACCGTATGGTCTCCCCTTGACAGGAGAGTCAAGGGCCAAGGGCGTAGCAAATCTGCGCCGGTCGATGCAGGTCATCACGGGCTTGACTCTCCACTTAAGTGGAGGCTCTACGGTTAAGGCATCCCCGCATCAGAGGCCATGAACTCGACAGCTTTACGCGGTCCTGCGCGGTTCCTTGGGCTGCTGCTGGGGGTCGGCGCTGTTGCAGCCGTTGTCTCAGCGGGCGGGACGCTCCCGGCACGCGCCAGTGCTCTAGCCCTGATGCCGGTCACCTCCTACCGATCCGCGAGCTGCGGCTGCTGCAAGGGCTGGGTGCAGCACATGCGCGCCAATGGCTTCGCTGTGCGCGATGTCGTGGTGGCGGATGTCGCCGTGATCAAGCGACGCCTGGGGGTCCCCGCCCCCCTGGCCTCGTGCCACACCGCCGAAGTGGCTGGATTTGCCCTTGAGGGTCACGTCCCTGCCGCCGATGTGAAACGGCTGCTGCAGAAAAGGCCGCCGGTGGCGGGTATCGCCGTTCCGGGGATGCCCCTGGGCTCCCCAGGCATGGAATCGGCCTACGGCAAGGAGGCGTTCACGGTGATGGCCTTCACGCGGACCGGAGCCATCAGCAACTTCTCCCATCACGCCAAGTAAGGACCCAACCATGAACACTCCCCTTCGGCGACGGCAGATGCTGGGACTGGGGCTCGCCGGCCTCGGCACAGCCGTGGTCAGCCCTGTTCTCTGGGACCGGGTTCAGCGCAAAGCCGCCCGGGCCCAGCCCGCCGGTGCGGCGCACCTGGTCTCCCGTGGCGGCGTGGCCGATCTGGAGCTGGTGGCCCGCGCCACGCCGGGCCTGCTTCCCGGTGGCCCCGCCACGCTGCTCACCTACAACGGCCGCTCGCCCGGTCCACTGCTGGAGGTGAATGCAGGCGATCAGGTGCGGCTGCGGCTGCGCAACGACCTCCAGGAGCCCACCAACCTGCACTTCCACGGGTTTCACATCCCGCCCACCGGTACGGCCGACAACGTGTTCCTGACCGTGCCGCCCGGTGGGTCCACCACCTATGCCTTCAAGCTCGCCGCCGACCATCCGGCCGGCCTTTTCTACGTACACCCCCATCACCACGGCCACTCGGCCGATCAGGTGTTCGGCGGCCTCGGTGGCGCCCTGGTGGTGCGCGGTGATCTCGACCGAATCCCTGAGGTGGCGGCGGCCAGCGAAACCGTGCTGGTGCTCAAGGATTTCGCCAGCGCCGCCGGCACAGGTGAGGCCGGCATGGGCATGGGCATGGGGCGCATGCTCGGCCGGGAAGGTCCACTGCTGACGGTGAACGGGGAGCTCAATCCCGGCCTGGCGATCCCCAGCGGCGGCCTGCTGCGGCTCCGCCTGCTCAATGCCTCCAATGCCCGCATCTACCGCCTCGCCCTGGAGGGCCACCGGCTGGTGCTGATCGCCACCGATGGCGGCGGGATCGCGACCCCTGAGGCCCTCGACGAACTGCTGCTGGCCCCTGGCGAGCGGGCTGATGTGCTGGTGCAAGGGAACCAGACCCCCGGCACCTATCGGTTGCTCAATCTGCCCTACCAGCGCAGTGGCCACATGGGCATGACCGCCGCTGAGGAGGGTCCCCGAACCCTGGCCACCCTCAACTACGCCGGATCAATGGCGACGCTGCCACTCCCAAAAACCCTGATTCCCGTGCCGGCCCTGCCGCAGCCGGAGCGCACGCGGCGCTTCTCCCTAGCCCATGCCATGGGGATGGGAATGGGCGGCATGCAACACGGCATGGGGGGCATGGGCGCCGGAGGCATGGGCATGGGCGGCGGCGGGATGGGCGTGGGTGGCATGGGCTTCGTGATCAATGGCCAGCCCTTCGATCCCGATCGCATTGACACCCGGGTGTCGCTGGGCAGCACGGAAGACTGGCTGATCGTCAATGACGACGTGATGGATCACCCCTTCCACTTGCACGTCAATCCCTTCCAGGTGATCAGCCGCGCCGGCCGCCCCGAAGCCCAGCGCCGCTGGAAAGACACGGTGCTGGTAAAGGCGGGCGAGGAGGTGCGCCTTCGCGTGAGCTTCCGGGATTTTCCGGGCCGCACCGTCTACCACTGCCACAACCTCGACCACGAGGATCTGGGGCTGATGGGGGTGCTGCAGATCGATGCTCAGGCAGGTTGAGCCGTGGCACCCCAACCATCAGCGCCGCCGGGGTGGGGATGCCGAGGGCACAGGGGCAGGAGATCACCAGTACGGCAACGAAGTCCAGCAGCCCTGTGCTGAAAGGGGCCCGCCAGTATCCAGAGGCCGAACGCCGCGAAGGCGATCAGCATCACTGCAGGCACGAAACTGCCGGTGGCCTGATCGGCCAGGCGCTCCACGCTGGCGCCGCTGGTCTGGGCCTCTTCCACGAGGCGCACCGTCTGGGCCAGGGCGGTGTCTCCGCCCATCAGCTTGGCCGGCGGCAGGGATTCGCCGGTGAGCGACGACTCCTCCACCGAGCTGCTGCTTTCGGTCACGACCCCATCGGTGGGAATCTTCTCGCCCTGGCGCACCAGCACCCGCTAATCCATGGCGATGGTGTCGGCAGGAACGATCATCTCCATGCCGGCCCGGATCACCGTGGCGGTGGCGGGCTGGACTTGCCGGGCTCGAGGGATTTGCGGTGGTTGTTGTCGTTGTGGTGTGGCCCGGGCGGATCGCTGGGTTGTGGCCTGAGCGTTGGCGAGTTCATCCTGGCCGCTTCAGATCCGTGGGGATGGCTATGGGTGGTCTAGGCAGAATGTCGCGCAACGACCAACCCCGGCATCGCCATGGCGGTGCGAAAAACTCAGCCGTTGCATAGCCACCTGCAGCGGATGTGCAGCAGCAGGATCAGGTGATTCCGCCCTCAATCGCAGCAGGGCCTGAGGCCCAACGGGTGTGGCCGCCCTGGAGCTGGCTGGCGTGATGGCGTCGCGCCGCTTTCAGCTGACTGCCAGCCTGGGCACCGCTTGGATCCGGTCGCTTGCCCCTCGATTCCGCCACCCTTCAGCCCCTGCCGTGCACGCCAGCCGTGAGCGGCGTGCTCGAAACCCTCGCCTTCTTCCGTGATCCCGATTTCGCCCGCAAGCGCTTCGAGCGCTACGGGGATGTGTACGAAACCAGCCTGCTGGGGCAGCGCACCGTGTTCATCCGCGGCGACCAGGCGATCAGCGATCTGTTCGCCCAGGGTGACGCGGTCCAGGGCTGGTGGCCGGACAGTGTGCGGGAGCTGCTGGGGCCGTTGTCGCTGGCCAATCGCAATGGTGCGGATCACAAGGCTCGCCGGCGGGTGGTGGGGCAGCTGTTCGCTTCCGCCGCCCTGAAGCGCTACAGCCCGGCGATCGTGGCGCAGGTGGAGGTGCTCCACCAGGGCCTGCTGGGTGCCCAAGCGCCGTTGGCCCTGGTGCCGCAGCTGCGGCGCTTCGCCTTCAGCGTGATCGCCAGCACCGTGCTGGGGCTCGATGCGGTCGATCGCGAGGCCCTGTTCATGGATTTCGAGATCTGGTGCCAGGGCCTCTTCTCCCTGCCGTTCGCCCTGCCCGGCAGCCCGTTCGCCCGCGCCCGTCAGGCCCGCAAGCGCCTGTTGCAGCGCCTGGGCGCCGTGCTGCAGAACGCCCAGGCCGCCTCCGCTGCCGGAGCGCCCCTCAGCGCCGGCGGCCTCGATCTGCTGGCCGGAGGCCTCGATGAAGCCGGCCTCCCCCTGGCCGACGACGACGTGGCGGAGCAGTTGCTGCTACTGCTGTTCGCCGGCTACGAAACCACCGCCTCCGCGCTCAGCTGCCTGCTGCTCACCCTGCTGCAGCACCCGGCCGAGCTGACCTGGCTGCTGGAGGAACTCGACGGCTTGCCCTGGCCGCCGGCCGAAGCAGAGGCCGTGAGCGCCTACGACGCCGTGCGGGCGCCGCGGCTGGAGGCGGTGGTGAAGGAGGTGATGCGGCTGACGCCGCCGGTGGGGGGCTTCTTTCGCCGCACCCGGGAGCCGATCGCCCTGGCGGGTGTGCTGGTGCCGGCGGAGCGGGTGGTGCAGGTGAGCATCAGCTCCAGCCAGCGCCACGGCGCTGACCCTGAGGACCTGGCGGCCTTTCGGCCCCAGCGGCATCTGGAAGGGGCGGAACCGGTGACTCTGCTGCCCTTCGGCGGCGGTGAACGGGTGTGCCTGGGCAAGGCGCTGGCGGAACTGGAGATCCGGCTGCTGGCGGTGGGGCTGCTCAAGCAGCTGAGCCTTGCGCTGGAGCCCGACCAGGACCTCACACTCGTGGTGATCCCCTGCCCCACCCCGAAGCAGGGCCTGCGGGTGCGCGCCAGCCGCCGGGGAGCGACAGGCCAGGCCGCAGCGGGGTCTCCATGCGCTGCGGACGCGCAGTCCTGAGGAGCAACGTCCCCGGAAAGGGCACCGCGGCAGGACAGGCGGAGGAGGTCGGCGGAAGGGGTGAGCGACGCAGGATCTCGGCCGGCTGGGCACCCGCTCTGGTTCCGCAAGGCCGCCCGGGCGCAAAGGAGCTGGCGGAACAACCAGCAGCGCCCTTGAGGTACAACCTGCGGGGCCCCATCGCCGCCCAGAAGCGACATCTGTTCAAAATCCGAAATAGTCTGTTACAGTTCTCTCATCCCAAGCGAGAGCCCCATGGCCCAAGCCACCGCCACCGCCACCGCCCCGAGCGCCCTTGACCGCGCCACCATTCGCGGCGCCACCGTCACCACCGAAGACGGCGGCCGCCTCAATGCCTTCGCCACCGAGCCCCGCATGGAAGTGGTGAGCGCCGAGAGCGGCTGGGGCTTCCATGAGCGCGCCGAGAAGCTCAACGGCCGTATGGCCATGCTCGGCTTCATCGCCCTGCTCGCCACTGAATTCGCCCTCGGCGGTGAGGCCTTCACCCGCGGCCTGCTCGGCATCGGCTGAACCCATTGCCCCGATCAGCTCCTCCCCCTCCAACAGGCATCGCCATGAGCCAGTCCCTTTCGGTCAGCAGAGAGTTCTTCGTGGAAGCCCACTCCCGTGCCATCGACAACTGCACGGAGTTGGAAGACCTGCGCAAGGTGTCCAAAACGCTCCTGAGGGCCTGGCAGATCCAGGCCATGTTCAGCGAGCAGTACGGCGCCCAGGCGCTCGGCATCAAGCGGCCCTGAGCGTCCCTCGTCACTGGCCTGGCACTCCTGTACCAAACGCTGTACAGGAGTGCCTTTGCCGTAGATCTCTCTGGCAAGGCGCTCCCTGGAACTGCAGAGGAGATGCTGATCCTTAAGGATCGACTTGCCTGCCTGGCCATTGCTGAACGAAGGACCTGCACCTTCGCCCTCTGGGTCTTGGGGGCGCAGGTCCATCCCGCCACCTAGCCAAGCTGGTCAGGGGCGCGTTGTGCCTGGAGTATCCAGCTGGTCGGTGTCTGCCCAGGCCCCCAGGCCTCGAAAGCGGTTGGCAAGGAAGGCGAGTAGGCCGGGCGGCTGGGCCAGCTCCTGCTCCGCCGCCCATTCGGCTTCGAGAATCTCTCGGTCGTCGATCTTCAGACCCTCAACCAGCCGCCGGTACGCCAACTTCTCATCGGTATTGATGCTCGAGGTGTCTTCCGGTCGCCGGCTGATGCGAAGCACCTGATACGCAAGCTTCACGGCCAGCTGCCGGTCATCGGCCGTGGTGATCCTTGGCAGAAGGGTCTCGAGTGCCTCCGGCCCCAGCGTCTCGGCCGCAAGGGCATCCACAGCGGTGGAAGCGGCTTCTGGGCCGGCCTCTGCCGCCGCCGTGCGCTCCGCCAGCTTCTTGAGCAGCCTTCGCTCCTGCTCAGACATCTCCCCATCGGACCAGGCGACACAGCAGAGGATGCGTAGTAGATCGAGGTCGCCGGCCGGCTGTTCTGCGCTGAGATCCGGCATGGTCATGGCGCCAAGGATGAGTATCGATCCCATTGTGAGGCTCCGGCGCCCACTGCGGCCTACCGCTAACCCGTTACCCAAAGCCACGCCCAGCGCGGCGGCAAGCGCAGTCTCCGGGGAATCGGGAGAAGCGTTAGTGATGTCCAAGGCCTTTGGTCCAGGGCTCATGCCCGAGCGGGGTCCTTCAGTGAGCTGCCGGATCGAGCTGCCGGATCTTGAACCTGAAGATCGATCAGCGGCACGCCTCCATACGGATTGAACCGTCGTGACTTCCTGCACCTTCTCCCAGGTGAATCAGGGCGTGCTGCTGACGATCCTTGATCCCACCGGGAACGGCCGCACCATCCATCATGTCGAGCGAAGCGGCTTAACACGGCAGCCTGATGCGTTCGTGGCTCTGCCCGATGCTGAGATGGCGCAAGGGATGTCTTGCCTGGATGAGTGTCATCCCCAAGGTTTCTTCACAGCCTCTTCATCATCTCTTCGAAGCCGCACGTCGCCGCTTGCTGCTACTGCGCACCGCAAGTGCGTATCCTGCCCATGTTCCTGAAGATTGTCTTCGGGCCTTTCCCGGTGAGATTCCCGCATAATTGGCATGCGCAACCTTCGTGGCTTGATTCGATTGACAGCTGTATTGATGATGACTGTGCCGATCGCCTCGCATGCGGCAGGTGGGCCGCCAGCTTCTCCGTTGACGATGAAGTTTGCTGATCAGACTTATCTCCTTCGATGGTCGTCAAAGCATCAGCATGAGTTCACTCCATCTGATCAGGCTGACCTGAGTCGCTGGACGGACATGATAACCATCAACACGTACCCAGGTGTCAGCGATGGGGATGGGCTGGCCAATGTTGCCAATAGGGTGCTCGATAACTACAAGCAGAACAAGGCCGTGGTGGTTCGCACTTTATCGGTTCCCCGCACTGCCGTGAAGCCCGCCGAACATCTGATCGTCGTTCTTTTCCCTGTTCGTAACTTTATCGAGGCTGTCTTTGCGCGATTCAGGCTGGCTGATGGTCGTGGCACTGCGGTGATCTACAGCCATCGCATCTATGGACAAAAAGTGGGAGATACCACGGCGGCCTGGATGAAGGCCAATGGAGCCACCATTGAGCGTCGCTTGATGGCTCTCCATGAGGTTCCCTCCCACCGCATCCTGGAGCCGGCCAGCCGGTGACCGGGAGCCTCTCTGCACCATGGTGGGTGGAGATCAGCGACAACGGGCGTAGCGGGGTTGTCGTTTACCACGAAGGGATCAATACCATCTCCTGTTACTGGGAGTTCTGCGGTGGCGACACCGTTGCATCCATCTTCATCGGCGACATCAGTGAATGGAACACCTGCTATCCATGGGCGGTCGGGCGGAGAATGGACGTTCTCATGCGCATCGCCGCAGAGGTGGTGCGCCAGAAGGCTCCCACCTGCAGCGCCTTGATTGAGGATCAGCTGGGCTTCATCAGCATCAAGTAGCTCCTGGAGTGCAATGCAAGGCCTTGGTTGACGTCTGACCCGATGTCACAGTCATACGACACCGGCCAGGGAGAACGGCATGTTCAGACACATCGGCAGGCTCGTGTTGCGTCGATTGTCATACCGCGAACCAGGTCCCCCCTGATCAGTGCAGAACCCTGTTGGGACGCGCACAATTGATCACCGCCTGCGCAGCATGGTGACGACGTCTTTCCCTGGCATCGGCTTTGCCGATGAAGTGAATGAACTGATGCATGCGGGCGCTTTAGCGTTGTCAGCGAGTGGCGATCCGCTTGATGCGTGAGCACGACGCTGTGGATGGCACAGTGCTGGGAGTGACTTCTGGCCCATCTGAACCGAACTGCCGAAGTGTGCGTGCCCGCTGGGTGGCTTCCCTTCCCAGCAGCGTCATGATCACCTCCTGGCATGAACAGCATGGTGGCGACTCAAAGCAGCCCCGATGCCATCTCCGACGATGTGCTCGCCTGCAGCCCTTGCTAACGGTTCGATTCAGTAGCGACGGCTCTCCCTGGCTCAAGCAAAGAACATCCCGCCATCTTCGGCTTGGATGATGTGGCGCATCCAGATCGCATACCAATAACTGACCTTTTTGATCGGCCTTGGATTGGGGCGGAAGAATAGATGTTAGCAATACGATGACCCAGTGAAGCAATATCGGAGATAGCCATATGCAAGAGAAGCTGTCATGAAGATGTAAATGCCACTCATCGTCCATGCAAAGAATCTGGGTTTCATTCTCATCACCCATCGGTATCCAAATGTGCTTGCAGTCAGTCCGCCAATTAGCCCTCCCAAGGCAATGAAAGCCAGGCTTACGAGTACTGACAATGATCCCAGCCCTCCCCCCGCTCCCCATGACTCCAGGGAGCCAGGGGTGCAAATCAGTGGGCTGCTGCAAGCCAGGATACAGCCTAAAAAAGCACCCCTTATGCTCACTGCTAATGTGCTTGAAATTGATCGCCGAAGTGCTCCAGCAACAACACCAATGGCAGCACCCAAAATCGCTCCCAGGATCCCACTGAGAAGCGTATGAGTGAATAGCCGGGACAAAACAAAGGCAAGCATTTCATTGACCCCAGGACTTGCGAAGAGAATGGATGCTTGGCAATGATAAATTAGCTGCAGCCGCCTGACTTCGCCGGTGGGGGCTGTTTGCCGCGCCCGGGAGCCCATCGCCCTAGAGGCCCTTGGCGGCAGTGAACGTGTGGACGTGGGCAAGGCGCAGGTGGAGCTGGCACTCCGGCTGCTGCGATGCCCTGAGCAGACAGCTGAGCTTTGCATTGGAGCCTGATCAAGGCCCCACGCTCGTGGTTATCCCAGGCCCCTCCCCGAAGCATGGGCTGCTGCTCCGCCAGGCACCTTGGAACCTCAACGCGGACGGGCAGCAAGACTTCGACATCCCATTGGGGCCCGGCCTCGATCGTCTGCGACTGATCGCCGCAGGTGCGAGGTCAAGAAGCTGCAAGCTCAAGAGTTCACTCGAGGTGGATCCAGTTGAGGTGCTCGTAGAACTCTTTCCATGAGGATGCTGCTAGCCACGGATGGAGCATCGTCGTGACACCGTCCCGCTGGCTTCGCGCATGGTTCAGTCATGCCAGGCGGGCCTGCCTGGTTCACCCTGCCTGGCGAGAGGCTGCCTTTCTGAAGGGAAACTGTTGCCCTGCCGCCGCCGGTATGGCCTTCGCTCTGTGTCTGGTGCTTTCACCAGGTGAGGCTCCAGCCCGGCCCGACAAGGTCGTGGCGCTGCAGGGTCTCTGCTTCCGTTCCCCACGCGCCCTCTCTAGCCCCTTATCGGTGGGTCTCGATGCTGTGTCTGTGGTGCATCCGCCGGCAGCCGACGCGCAGAGCGAGCGCTTCAGCCTCACCGGCGTTCGCTTTCCGCTTGACGTCACCGATGCCAAGGCCGGCATGACCCCGGCCGAACTGCGTGCCTACGTGGCAACGGTGTTCCTCGCCGGCCAGGCCCATCAGGGAAGGCCGATTCAGCGCCGCCTGCTGGAGCGCAGTGTTGAAGGGCTGGCCTTCTCCACCTCGATTCCCGCTCCTTCCTTCGCCGAGGTCTACGCCCTGCGGCTTCAGAATCGAGAAACGGTGGTGCTGGGCTTTAAGTTCCGCAGCGACTGGCGCAATGAGGCTGAGAACCTGATCACTGCGATCGCTGGGAGCCTGCGGGAGTGCAACGTCAACCAGCCCTGAAGCTGGCTCAGCGCGTCTCACACCGCACCCGAAGCACTTCACCCTCCACCCCCGTGCTGACCAGCCGCAGGCGGTCTCCGCCCGGATCCAGGCTCAGCAGGCCGAGGTACAGCCAGGTACTGCCTTCCCCGGAGAGCGCGATGATCACGCCGATCCGCTCGGGCCCCTCTCCCGCCACCGCCAGCACCGGCCCACTGCTCTCGTAGAAGCTGAGGCGATCGGCCTCGATGCGAAGCCACGACTCGTCGCTCTGCGTGGCAGTGCAGTGCCGCGCCTCTGCCATCCAGAGGCCCCGGAAGACTGCGGGGATGGCCCCGAGCCGCTCGGCGGCTTGCGCCGGAGGAGCGAGGGTGAGCCCCGCAGCCAGTCCGGCGATGAGTCCATTGAGAAGGTGCTGGGCGGTGGTCGTCACGGCTGTAGCCGGTGATCGAGCTTCTCAACAATGGCTGGATCACACCGCTCCAATGGCTGGTGCTGCCAATCTCCACATCAAGGCTGTGGAGGGTGCCTCGACACAAGCCGGGTGCTCCGCAACCGATGCATCTCTGAGATCTCCGTGCCTGGTTTGGTTGAGGCCGCACGAGCTTCACGCCCAGGCACTTGAACGGATGCTGTGGGTGCGGCGTTTGCTCAACGCCTTCGGAACAGCTCTGCCATCGCTGCCAGCCCTCGGTCAGCAGGGGTGCTGCCCTGCCGCACGGATCAACGAGGAACCCCGCACGACGCCCTCTGCCCACCCGGCGTCGCCATCATTCGTGCATGCCCTCTCAGGACAAGCCGAGGCGATGCCGAGCCTGAACTCCCTGAGCTGCAGGGAACGGATACCTGAAGTGATGGATCAGCCGGGCATCGACCCCGCCGATCACGCCCGGGCCCTGGCGGGTCTCCGCCGCATCAATGCCCTGAGCCGTTGTTCCGCCTCCCTGTTCGCGCCGATCGCGGCGCTGGCGGCGCGGCAGCCAGACCAGCCGCTGCGTGTGCTCGATCTGGCCTGCGGCGGCGGTGACACCGTGATTGATCTGGTCCTGCTGGCCCGGCGCAGCAAGCTGCCGCTGATCCTGGAGGGCTGCGACATCAGCGCCAGCGCTGTGGCGATCGCCCGCGCCAATGCGGAACGCCGCGGCGCCGCGGCGCG
>NZ_JAHLYO010000028.1:0-92870 GCF_025128015.1 Synechococcus sp. CS-1333
CAACATCCTGATGCACCCCTTCCACATGCTGGGTGTGGCTGGTGTGTTCGGCGGCTCCCTGTTCTCGGCCATGCACGGTTCGCTCGTCACCAGCTCGCTGGTGCGTGAGACGACCGAAAGCGAGAGCCAGAACTACGGCTATAAGTTCGGCCAAGAAGAAGAGACCTACAACATCGTGGCTGCTCACGGCTACTTCGGTCGCCTGATCTTCCAGTACGCCTCCTTCAACAACAGCCGCAGCCTGCACTTCTTCCTGGCTGCCTGGCCGGTGGTGGGCATCTGGTTCACCGCCCTGGGCGTGAGCACGATGGCCTTCAACCTCAACGGTTTCAACTTCAACCAGTCGGTGCTGGATGCCCAGGGCCGGGTGCTCAACACCTGGGCCGATGTGCTCAACCGCGGCAACCTCGGCTTTGAGGTGATGCACGAGCGCAATGCCCACAACTTCCCGCTCGACCTGGCCCTGCTGGAGTCGGTGCCGGTGGCGCTGCAGGCTCCGGCGATCGGCTGAGCCAGCCTCTGTCGCCAGCCGCCGGGGGCCACCTCCCCTGGCACCTGCACCCCAGAAGGCCTCCGCTGCGGCGGGGGCCTTTTCTTCTGGCCCCGGCAGCACCTCCGCTGCCGCAGGCACGTGCCGCACCAGCAACGGTTACGTCAGCGCCGCTTGTGTTCTCTTAGACCATTTTCGTGTTTGACGTTGCGCCGTTGATGGCGGCCCGCTCGATTCTCAGGCGTCCTGCCCTGGCCCTTTGTGGCGTGCTGATGCTCACCAGTGGCGCCCTGCTGGGTTGCACGCCGTCGCCGCGTCCGGCCGAGCAGACACCGGCCCCCGGCACCTCCGCGGCTGGCACGCCAGGGGCCGCAGCGCCGCAAGGGAAACCGCGTGTGCTCACCACGTTCACAATCCTGGCCGACATGGCCCGCCAGGTGGCCGGCGATCACCTGCAGGTGGAGTCGATCACCCGGCCGGGTGCCGAGATCCACGGCTACGAACCCAGCCCCAGCGATCTGCGGCGGGCTGAGGGGGCCCAGCTGGTGCTGGTCAACGGCTTCGGCCTCGAGCGTTGGGCCGATCGGTTTCTCTCCGGCCTGCCGGACGTGCCGCGGGTGGTGCTCACCGAGGGCATCAAGCCCCTTCCGATCGCCGGGGATGCCTACGCCGGCAAGCCCAATCCACACGCCTGGATGTCGCCCTTGCTGGCGGAGGTTTATGTGGAGAACATCCGCAAGGCCTTCACCCAGCTCGCCCCCGCCCATGCGGCCGATTTCAGGCGCAACGCAGAGGCCTACCGCGCTGAGCTGCGCGGCCTCGACAGGGACCTGCGCCGCGATCTGGCCACCCTGCCGCCCCAGCACCGCCTGCTGGCCACCTGCGAAGGCGCCTTCTCCTACCTCGCCCGCGATTACGGCCTCACCGAGGCCTACCTCTGGCCTGTCAATGCCGAATCCCAGGTCACCCCGCAGCGCATGGCCCGCCTGATCGCCACGGTCCGAGAGCGCCAGGTGCCGGCGGTGTTCTGCGAAAGCACAGTGTCGGCAGAGGCGCAGAAGCAGGTGGCGGCGGAGAGCGGCAGCCGCTTTGCCGGTGTTTTCTTCGTGGATTCCCTGTCGCCTGAAGGTGGCCCGGCCTCCTCCCTGCTGGAGCTGCAGCGGCACAATGTATCCACACTGATCAACGGACTCAAGGGGCGCTGAGCCGATGCAACACCGCCCGCCCCGCCCGCCTCAGCACCGCCCGGCCCAGGAGCGGATCGTCGTCGACAACCTCTGCTACGCCTACAACGGGGTGGTGGCTCTGCATGACGTGTCGCTGCGGGCCTACGCCGGCAGCATCTGCGCCCTCGTGGGCATGAACGGCGCCGGAAAATCCACCCTGTTCAAGGCGCTGATGGGGTTCGTGAACCCTTCGCGCGGCACCATCGCCATCAACGGCGTGCCCCTGCGTGAAGCCCTGCGACAGCAGGCGGTGGCCTATGTGCCGCAGACCGAAAGCGTCGACTGGAACTTCCCGGTGAGCGTGGCGAACGTGGTGATGATGGGCCGCTACGGCACCATGAACCTGCTGCGCATTCCCCGCCGCCGCGACCACCAGGCCGTGCGTGAGAGCCTGGAGCGGGTGGAGCTCTGGCCGTTGCGCCACCGCCAGATCGGTCAGCTCTCGGGGGGCCAGCGCAAGCGGGCTTTCGTCGCCCGAGCCCTTGCCCAGGAGGCGTCAGTGATGCTGCTCGATGAACCCTTCGCCGGCGTGGACATCCGCACCGAGAAGCTGCTGATCCAGCTGTTCCAGCAGTTCCGCCAGGAAGGCCGCACGCTGCTGATCTCCACCCACGATCTGAGCCACGTCACCGGCTTCTGCGACGACGTGGTGCTGATCAATAAGACCGTGCTCGCTTACGGCGACACCTCCGAGGTGTTCACGCAGGAGAACGTGGCCCGCACCTTCGGCGGCGGACCGCTCGATTCGCTCACGATCACCCCGCCGGATCCGTCCGGTGAGGGCGACCTGTGATGGACGCGCTCCCCTGGCTCACCGAACCATTGCAGCATGCCTTCATGCAGCGGGCCCTGCTGGTGAGCATGCTCGTGGCCTCCGTCTGCGGCCTGCTCTCCTGCTACATGACCCTCAAAGGCTGGGCGCTGATGGGCGATGCGGTGTCCCATGCGGTGATGCCCGGCGTGGTGATCGCCTATGCCCTCAACCTGCCCTTCGCCCTCGGCGCCTTCGTGTTCGGAGTGGGATCGGTGGCGGTGATCGGCTACATCAAGCAGATGACGCGCATCAAGGAAGACACCGTGATCGGGCTGGTGTTTACCGGATTCTTCGCCTTCGGCCTGATCCTGGTGTCGAAGGTGCGCAGCAGCATCGATCTCACCCACATCCTGTTCGGCAATGTGCTGGGCATCAGCCCCGCTGACATCCAGCAGACGCTCTGGATCTGCGGCCTGGTGCTGGCGGTGCTGCTGCTGCTGCGCCGTGACTTGATTCTGTTCTGCTTCGATCCCACCCACGCCCGCTCGATCGGCATCCACACCGGCGTGCTGCATTACCTGTTGCTGGCGGTGCTGTCATTAGCGGCGGTGGCCGGCCTGCAGACCGTGGGCATCATCCTGGTGGTGGCCATGCTGGTCACCCCGGGGGCCACGGCTCACCTGCTCACCGATCGCTTCGACAGGATGACCTGGATCGCCGTCGGCTCCGCCATGCTCTCCAGTGTGGTCGGCATCTACTGGAGCTACTGGCTGGATGCCTCCACCGGCGGCTGCATCGTGGTGGTCCAGACCTGCCTCTTCCTGGCCAGCTTCCTGTTCGCGCCCCGCCATGGGCTGATGGCGCAGCTGCGGCAGTGAGAGCCTCCAACGGCCTGTCCCCCACGCCGAGGCTGCGGCAGGGGTGGCCCTGGTGGCCGCTGCTGCCGCTCTATCCCTATGGCCGCCGCCGCACCCTGGTGCGCGAGCTTGTGCCTGGCCAGATCTGGAGTTTCGAGCAACTGCAGGGCGTGCTCTATGTGGCGGTGCCGATCCGCATGACCGTGGCACGCCTCACCGATGGGCTGCTGCTCTACGCGCCAGTGGCGCCCACCCAGGAGCTGCTGCACAGCCTGCGCGAGCTCGAAGCCCGCTATGGGCCGGTGCGCACGATCGTGCTGCCCACCAGCTCAGGGCTGGAGCACAAGCTGCCGGTGCCGGCGATGGCCCGGGCCTTTCCTGCCGCCACCGTGTGGGTGAGCCCGTGCCAGTGGAGCTTTCCGCTGCCGCTGCCCCTGCCCTGGCTCGGATTTCCCGCTGGCCGCACCCGGGTGCTGTTCGAGCAGGGCCTGCCCCACGCCGAGCAGCTGCAATGGGAGATGCTTGGCCCGCTGGACCTGGGCCTCGGCACCTTCGTGGAAGTGGCCTGCCTGCACCGGGCCAGCGGCAGCCTGCTCGTCACCGATGCGCTGGTGGCCATCTCCAGCGAACCGCCGGAGATCTTCAGCACCGATCCCACGCCCCTGCTGTTCCATGCCCGCGAGCAGGGCACGGAGCCGCTCAGCGATGGCCAGGAGCAACGGCGGCGCGGCTGGATGCGGCTGGTGCTGTTCGCCTCCTACCTGCGGCCGTCCGCGCTGGAGGTGCGACCCTGGCCAGAGGTGATCGCCGGCAGCTTCCGGCCGGGGCTGCGCGCCGCAAAGGCCTACTTCGGCCTCTACCCCTTTCGCTGGCAGCCCGGTTGGGTGGCTGAATTCGAGGCGCTGCTGGGCGGTGATGCCCATCCTCTGCAGGTGGCGCCGGTGTTGGAGCGGCTGGTGTTTCCCAGGGCCCGCACCGCCCTGGTGGCTTGGCTGCGGCGGCTCGCCCAACTGCCAAGCATTCGCCAGGTGGTGCCTGCCCACTACGCGGCACCTGTGGCGTCCACCCAGGAGGATCTCCAGCGCCTCGCCGATGCCCTGGAGCAGCGCCCGTGGGCGCCCTCCAGCGGATCGTGGGCATTCCTCGCAGGCATCGACAGCGCCCTTGTGCGTTGGGGCGTGGTGCCGGAGGTGCCGGCAGCGGAGCCTCAACCCGCCTCAAAGGGCTGATCAGCCTGGATCTGGAGAGGCCCTGCGGGGCTCTGGGCTCAGAGGCTCAGCTCGCCGGGGTCGGCATCGAGGGCGCCTTCGCCGAACAGGCTGCTCTCCAGTTCCATGCGCTGCTCCATCTGGCGCAGGAAGTAACCCGTCATCATCGCGGAGGCCAGCAGGCCAGCGAGATTGTCGCGACTGGCCTGGATCTTCACTTCAAACTGCTCGCCCGGCAGCATGCCCAGCAGGCCCTGAACGTTGTGGCGGATGATGTCCTGAATGTCGCCGCTGGCGGATCGGGCCACACGCTGCAAAACGTCCGGAGATTGCTCCTGCAGGTACTGGATCAGCGAGTTGCCGCTGATTGATTCGCTGTCGGTCGTCAGGAACTCCGGGTTGAACATCTCCGGTGTGCTCTGCGTCACGGCCTGCACCATAACGCAGCTCTCCGGGTCAACCCACCGCCGCAGAGGGGGAGAACCGAATCGGCCCTAGCGCGTGCCAGGGCCAGTAGCGAAACACGGCAGTGCCGATCACATGGTCGGCCGGCAGGGGGCCCCAGAGGTGCGAATCGAAGCTGGCATTGCGGTTGTCGCCCATGACCAGCAGACAATCAGGCGGCACGGCGAGCGGCGCCAGCTCGTAGGCGATCGGCTCGGCCCGCCACGGCTCCGGCACCGGCTGGCCGTTGCGGATCAGCTGGCCGTCATGGACGGCGATCCGATCCCCCGCCGCTCCCACCACCCGCTTGATCAGGGCGGCATCGGGGTCGTAGCCGGCCGCCAGCAAGGCGTCGGGAGGGTGGAACACCACGATCGTGCCCACCGGCAGGGGCCGGTGCAGGCGAGCCCGCAGTTTCTCCACCAGCACCCGGTCGTTGAGCTGAAGGGTGGGCAACATGGAGCCGGAGGGGATCCAGCGGGGTTCGATCACCGCCCAGCGCAGCAGCAGCGCCACGCCCACCCACAGCAGCAACAGGCCGACCTGGCGCAGCAGCCCGGCGCGGCCTCCGGCCGGAGAGCTGCCGCCGGTGGGAGTGACGCTCATGTCGGGGGGGCTCCAGTCGTGGGCATGATCAGGCCATCCTGAACAGTCATGAGCCCCGGTGAGCGGCGACGACGGCCTCGGCAGCCAAGCCCCAGCGTGCAAAGACGCTCACGCGGCGGCCAATCTGGGCGCGGCTCATGCGCTGCTGCTGGCCTTCCGGCACCTGGGGCTGCGGCGGCTCGTGCTCTGCCCCGGCAGCCGCTCGGCGCCGCTGGCGATTGCGGCCGGCCTGCTGGAGGCCGAAGGCGGAGACCTGCGGCTTTACACGGCGATCGACGAGCGCTCCGCTGCGTTCTTCGCGCTGGGGCTGAGCCGCGCCGATGGCCTGCCGGCGGCGGTGATCACCACGTCCGGCACGGCGGTGGCCAACCTGCTGCCGGCGGCGGTGGAAGCAGACCATGGCGCGATTCCGCTGCTGCTGCTCAGCGCCGACCGGCCCCAGCGGCTGAAGGGGCGCGGCGCCAACCAGACGGTGAACCAGGAGGACTTTCTGCGCTGCAGCTGCCGCTGGGCCGGTGCTGGCGCTGCCGAGGGACTGGCCGTGATGATGCCCGCCAGCCTGCAGGCGCTCGCGCAGCGGGCCTGGCAGGAGGCCATCGGCCACCCGGCCGGCCCTGTGCACCTCAACCTGGCCTTCGAGGAGCCGCTCCATCCCTCGGCCGCCGCCATCGCGGCGCTGATGGCCCGTAAGCCCAGCGACAGGGGGGTGGGGGTTCAGCCGGAGCCGTCCGTGACCTCGGAAGCCTTGCCGCTGCTGGATCCCGATCAGCCCGGCGTGATCGTGGCCGGGCCCTGGCGCGGTGCCCCAGACCAGTGGCCGGCCCACCTGCAGGCCCTGCAACGCTGGCAGCGGCGCAGCGGCTGGCCCCTGCTCGCTGATGGCCTTTCGGGCCTGCGGGGTCAGCCGCTGCTGGAGCTGGTGGCGGGCTACGACCTGCTGCTGGAGGAGCCCACGGAGCAGTTGCAGGTGTCCCAGTTGCTGCGGCTCGGGCCCCTGCCCGCCAGCCGCCGGCTGCAGCACTGGATCGGGCGCCAGTGCGGTTGCCAGCTGGTGATCAGCGAGGGCGACCCGCGCGATCTCGATCCGCTCGGCACTGCCAGCCACCGCTTCGGCCATGGGCTGGCGGCCTGGTGCCGGGCGCTGCCTGCGGCGCTCTGGGCGGGGGAGCCGCCGGCGGCCAACCGCGCCTGGAAACGGCGCTGGATGGAGCTGGAGCACACGGTGCAGGCCGGGCTCAGTCAGGCCCTGCCGGCCACGGGTGCTGCCAATGAACCCGCCATCGCCCGGGCCCTGAGCCTGCTGTTGCCGCCGCAGCTGCCGGTGATGCTGGCCAGCAGCAGTCCCGTGCGCGACTGGGAAAGCTTTGCAGCCCAGGCGGGCGCCCCTCGGCCACTGTTCGGCTTCCGTGGTGCCTCCGGCATCGATGGCACCCTCTCGCTGGCGGCCGGCCTGGCGGAAAGCGCCGGATCCCTGCTGCTGCTCTGCGGTGACCTCGCCCTCCTGCACGACAGCAACGGCTGGCTCTGGCGCCAGCAGCTGCGCGGGCGCCTCACTGTGGTGCTGATCGACAACGGCGGTGGTGGCATTTTCGAGCAGCTGCCAATCCGCTCCACCGGCGCCTCGCCCGTTCCGCCGGAGGTTGCCGCGCCCTTCGATTTTGAGCGCCTGTTCGCCATGCCGCAGAGCCTCGATCAGGCCGCCCTGGCGGTGTTGCATGGCGTGCCCGTGCGGCGCGTGGCTCAGCTGGAGGAGCTGGAGGAGGCACTGGCCTGGGCGCTGCCCCAGCCCCTGGCCCTGCTGGAGCTGCGCACCGATCGCCAGGCGGATGCCCACCTGCGCCAGCAGCTGCGGGCCGCGCTGGCGCCTGGCTCCCCAGCCTGAGCCGGCCCACGGCTCCGCAGAATGAGCCGAAGCCGCTGCCGTTGTCAGGCCTGATGCGCCCCGATTCCGCCGCACCTCCCTCCCAGCCCGCGCCGGCAGATCCCGTGCTGCCCTGCACAGCACCGGTGCTCTGGACGCCGGCCGCCACCTACACCGACATCCGCTTCGACACCTGCGCGCAGGGGATGGCCCGCATTGCGATCAACCGGCCGGCCAAGCGCAATGCTTTTCGCCCGCTCACGGTGCAGGAGCTGTGCGATGCCTTTTCGCGCGTACGCGACGATCCCAGCATCGGCGTGGTGCTGTTCACCGGTGTCGGGCCGGCCGCCGATGGCGGCTATGCATTCTGCTCCGGTGGCGACCAGAGCGTGCGCGGCGATGGCGGCTACCTCGATGCCAGCGGCCTGCCGCGGCTGAATGTACTCGACCTGCAGCGGCTGATCCGTTCGCTGCCCAAGGTGGTGATCGCCCTGGTGGCGGGCTATGCGATCGGTGGCGGGCAGGTGCTTCACCTGCTCTGTGATCTGAGCCTGGCGGCGGAGAACGCGGTGTTCGGCCAGACGGGCCCACGGGTGGGCAGCTTCGATGGCGGCTTCGGCGCCGGCTACCTCGCCCGCGTGGTGGGGCAGCGCAAGGCACGCGAAATCTGGTTTCTCTGCCGCCGCTACGACGCCAGCCAGGCCCTGGCCATGGGGCTCGTCAATGCGGTGGTGCCGTTGGAGGAGCTGGAGGCGGAAGGAGTGCGCTGGGGCCTGGAGATCCTGCAGCACAGCCCTACTGCGATTCGCTGCCTCAAGGCAGCCTTCAATGCCGAAACCGACGGCATGGCCGGCATTCAGGAGCTGGCGGGCCAGGCCACCCATCTTTTTTATCGCACGGAAGAAGGGCAGGAAGGACGCAACGCCTTTCTTGAAAAGCGCGAGCCGGATTTCAGCGACGCGCCGTGGCTTCCCTGAAGCGCCGCGCGACCAGCCCGGGAGGGGACCTCACCAGGAAAGGACATACTGCAAGTTGTGGGATATACGGCCGAACGGCGGCGTCCCGGTCCCCCCTGCGTCCTGCTCCCCGCGATGACCGCCTACCCCATACCGGACAACGAGGCTGAGCGCCAGGCGGCTCTGGACGAGCAACACATTCTGGATGCGGAGTCCGATGAGGACTTCAATCGCATCACACGCCTGGCCAGCCAGATGCTGGGCGTGCCGACGGCCCTGATTTCCCTGGTCGATCGCCAGCGGCAGTGGTTTCTCTCCCGGGTGGGTCTGGAGGCGAGTGAAACGCCCAGGGATGTGGCCTTCTGTGCCCACGCCATCTGCGGCAATGACGTCCTGGTCGTCAATGACGCCAGTGCGGACGAGCGTTTCAAGGACAATCCCCTGGTGACGGGGAATCCCAACATCCGCTTCTATGCCGGGGTGCCGTTGCGGACCCACTCCGGCTTCAACCTCGGAACCCTGTGCGTGATCAGCCCCCAGCCGAGGCAACTCGCCGGCAACGAACAACAACTGCTGCAGGACCTTGCTGGGATGGTGATCCTGCACATGGAATCGCGGCGCAACAGTTACCTCTGCTCCCTCACGGGCCTCAAGAACCGAAGGCCCTTCTTCGATGCAGGTCTGAACGAGTTCCGGCGGCAAAGGGAGAACGGAGAACCGTTGACCCTGATGATCTTCGGTCTGGATGACTTCCATGATTTCTGCACACGATTCGGCCAACAACAGGGCGATCGGTTACTTCAGGAGCTGGCCAGACAACTGCAATCGGACTTTGGGGAGAGCGCCCTCTACGGGCGTGTGAGTGATGACGAGTTCGCCGTGTTGCAGACAGGCTTGGTGGGGCAGGAGGCGGTAGCCCAGGCGGAGGGCTTCCGTTCCGGCCTGGCTCTCCAGGGCTGGCTGGTGGGGGGAGTCCGCCATCCTCTGCCCGTCAGCCTGGGCACGGCTTGCGCCAGCAGCGACGACACCAGCTTCAAGGACCTGTTCCAACGGGCTGAAGCGGCCCTGAAGCAGGCCAGGCTGTCCGGAACAAGCCTGCCTGGCTGAACCGAGCCACACTCACGGGGCCAGTACAGCCGCGTGGGCCCGGGACAGGGCGGCTTGCAGGGACTCGACCCTGATGGGCTTACCAATGAAATCATTCATGCCGCTGGCCAGGGCCTCGTCACGGTCGCAGTAACGAATGTTGGCGGTGACCGCGACGATCCAGGGCCGCACTGTGTTGCCGGCCTGCTCACGAATTCTGCGGGTGGCCTCAAAGCCATCCACCTTGGGCATGCGCAGATCCATCAGGATGATGTCCGGATCCAGCTGGCGATACTGGCTCAGGGCCTCTTCCCCATCGCGCGCCACGCTGACGCCGTAGCCGAGACGCTGGAGCATCAATTCGCAGACACGGGCATTGACGACATTGTCTTCCGCCAGAAGAATCCGTAGCGGGTGGTCTTCGGCGAAGCTGGTTGTTGTCTGTACTTCTGGCGCTGCAGGTGATTCAGGGATCGCCACCGGCAGGATCACCGTGAAAAGGCTGCCCTGACCCTGTTCGCTCTCCACCTCAATCGCACCGCCCATGGCGACGACAAGGTGATGGCAGATGGCCAATCCCAACCCTGCGCCGCCATGGACGCGGGTGGTGGTGGAATCAGCCTGCGAAAAAGGCTGGAACAAGGACTCTTGGGCGGAGTCGGAGATTCCGGGCCCGGTGTCACGGACGCGGAAGACCAACGGAACCCAGCCATCGGGCTGGAAAGCCTGAGATGAAACGGTGATGGACACCTCTCCGCTCACTGTGTACTTGATCGCATTACTGACCAGATTCACCACGATCTGACGCAGGTGGAGAGGATCTGACAGCACGACATCGGGGAGGGCAGGGTCGAGGGAGAGGGTTAACACCAGCCCTTTGGTCTGCGCTTGTTCGGCGAACAAGGCCATCACCTCGGCGAACAGAGGCCGAAGCTGGCAGGGAGCGGAGTCGATCACCAGATGGCCGCTGTCGATCGCTGAGACGTCGAGCAGTTGGTTGAGCAACAGCAGCAGGGATTCCCCAGAGTTCCTTACCGTCTGCAGACAGGATTGTTGGTGGGGGGTCAGGCCAGTGCTGAGCAGAATGTTGGTGAGGCCAATCACTCCATTCAGTGGCGTTCGCAGCTCATGACCCATGGTGGCCAGGAAGGTGCTCTTAGCGAGGTTGGCCTGTTGTGCTTCAGCCGCCACTTGACGGGCCAGATCAGCCGCTTCCAGGCTGGATTCCAGGGCCGAAGCCGTGGATCGCAGGTAACGGCAGTGCAGGAAGCCGGCAAAGGCCGAAAGCAGGGCACTGCCTGCCAGAGAGAGACCCAGGCTCAGGCGCAAGGGAAACAGTTGCTGATTGAGGTTAGCCAGGGAGAGATCAACACCCACAATGGCCGTCCCCTCGCCGTCCTGGAATGGGGCATAGGCCGACAGGGAGGAGCCCCATTGATCGGTGTAGGGAACGGAACTGACCCTGGGCTTGGCAAGCCGGGCTGCGATCAGGGCATCGGCCGGGGCATCTGCATAGAGCTGACCAACGCTGGCGACGCTGGAGTCGTCTCCCGGATTCTTGAAGAAGACCGTGCTATCCAGACCAAATTGCAAGGGCTTTGATCGACCCCTCAGGGTGTAAGCGTAAAAGATATCCGGCACCGATCTCCTCAGCTTGATCAAAGGCTCGGAGGCCTGGCGATAGAGCTGGCTGCCCATCTGATCAGGACGGCGTATCTGGGTGTGCAGATCACCCTTCATCTCCGCCGCCGTGACCATGGCCAGATCCAGCAGCCGCTGCTGGACAGACCTGAAGAGAGTCCGTTCAGCCACCCAGTAGGTAACAATCAGGGCAGAGGTGGCAATGGAAAAAATGCCCAAAGCCAGCAGGATGGAAGGCCGTGAAAACCTGCACCTTGACCCCGATGGACCATCAATGGTGCTCACGCCACCCCTCATCGCATCACTCAGTATCATTCGGACGTAGCCGACTCTGTGGCTCGGCGCCAATCGCGATACCTGCTCAAGGCCACTCGAAGATCCGCCAATCGAAGTGGTTTGGAGAGAAAGTCGTTCATCCCAGCCGCTGCACACTCCTGCCGGTGGGTGTCGAATGAATAGGCTGTCAGGGCAATGATGTAGAGATCAGAGTAACCTTCGCTGCGCAATTGGCGTGAGGCGGCCAAACCGTCAAGACCAGGCATGGCCACATCCATGAAGATGAGATCCACGCTCCCATTCCTGACGAACTGAATGGCCGCATTGCCGTCTCCCACCGCGTCAGCGGTTAGATGCAATCTGGCCAGCATCAGCTCAAGCACCCTGCGGTTGACGCGGTTATCATCAGCAACGAGAATTCTGATTTCAGGCTCCAAGCTCTCCTCGGGATTGTCCCTGACAATCTCACCCTGCTTCTGCGCAACCAGCGTGAACGGCAGACTGACCGTAAAGCAACTGCCGGATCCGAGACTCGAATCGACGGATATATCTCCCCCCATCAATTGACACAATCTCGAACAGATGGCGAGGCCGAGGCCGGCACTTTGCTGCGTCTGGGCGGGATTGGCATGGCCAATGAACTCCTCAAAGATAAGCGGTAGAGCCTCCCTGGAGATGCCAATACCCGTGTCGGAAACATGGAACATGAAGGATCTCCCGTTAGCCGTGGCCGCCAAGGTATCAACGCTGAGGCGAATCTCCCCCTGATTGGTGTACTTGCAAGCATTCCCCAGCAGGTTGAACAGAATCTGGCGTAGCTTGAGATCATCACCAAAGAGCCATCTCGGCGTATCCGGTGGCATGCTGAGGTGCAAGCCGAGGTGTCTTACAGAGGCTTGATACTGAAAGAGATGAATGATGTCATTGAGTAAACCATGAAGGTCGAAGGTTCTGGGATTGAGTGCCAATCGCCCGGTTTCAATCTGCGAGATGTCCAGAATGTCGTTGATCAGGCTTAGCAGATACTCGCCGTTTTGATGAATCGTTTCGAGCATCTCCCGTTGCTGCCCCTCCATGGAGCTGCTGAGCAGCACATCCGTCATCCCGATCACAGCGTTCAATGGGGTGCGGATTTCATGGCTCATGTTGGCCAGAAACCGGGTTTTGGATTGGCTGGCTGCCAGGGCCTCATCGCGCGCCAGCTGCAACGCGCGGGTTCGCTCGACCACCTGGTCCTCCAGCTGGTCACGGGCATCGATCAACTTGTCCTGGGCCTGAACAATCGCGCTTTTGTCCCTGAAGGTGAACACCAAAGACGGCTTACCAGGGAGATCGACAGTCGCCCAGGACACCTCAATCACCTGGCGGAGAGGCGCACCCAGCAGTTCCCAGGTGCTGGATCCTTCTGATCCCGAGCTCCAGAACGGCAGGCCTGATCGCCTGTCGCTGAGCTCGTGGAGATAGGGCCTCGGGAGGATCTGGCTCAGGCATTGGCCAAGGCTCTGCAAGCGGGACAAACCCACGAACCGATCAAACGATGCATTCGTCCATTCCACGATTCCGTTGAGATCGGTGAAGGCAAGGGCCTCGTCAACGGCTCCCAGGGCCGCCTCCAGCCTCCCGAGAGTGCTGCGAAGCTGGCCGACAAGGGTCTGGTCCGGCATGCACGCCTCAGGTCAACGGACGCAGGGTTGCCGCGAACACCCAGCTATCGCCACGGCGTTCGGCCACAATGAAATGCTCCGAGTTGATGGCCTGGTTGTCTTTACAGATGGTCATCAATTGCAGGGGATGGTTGAGAATCTGCGATTCACCAACGATCTGGAAACGGGAGAAGCCGAGATGGTGGGCGTCTTGATAAGCAGCCGGCAGAATCATGGAAAGAGAATGGCCCTTGAGATCGTCCAATGTCCATCCATAGGTCGTCTCAAACAGATCGTTGATCTCTACAATCAACCCTTCCTGGTCGGCAGCGACAAAGGGAAGAGATTGGCGTCGTAACTCTTCAATCGTGACCATGAACCTCGCGGCTGAACCGGCCTACCTGGTTACGAACTGTAGCGCTATGCTCCATTGGCTCCCTCCTACCCCCTATGTCGAATGGGGGCTTGTGGTCAGACCCACACCCGCTCGCCACCAGCCGGCGGGCGGGTCTCAAGTCCCCAGGCCCAGACGAATGGGCTTTCGGCGATGAGTGGTAAACTCTTAGCAATTTGCGTTTCAATGTGTGGATAATCTGTACATCCTGAAACCCATGGGCCTGCTCGACGCCCAGAGTGGCGCTGAGTTGCGGCAGTCTGTCGGTTCAGTTCTGGCGGAGCAACCCAGGGACATCCTGATTGATTGCCAGGGCGTCGACTTCATGGACAGCAGCGGATTCGGCGCTCTGGTTTCCGTGCTCAAACGGGTCAAGGAGCAAGGTCAGCAACTGTTTCTTTGCGGCCTGTGCAGCCAGGTCCGCATCGTTCTGGACCTCACCGGCACCGAAAAAGTGTTCACCACGTTTCCGAACAGTGAGGCCTGCATCGCCGCATTGGCTGCCGATCAATCGGGCGGCTCAACCAACACCTGAACAACCAGAAGGCCCGTAACGATCACGACAGCAGCGCCCGGATCAGCGAGTAGTCATCGGTGAATGGCGCATTGTCCGAGACGTGGAGGATCTGGGACAGCAACCGATCCAGGCCATCGTCACCAGCGAGCACGTCTTGGCACTGCTCCACCAGTTGCATGAAGTCGGGCAGTGTGCCCATCAAGCCACCGGGCCTCGGCACTTCATAGAGGCCATCGCTGTAGATGAGAAGACAGGCCCCTTCGCCCACCTCCAGGCTCTCGGTGCCATAGGTCGCGTCGTCGAACAGGCCCACGGCCATGCCCTGACCTTTGAGCCAATGGCAGGGAAATGCACTGGTGCGGCTCCAGAGAAAGGCTGGGGGATGGCCCGCGCTGGCAAAACTCAGGGTTCGGCTGGAGGGCTGATACACCCCATACCAAAGCGTCAGATACCGCCCCTGGTGACGCTCCATCGGAAACCCGGAGTTCAGGGTCTGCAGCACAGCGCCCGGATCACGCAGATCAACGGGCAGCGAGCGGGAGCGCAGCTGGTTGTGGACGGAAATCGAGGGGAAGGCCGCCGCCAGGCCATGGCCGGAGCCATCGGCGAGGTAGAGGACGAAGTGGTCGTCATCAAGCCAGAAGAAATCAAACGAATCACCACCCAGTTCATGGCAGGGCTCGAAACGGGAGTCCGCCCGCACCGCACCAGCGATGGGCTCAGGCAGCAGGGATCGCACATAACTGGCCGCCTCCTCCAGCTCCTGATCCAGCCGCAACTTCTGCTGATGCAACTCACTCGCCAGGAGCTTCAGCCGTTCATTGGCCTGGTGCAGGCGGATGCCGGAGCGGACACGGGCCAGCAGCTCCTCCGGATCCACCGGCTTGCTGAGGAAATCATCGGCGCCGCAGTCGAGCCCCTCCACCCGGTCTTCCACCCGGGAGCGTGAGGTCAGCAGGATGAAGTGGGCCGATTCCAGGTCCGGTTCCGCCTTGATTGCCCGGCAGACGTCCAGCCCATTCATGCCGTCCATCAACCAGTCGCAGACGACAACCGTGGGGGGGCAGAGACGGGCCTTCACCACGGCACTGTCACCCGAATCCGCCACAACAACCTGGTAGCCCTGGGCGCGTAGACGGACCTCGAGGATGCGGGAATGGATGCGGTCGTCATCCACCAGCAGGATCGAAATCGGGGCGGGACAACCTTCCATCGGCGTCAGGTGTCCATCGGACGCCGCTGGCGCAGAGCTTCGGTCACCCGTCCAGCCTCGACAAGCAGCTGATCGATTCTGACCTGGGGCCACAGCTCCGAATCGGAGCGCAGGGACTCCTCAACCTGGCCGCACAGCGTGGCCAACCGCAGGGCCCCCAGGCTGGCACTGGGGGAGCGCAGCGAATGGGCAGCGGCGATCATCGCCGGGGGATCGTGGTACTGGTGGGCCATCACCACCGACGAAACGAGTCGCATCGCGTCCTCGAGGTAGAGGTCGATGAGCTCCTGGAGCACAGCCACAGCCCCGTCTCCCATGGCTTGCTCCAATTCCTCCCAGGCGGCCGCGTCGATCGGGTCGGCCCCTCCAGCCGTTGGCGCTTGGGGTTGGTCGCGGGGCTGGTAGTGCTCCAGGGCGTAGGTGAGCTGGGCAGGCACGATCGGCTTGGCCAGAAAGTCGTCCATGCCGGCCTGGAGGCAGGCCTGGCGATCCTCCGGACGGCCATGGGCGGTCATGGCAATGATCCAGGGCTGCACGAAGGGAGCCGGCAGACACCGGATCGCCCGTGTGGTCGCGTAACCATCAAGCTCCGGCATCTGCACGTCCATGAACAGCACGTCGAAGGGGGTCTCCTGCACGGCCGCGAGCGCCTCAGAGCCCGAAGCCACGGCCTCGGCCCGGTAACCCAGCCGCTGCAGCAACTGAAGCGCCAACTGGCGGTTCACGGGGATGTCATCGACGACGAGCAGCCGCAGCGGCAGCCGGTCGGCGAGGCGATGGGGGCCGCCCTGGGGGGCAGATTCGGGCGTCAGCGTTGGCGGCCCGGCCAGCCGCCGCTCCAAAGGGCTCTGCCCTTGCTGAATCAGGGCCAGGCGGAGCTGTTCGAGTCGCACAGGCTTGGAGAGCATCACAGCCGGCGTCTTGACCAGCGCTGCCAGGTCTGACACCTTGCACCTGTCAGCCAGGACGATCCAGGGGCGCACCTGAAGCAAGGGGTCCTGCAGAAAGGGGTCCTGCAGAAAGGCTGACGGGGTTGCCTCCCCTTCGGAGCACAGCAGCCGCCCATCGATGACCACCACTCCATGGCCGAGGTCGCCGATCTGGGACTGGGAGATCCGCATGGGGATCTGGCAGAGATCGGGGGCGATCACCGACAGCCCCATCCAGCCCAGCTGCTTCTGGAGCACGGCGCGCAGGGTGGGATTGCCGACCAGCAGCAGGATGGCGGACGCCGGGGGCACCAGGGGCTCCGGGCTGTTGCTGGCCTGGGGGGCCGGATCAAGATGCAGCAGCACGTTGAAGGTGAAGACACTGCCGACGCCTTCCTGGCTGGCCAGGTCGATCGAGCCCCCCATCAACTCACACAGGCGCCGTGTGATCGCCAGACCAAGGCCCGTGCCGCCGTAGCGCCGGGCGGTGGAGGGATCGGCCTGGCGGAAGGGCTCGAACAACTGGGGAATCAGCACGTCGGACACGCCGATGCCGGTGTCGCGGATCTGAAACGTGAACTGGCACGGGATCGGTTGGCCGGCCTCAGCGGCCTGGGGCTCCGCTGACACCGTGACGACGATCTCGCCCTGGGGGGTGAATTTGACCGCATTGCTCAGCAGGTTCCAGAGGATCTGGCGCAGACGGGTGAGGTCGCCGATGACGGCCGTGGGCAGGCCGGGCTCGATGTCGAGGATCATTTCCAGCGGCTTGTCCAAGAGGCGGGACACGCTCAGATCAAGGGCCTCTTCGATGCAGATGCGGAGGTTGAAGCGCTGCTCATCCAGCTGCATGGCACCGGATTCGATCTTCGAGAAGTCGAGAATGTCATTGATGATCGTCAGCAGGGAATCGGTGCTGCTGTTGATGATCTCGACATACTCCCGCTCCATGGGCTCCAGCTGGGAGTCCTGAAGTAAACCGGCCATGCCGATGATGGCGTTCATCGGAGTTCTGATCTCATGGCTCATCGTGGCCAGAAACGTATCCTTGGCGGCATTGGCGGCTTCAGCGGCCTGCTTGGCCGCCTCCAGCTCCGCATTGAGCGTCGACAGGCGCTGGGTCGACTCGCGCAACTCCCCACGCTGCGCGATCAGAATCTCATTGAGCTTCTGGCTTTCTGTGAGCGCCACATTCCTGGCCTGCAGCAGGAAAAGAAAGTCAACCAGGGAGTCATGCAAAGGAAAGTCATTGATCTTCAGACTGAGTTTCTTCAGGTCCTCCAGTTGCAGCAAACAGGGCGTACCAACAAACAACAGTTGTTCCCTTTCGTCAAGGCAACAGATCTGGCCCTTCAGTTGCAATGGAATCGCGGCGGACTTGAAAATCACGTGCCGGTCTGTGCAGTCACTCAGACTGGCGAAGTCCATGGGGACATCCGGTCGCAGCAGCAGGAAGTGCTCATCGAGGGGCTGCCCCAGCAGCTCCGGGACAGGAAGGATGCGACGCAGAACAGAGCCGACGGACTGGATACGTAGCTCACGGTCGACGACGAAATGGAAAGGGAACAGTGGATCAAGAAGGTGGTCAGGTAACGGCACGGAAGGCACCATCAGAAACGACGAACCTTCACTCGCTCGTCATGCCGTTATCCGGCCGACCTGCGACAGATTCAGAAGGCGGAGAAAGGCGAACGTGGAACAGGTCCGTGGCATCGCCCCTGTCGCGAGAGGCGATCTGATCGACCGCCAGTGGAGTACGAAAACGCTTGCCCAGGCCATGAAGCAGGCCGGTCACCATGGGGGCAAGGCCACGCCGCTTTGAACGGTACTCCAGTTGCATGGAGGCGTCAGCACTGTGCTCGCAACGGAAGGAGGGAGGCTGCAGCTCAGGAAAGGCCAGGGCGGCGCGGGCGTGGAGATTATCGAGATGATCCAGGAATTCTGGCAGGGTGTCCCCTGTGCTTTCGAGCAACTGCTCGTAACCTTCCGTGGCTGTGTAGGTGATCCAGTACTCACCAAACGCCTGCATGATCTGATCACCCGTGAGGCCAAGTTCCTCCGTGGCCGCCGCCACCAGCCGATGGGTCACGTCGTCGGGATAGGCCTGGTACGTGGAAAAGAAATCCAGATCCTGGAGATCGGCCCGCTCCTTGATGCGCTGCCACACCTCCTCACCATGGCGCGTGGTGACCATCTGCTGAATGGCCCGGTTGACAAGCCCGTACATCGTTGAACGGCCGAATAGATGAATCTAGCTCAGGGAACCAAGGGGCCAGACGACGACCGTCAGATCACATCGGGGAGTTGATCGAGGCACCACCGGAAATCGCGGCGTACCTGTTCACGCACGTGCTGATGATCGAACCGGCGCCCGCGGCTGGCCAGAATCGCTTCCAGCGCCGACGAAGGAACCAGGCTGGCCAGATCACAGCCGGGTAGATCGAGTCGCCGGCAGAGGTCCCTGCCCTTGTTGGAATAGTGGAGATGGTACGGAACCCGCCCGGCCGCCAGCGAAAGAACGGCCGTGTGAAAACGTACGGCAATCACGCTGTCGACCAGAGCGAACAGGGCCATGGCCAACTGCCAACTCGGCACGGCTGGATCGGCGACGAACGGGTTGAGGATGGCGGTGCCGGGGGCCCGTTCCTGGATGGCGGCGGCCACTTCGAGATCATTATCGGAGCCATAGGCGCCCGATTGGATCAAAATGACGGGCCTGAGTCCGGCCCCGGTGAGTTCAACGCTGAGCTGGGCCATTCTGGAAACGAAGGCCTCATTGTCGTGACCGTACATGCTGTCGAAACCACGCACAGACAGCACGGCTGCCTGGGATGGATCAATCCCTAGCCGCTCCAGGCATTGCCGCGCCGTGGCCTCCGCCAGGGGGGAGCTCTCCAGCACAAAGGCAATGTCGTAGGACAACCGTGCTTGAACCCCTGCGGCGCAGAGGCGCTGGTGACTTTCGGCATCCCGCACACAGACAGCCGCCAGGCGCTTTAAATAGCGCTGCAACAGGAGAAAGCTGAGGCCGTGGCAGGAGCGAGGGATCGACTGGCCGAACAGGATGGTGCGGTTCGGACTGTGCCTCAGTTCAGCCAGGTTCTTGAGGAAGGCTTTGGTGACAAACCATTCACGGGAATTGTTGAAGATGTCCCCCCCCACGCTCACGTAAGCGTCGCAATTCCTGGGCCGTTCGGACAAGAACGTGACCCCAAGGGTGGCATCGGGCCGTTCATCCTGAACGCAGCCCACCAGCTCCACATCAGGCAGCAACTGACGAAAGGCGCTGTAGATCGCTGCATCCCCCAGATTCAGGGTGCTGTAGGCGTTGATCAGGCCAATGCGCACGGGAGAGGGCAGAAGCGGAGAACAGTGATGGAAACGGCGCAGAAACGACTAACTCGTTACGCATGTATCCAGAGTGAACCAGGAGCAAGCCCCTCGCTCTTATCCTATCAGTTAAGGCCAGAAGGTAACCACGGGGTGGGTCGGGTGGCTTTTGCAACGACCTGAGCCAGACCTGCCGACCAATCAGATGGCTTGTCCAGATCCCTATGCCCAGGCTGCTGCTCGACTTAGCGGGTCTGGCAGGCAGCGTGAGCCAGGCCATCAGCGCAGAACACTTCTATCCTGGCGGCAATGATAGATTCAAGTAGACCGAATGAGTCGCCGCAGTTTACCTTTCACCATCTCCAAGGTAGGAACAGTACGGATAAACTTGCGATAGGCGGCTGCTATACCGAGTAGTTGAACAGGACGCTGACCGGCAAAGGCGGTTCGATCCAGCAGTGCAAACCATCGATCTTGAAAGTTTGCGGCATAATCTGCGTGCCAGGGCTTGACTTTGCCTAAGAAATGAATAATGCCATCTGAAAAACCAGCTTCAGCCCTGCCTTTGGAAGTATTCCATTTCGGATCGAGCACCAACCAATCGCCTGCCAAGACGATATTCAGAGCATCTTGATCCATTTGGTCAAGCAAATCATGGTTTTCCTGTGCAACCGCTAGAGCCTTCGATTGGATCTCATGATGCCTCCATGCATCCAGATCCATCACAATCACTCCTGAATTAAAGTACTGGCGAGGATTATCTAGTTTCAGCTTTTCGCGAAGTCGCTGCTGCTGCTGTGGAGTGTCTATGCCACCATCAATAACACAAGCACTGGATTTGCCATGCAGATCCAGAAGCTGCAGTTCAGTTAGATCCGAGCAAACGATTAAGTCCGTATCTAAATAGATGCAGCGAGATACACCCCCCAAATACTCGGGTATAAAGAAGCGCGCATAAGGAGATTTGCTCTTGACAAGCAGAGTGCTGCGGAAGCTATTGACCCGCTCAAGATTGAAATCAATAAAGCTAATTGTGCCGAGGTTGGAAGCTTGCCAGGAATTGGAAAGTTGCTGCTTATCGTCCTGTGAGAGATCGACGCAAATGGCGTAGACATTTAGGGTTGTGCTACAGGCTTCCAAAGCGGAACGAACGGTGACCGCTGCCCCCCAAAGATAGTTAGCCGTTGCCACGATTACAATGTTAACCATCGTACCTTCAGGGACCTTGCCACACGAATTTAGCTCAGTATTGTGATGGAGACTTGGCAGGGTGGCCTTCTCCCCAGCTCCAATGCCCCAGCAGCCGTGAGCATCCCAACGGCAGTGAGGGTCATGGATCCAGTTCCCGCCTGCATGCTCCAGCAGGCCCCCTACCAGTAGGAACGACGTCTGAGGTGGTGCGCAGCTCACCGGTGGGGGCATGGCGGCGCTCCTTGACAAGGCCTGGTGGACCAGGACGGCGCCAAGGCCCCAGGCTGTACCGGTTCCTGGGGGACGACCGGTTCTCACGAGCCTCAGCCTCGCGACAAGTAGTCGCAACACTGGCGGAGACAGCACGCCGCGCCGGCAGCGACCATTTGGAAGAGCCTTGCAGTAGCTCAACAGATTAGCCGGCACCCACTGATCGACTGCGCAGGGCTAACCTCGGTGATCGGGAACAGAGCGATACACCGACATAGCCGAAGATGGATAGGCAAGCAAGGGGCATTAAAGACACACGTTGCACCGGACCTGCCTCCAGGTGACGGGAATCATCAGGCGATTGAGTGATCATTCGTCAGTCTCGCCCAGGCTGAAAGCCGGTAGCCCGCTGTCTACGGATACGCTAAGATTGCCTGAGCAAGCCAAAAAGCGAACTCCCCCAGATCGACACAGATGTCGAAACTTCTATTTTGGCTTCTTGGACTCGCTTGCTTTGTTGGCACTGCAGGATCGTCCTTGGCATTACCGATCTCCCCAGGAGATCGTGTCAAGGTGACAATCCCTGAAGGGGAAGAATTCAGTGGCATCTTTGAAATCAATCTGAACGGAGAGCTTGAAATTCCCTTTTCCAAGGGAATCTACGCTGTGGGTCTTGAGCCGGAACAGCTTCAGAAGCGTGTCTATCAGGCCCTGGTGCAACAAGGCTTTTTCCAGCCATCTTTTCTCAGGGTCAGTCTGAGTGTCATCCAATGGGCACCTGTACCGGTCTTTGTCATTGGATCTGCTTTTCAGCCTGGGCGGTTACTAATCAACGAGTTGAGTGACGTTGAACAGACACAGACTCCTGTTCAACTTTCTGGGCAAGCTCCACTCAATCGTATGCTCACAACGGCACTCCGTCGTGCAGGAGGCATTACTCCCACGGCCGATGTCGCCGCGATACAGGTGAAACGAGGTTCAAAAAGGCAAGTGATTGACATGTCCGGGGCTTTCACGGGAGAACCTTTTAACGACATTCCACTCATTGCCGGTGATCAAGTCATTGTTCCGGACACTGGTACCGTTAATCCACTAATCGTTCGCCCTTCTCAGATTACGCCCGCTGAAGTTGAGATTAACATCTCAAATCTTACTGTTCCTGCGGCTGGAAACTCTGTTGCTGGCATTGGCTCTCAGGCTAGGAACTTTCCCTATGGATCTCGCTTGTCCCATGCGGTTGTCTCGGCCAACTGTGCTGGTGGAACCATGGTCACCAATGCGCGACGCCGAGCCATCCTGGTGAGAACAGAAAGGGCCTCGGGGAAGACGACCGTCTACGAGAGGGGAGTAGAAGATCTTCTTCGCGCGTCTACAGACAACGCCAACAACCCCTATCTCATGGCAGACGATGGAGTTGCCTGTTATGATTCGAAGATGACCAACTTCCAGGCTGTTCTTAGCATCTTTACTCAGTTTCTGAATCCATCCGTTTTGATTTATGATCGCAGTATTCCGTAGAATCTAGTGAAAGACTCTCCGCCGATCATCGGACGTCTCAGGCCTAAGGTGCAGGCCGTGCAAGAACCCTTGGGAAAGGCGGCGCGACTGTTTGCCGAACAGTTTCGAAATATTCCTGGGTTGAAGGCACCTGATCCAAAGGGATGGTGGAAAAAACTGAGTCGAACCGACAAGCTTCGTTGGAGTCGCTATCTATTCGTATCCACTTGTACGAATGGATTGATATGGGGCACCAGTATCCTTTATCTTGCACTTGCGAAGCCTGTCTATACAAGCTCTTGGGCTTTGGTTCTGCCTGGAAGCGCCAACGCTGTGAATTTAAGCCTGCCTGAGATTGGTCAAGCCACGGCATCAAACGAATCCCTTGGCTTGGCTACATTTGATCCTCGTGCAAATTATGAATACATCTTCGGTAGCGAGCAAGTCATCGCGCGGGCTGCCAAGATTGCCAATATCCCTAAAGCGGATTTCGCCAAACCTCGCATTAAGAACATTGATAATACAACGTTGATGCAGATTGATACCACCGGTCCATCTCCTATAGATGCCCGCAAGCGCGCCTATGCCTTGCATGACGCCATGGTAGAGCGTCTCAATGAGCTGCGTGTCAGCGAGATCGAACAACGGCAAGGTCCAGCACAGGAGATTCTGCTGGAAACGCAGCAGAAGCTTGAAACTGCTCAACAACAAGTTTCTGCATACAAGCGCAAGTCTGGCCTCACTTCCATAGAACAGGTTGAAATCCTGTCGGCTAACATTGAACAGCTACGCAAACAGAGAGCCGAGCTTGCTGCTCAGCAATCGCAGGCTGAGAGTCGATTACAGAAGTTGAGTCGTAGCCTGGGGCTGTCTCCTTCAGAGGCATCAGATGCGTTCAAGTTGCAGGTTGATCAGATCTTCCAGCAGAATGTGAAGGACTACAGCGAAGCAACGTCTATACTCAAAGTCCAACTGTCTAAATTCGGCCGTAATAATCCTCGTATTCTCAAAGAGATCAAGCGGCAAGAGGCCGCCAGACAGGCAATGAATCAGCGTGCCAAAGAGTTGCTCGGTCGCCCTCCATCGGCCCAGACTCTCACCAGGCTGGCGTTGACTGGTGCCAGTTCTGGCCGCGATTCACTCTTCCAGAACCTGGTGAACTACCAGTCAGATGCTTCAGGTGCAGCCTCACAGGTTCGCAAGCTTGATCAACAGATCAGCTCCTTGGAGGGGCGCCTCAGGTTGATGTCCCAGAAACAGTCTTCTTTGGAGAACCTTAAGCGGAATGAACAGATAGCAGAAGCTGTCTTTGCATCCACATTGGCCAAACTGGATCTTGGCCAGGCCAATATCTTTGCAGCATTCCCACTGATTCAAATAGCTGTGGAGCCATCCTTGCCAGAAACAGCTACGTCACCAAAGCGAACGTTGGTGCTTGCTGGCTCAGCATTTGGTTCCATCCTGACGACTGTAGGTCTTTGGATCCTATGGATCCGCAAGCCCTGGATCAAACGGGTCGCCAATTGGATTTCTACATAACAAGGGGTCTTCATTGGGACTTAAAACGCTTCTTTCAAGGGCATTCCAGTCTGAGGATGATCTTCAGCCAAGAAATTGGCCAGAGCGTTTGGTCTGGTGGTCGATTATTTGCACCTATCCTATCTGGTTATTCGGTGGCCTTTACGTTGTGGGGTCTGTTCTCTGCTGGCTACTTCTGGGTTGCCTACTGATCAAGATACTGGCCCGAATGGATCACCCAGAGGAAAATGAAGAAATTTCCATATCACCCGTGATCTGGCTTTGGATCATCGGCATGATCATCATGGAAGTTGCATTGATTGCAGGACATGTGAACTTCAACCTCGGGACTGGAGCTATCATCAAGTCCACGATTGGTTGGGCCAAAGGGTGGGCCGCCCTAGCGCTCTATCCGTTAGCAGGAGCTCTGCCGATTCGGAGCAGCATTCCCACACGTGCCATTTGCATCGTGGGCTTTCATACGCTCCTCATCATGCCGCTCCTTCTGCTAACCCCGCATCTGGGCCTGCCAGAAGTGCTCTATGTCTCGCCATTGAGAGCCGTCGGTGGTCCAGGAAATGAATTCTTTGATGTTCCACTCTACGAGATTGACGGTAGCACCGGTGACCTTCGCTGGCGGCTCTTCGCTCCATGGGGGCCTGCTCTTGGGTTTGTCGGCAATATCAACTTCATGATCTGTCTGCTGGAAAAAGATCGGAAATGGAAGGTTCTGGGCATCATTGGCTCGATCCTCATGTGCTTCGTCTGCAAGTCGCGTCTTGCCCAGCTCTGCATCATCCTGATTCCAGCCGTTACGGCAGTGGTATCAAGGCTGCGTCAACCATTCATGCTGATTTCTCTTGGGGTTGTTTCCTATCTTGGAGGCATCTTTGCTACGTCTATTCTTACCGCCATCAGCGACTACTGGGAAGGTTTCAAAGGTGCTCGGGCTGGCTCTACGCGCGTTCGCTTTGCCTTAAAGCGCATCGCCTTCCATCGCTGGGAGACAGAGGCTCCAATTTGGGGGCATGGTGTTGTAGAGGGCGGCCCCCATCTGGTTGAGTACATGGCCATTGGCTCCCATCACACCTGGGCCGGAGTGCTTTTTGTGAAGGGTATTGTTGGCTTCGTCGCTCTGGCTGTTCCCATGTTGGTTACAGCGCTTGATCTATTGCGCCGTGCTGCCAGTCCCCGCTATCAACTTGGCTCAGCCGGGCTGGGAATCATCATTCTCTTGTTTATGTATACATTCGGCGAGAATCTAGAAATTCTAGTCTACCTCTTTTGGCCTGGAATGCTTATCATGGGAATGGCTCTACAGGAGAACAAAGGCCCGCTCCAGCCAGAGATACTTCCCGTACCGTGATTCACACCCAATCCGCCAGCCGTGAGACACCTTGATGCCATGACGAGCATTCTGAAGGCAACAGCATGGCCAGTGTGGTCGAGGTCTCGACCGCTCTGCCTGTGGGGACAAAACTTGCGGCAACTGCTTTGCCACTCGAGTCTCCACCGTGGGGTAGACCTTTGATGCGTCTGTTCAGCCAGCTGAAGAGTTTCATCCCGAAGGATCGATTCATCCGCAACATCGGCTGGATGGGGGTGGGGGAGGTGGGGATTCGCGTCTCGCGACTCGTGGCCACAGTTTTGTTGGCCAGGCTGCTGAGCCCCAGGGACTATGGGCTGGCGGCCATCGTGTTGACGTCCGGCGAGCTTGTCAAGGTTTTCACACGCAACGGCATCGGGGACAAGATCGTGCAGGCCGATGCGGAGGATGTCCAAGAGATTTGCCAGACGGCATGGAGTCTGAACTGGCTGATCGGCTTTAGCCTCTTTGTCGTGCAGATCATTGGTTCGTTTATCTTTGCCCGCGTTTATAGCGACAACGCACTGATCCTGCCAATCATTGTGGTGAGTTTCAGCTATCTGATCTACCCACTCGCCATGGTCCAGACGGCCTTGGTACGCAGGCAAAACAGGCTCAAGTTCTACAGCTTGACCAATCTCACGGCGGTCGTCACCGACAATCTGCTGACCGGGATCTTTGCGCTTTTTGGGATGGGCATGTGGGCGATCGTACTGCCCAAGCTGCTGGTGGCTCCGGTCTGGGTCGCGATGATGCTGCGGTTTGAACCCTGGCGGCCCGTCATGACGTTCACGCTGAAACGTTGGAAATCCGTGCTGGGATTCGGCAGTCGCATCCTGGGTGTGGAGATGCTCAACACGTTCCGCGAGAATGTTGATTATCTTTTGATCGGTAGCTTCATCGGTGTCAAAGCACTTGGGGTGTACTACTTCGCCTTCAACGCTGGATTGGGTCTGAGCCTGAGTGTGATCAATGCCCTGTCCGTCTCCATCTACTCCGACTTCTGTGACGTCAGAGGGCAACCTGCCGAACTCAAGCAGCGCTTCAGCAAGAACTTGCTCACCATCACCAAGGTGATCGTGCCCGTTGTGGCGTTGCAATGCAGCCTGGCCCCTCTCTATGTACCGATCGTTTTTGGTCAGAAGTGGGTGACGGAGGGTGCCGTGCCGATCTTGATGCTGATCTGCCTGTCGGCCCTGTCCCGACCCTTCGCCAATGCCTCCTCGATGCTGTTCCGCGCCGTAGGCCTCCCCCAGGTGGATCTGCTCTGGAACCTGGCCTTCACGGTGGCCCTTACCGTCGCCATCCTGATCGGCACCTCCTGGGGATCCCTGGGTGTGGCCGTGTCCGTGGCAGCGGCCCATCTCACGCTTCAGCCGATCTACCTGATGATGGGGCAACGGCTGCTTCGAAGGATTCAGGTGGCCCAGCCGGCCTGCCTTTGACGCACCGTCGCATGCCTGAGGCCCCAGCCCTTTCCCCCGAGGAGGCCGTTGCCAGCGCGCGGTTAGGGTGATGAAAACTTTTCAAGCTTCGCTCGCCCCGCCCCAGTCCCGGGTCACGTCGGTGGTGCCATGGGTGCCATCGGACCAAGCCGTACCGTCCGCCCGCCCGATTCACGCGTGAAGATCTACGCCATCTGTCTGATCAAGAATGAGGGCGACGTCATTGCGGATTGTCTGATTCATGCGCTGACGTTCTGTGATCGGATCTTCGTTCTCGACAACGGCAGTACCGATGGAACCTGGGAAACCGTGAATGCCCTGGCACAGCACTATCCGGCGATTGTGATCGACGACCAGCTCCTGATCCCATTTCGCGATGGGATGCGCTCGGTCGTCTACAACAAATACAACCACGAACTGGCTGATCAGGATTGGTGGCTACGGCTCGATGGCGATGAGTTCCTCGAAGGGGATCCCAGAGAGGTGCTGGCCATGGCAAACCGTGAAAAAGCCGATTTCGTGACGGCCTGGAATCTTCAGTTCTACTACACGGATGCCGATTACAAGAATTGGGCGGCTGAGCAGCTTGAAACCAACCGTCCCATCACCGAACGACGCCTGTACTACTCGGCCAATTGGCGAGAGTACCGCTTCTTCCGCAATCAGCCCCATCAGCCCTGGAACGAAGCGGTTGCCCCACAGTGGCCCAACGGACTCACCAAAGCCTGCTCGAAGCGTCTCTACAATCGCCACTATCCCTACCGCACGCCTGACCAGATCAAGGAGAAGCTTCAGGCCCGCTACGGCCACGAACAGTTTCGCCATATCGACTCCGTCGACTGGACATCCAAGTTGCTGCCTGCGCGCCAGCTGAACCACTTCCAGGAGGGTCAGCCGCCCATCATCAACCAGTTCGATTACTACGCCAAACGCCTGCGGATGATCCGGATCACCCTGATGGGACGGATCAGGGACGTCCTGCGTCGTCTTCTGGGTGGCCACCGCTCCAGCCATACGTCGTAGCCGCCACGATGGTGGACCTTCATCACCACGGGACCGCTGCGGTGGTTCCAGACCCTGAACAACTGGACGTGCCGGCCATTTCCGTGGTGGTACCGATCTACAACGCGGCGCCACACATCGAGCAAACCCTGCGCTCCGTGCAGAACCAGAGCCTGAGCAACTGGGAACTCATCGCTGTTGATGACGGATCCACCGACGACAGCCTCGCCATCGTGTCGCGCCTGTTCGGGGACGATCCCCGGGTGCACCTGGTAAGCCAGCCCAACGCGGGGGTCTCGATCGCCCGCAATCGCGGGGTGGCCCTCAGCCGTGCGCCCCTGATCGCCTTTCTCGATGCCGATGACCTCTGGCATGTCGACAAACTGCGCCTGCATGTGGAGTACCAAGCCAACCATCCTCATGTCGGCGTGAGTTTCGCCCGTATCGCGTTCCTGTCCCCTGGGGGAACACCCACCGGCCTGCTGGCGGCCCTGCCCCGGGAATCACATCGGCCTGTGGATTTTCTCTGTGAGAACCCCACCAACACCACGTCGAACTGGGTGCTGCGGCGGCAGGTGTTCGACGCAGTGGGCGGATTCGTCGCCGACATGAGTTATTCGGAAGATCTGGAATGGCTGCTGCGGGTGGCCTGCGATGGCCGCTGGCAGATCGCCGGATTGCCCCAGGTGCTCACCGGCTACCGCACCTCGGCCGGGGGACTCTCCTCAAGCCTGCAGCGCATGGAGCAAGGCTGGCTGCGGCTGATCCAGGAAGCCCGTCGCTATGCGCCTGAGCTGGTGGCGAACCACTTCGCCACGGCCCAGGCCATCCACCTGCGCTACCTGGCCCGACGCTCCCTGCGCCTCGGAGGAGCCCCCGCCATCGGCACCGATTTCATGCTGCGCTCCTTGCGCTCGGATTGGCGGATCCTGCTGCGGGAGCCGCGCCGTACCGTGCTCACGGCCTTGGCCGTCTTCGCCCGACAGCTGCTGGCCCCCTTCCGCCGCCTGGGTGGCCGCCACGACGAGGCACGGCCATGATGACCCTCGCTAATGCCCCTCTGCTTGTGAGCGCACTGACATGAGCCAATCCCCTCTGGTCTCAGTGGTGATGCCGCTCTACAACTCCGCCGCCACGGTGAGGGAAAGCCTGGAATCCGTTCTGAGCCAGACCTACCCCAACCTGGAGATCCTGGTGGTGAACGATGGCTCCACCGATGACGGGGTGGCGATCTGCCAGCGGTATGGGGACGGGCGCGTTCGGGTGGTGCATCAGCAGAACCGGGGTCTGGCCGGGGCGCGGAACACGGGCATCCGGCAGGCCAAAGGGGAGTTCCTCGGATTTCTGGACAGCGACGATCTGTGGCTTCCCACCAAGGTGGAGCGGCATGTGGTCCATCTGCAAGCGCGGCCGGAGGTGGGTGTCAGCTTTTCCCGCTCCGGATTCATCGATGAGAGCTCCAGGCCGATCGGGATCTACCAGATGCCGAGGCTGCAGGACATCACGCCGGAGATCGTCTTCTGCCGCAATCCGATCGGCAATGGCTCAGCTGTGGTCATCCGCCGAGACGTCTTTGACGCCATTCGCTTTGAGGCGAATCTCTATGGCGAAGTGGAAGACTTCTACTTTGACGACACCTTTCGACAGTCCGAAGACATTGAGTGCTGGCTGCGGATTGCGCTGCAGACCCAATGGCGGATCGAGGGAATCCCCGAGGCACTGACGCTCTACCGCATCAGCGACGGCGGACTCTCGGCCAATCTGATGAAGCAGTACGCCTCCTGGGAGCGGGTTCTGCTCAAGACCAAAGCCACCCACCCCGATTTCGTCGCCCAATGGGGCTCCAGGGCCCGCGCCTATCAGCTGCGCTATCTGGCCCGCCGGGCCACCCGCCAGCGGGACGGCGCCCTGGCCGTGCGTCTGCTGCACCAATCCCTCGCCACCGACTGGAGGGTGCTGCTCGAGGAACCGCGACGTACCTTGATCACGCTGCTGGCCGCCTACCTGCTGCGGCTGTTGCCGGAGGCTCCCTATCGCTGGCTGGAGGGTCTGATGCTGCGCTCCACGGGGGCCAGTCAGCAGCGGCGCATGCGTGGGGAACTGAGCCGATGAAGATCCTGCTGGTCTGCTCTTCAGGGGGGCATTTCAAGGCGCTGCAGCAGCTGGCCGATTTCTGGGGGCGCCATCCCCATCTCTGGGTCACGTTTCGAACGCCCACGACGGAAACGGCCCTGGCCGATGAACAGGTGCTCTGGGCCCACAGCCCCACGAATCGCAACCTGCCGAATCTGCTGCGCAACCTGGGGCTGGCGTTGCAGGTGATCCGCAGAGAGCAGCCAGACGTGATTCTTTCCACCGGCGCCGGTGTGGCTGTGCCCTTTCTTCTTCTCGGTAAGCTGTTTCGATGCAAGACCGTGTTCATCGAGTCCGTGACCCGCATTGAGACGCTCAGCCTGTCGGCGCGGCTGGTGCGACCCTTCCTGGACATCCTCTATGTGCACTGGCCCCAGCTGCAGCGTCGCTATCCCCGGGCCGAACTTGTCCAGGGCAAGCTCGGATCATGATTCTCGTCAGTGTCGGAACAGAGCAGTTCCCCTTCAATCGGCTGATGCAGTGGGTGGAGCTGCTGATCCAACACGAGCTCATCGATGAAGAGATCGTCGTTCAATACGGCACCTGTACGTTTCTCCCCAGTGGCACCACCGTGTATCGGCTGTTGAAGGAGGAGTCGTTTGGGGCCCTCGTGCAGAGGGCCCGGGTGGTGATTGCCCACTGCGGAGAGGGCACGGTGCTGTTGCTCGATGAGATGCAGCAGCCCTTCATTCTTGTTCCCCGCAGTGTGCGTTACCAGGAGCATGTGGATGATCATCAGGTGGAACTCGCCCTGGCGCTGACGAAAATGGGGGTGCCGATCGCCTGGAGCCCGGGCGATCTGGTTCGCTTTCTTCTGGCGCCTTTCAAGACCTCAATCAGCGACGTGACCGATAGCTCCGCCCAGTCCCTGTGTCGCAGTCTGCAGAGCCACTTTTCTCCGGCATGACGGCTCACCCTTCCCCCAACGCGACTGTGGTCAGAACCGTTCAGAACGGGGTGCTGATTCTCCAGCTGCCCACTCGGCTGACCGTCACTGAGGCCGTGGCTTTCCGCGCCGGTTTCTGCGGCTGGCTTGAGGAGGTGGAGGACCTGCGCGAAGTGATCCTGGATTTCGGCAGGACGGCCAGCATCGACAGCAGCGGCATCGGTGCCCTGGTCGGCGCCATCAAGGCCGTCCAGGAGCGGGCCGTTCCCCTCTGTGCCTGGAGCCTGCACCGGCAGGTGTTCCTGGCCCTGCAGCTGACGGGACTGGAGAAGGTGTTGCCGGTGGCGGCCCATTCCGAGGGCCTGCTCCCCCAGCTCTCCCACGTCGAGGACCTGCGCCCCCCCCTCACCCACCCTTCGGTGCGCTCCGGCATCAAGCGGTTCATGGACATCTGTGGCGCGCTCCTCGGACTGGGGGTCACGGCGCTGCTGTTCCTGCCCCTGGCCGTGGCTATCCGCCTGGACAGCCCGGGGCCCATTCTGTTCAGTCAGGTGCGCTGCGGCTGGATGGGGCGCCATTTCCGCATCTGGAAATTCCGCTCGATGGTGAGCAATGCCGAGACCCTCAAAGGCAGTGTGGCGAACCAGGCCCAGGGCGCCTTCTTCAAGAACGACAATGATCCCAGGATCACCAAAGTGGGCCGCATCCTGCGCAAGACCAGCCTCGATGAACTGCCCCAGTTCTGGAATGTGCTGATCGGCGACATGAGCCTGATCGGCACACGGCCAGCCACCCCGGATGAGGTGCGTCGCTACGCCATTCCCAGCTGGCAGCGGTTTGATGTGCGCCCCGGGCTGAGTGGCGAATGGCAGGTGAGCGGCCGCTCTTCCATCCGTGATTTCGAAGATGTGATCAAGCTCGACCTCCGTTACCAGCAGAACTGGAGTCTTGGCTACGACCTCCGACTGATCGCCAGAACATTCCTTGTGCTGCTCAGCAAGGATTCGGGGGCAGCATGAGTCTGCCCATGGCGGCCGATTTCGTGCCGGATGGGCAGCTTGCGGTCAGCAGTGATCTCAATCAGCTTGAGCTTGTCCTCAGCTGGTTCGAGGGACTGGGCCACCCCGACGTGCCGGCCGATGTCTGGATGCAGGCCCAGCTGGCTCTTGTGGAAGGGTTCACCAACGCCGTGCGCCATGCCCATGCCCACCTGGTGTCGCCACCACAGGTGCAGCTCGCGCTGCAGCGGAGCAGCCGCCTGGTGCGCCTTCAGATTGTCGACCACGGCGACGCCTTTGATCTGGCGTCGGCACTGGTCAGGGTGGAAGCCGAGATCGCCGCCAGTGGTTCGGACCCCCTGGCCAGGGAGGCCCATTGGGGGCTGGTGATGTTTCTGAAGCTTCAGAAGGAGTATGGCTGGACGATCAGCTACTGCAGGGAGGACGACGGCATCAATGTCCTGTGCCTGAGCCACCCCCTGACGGCGGATGCAGGGGCCGGTGGGTCATGCTGAAGGACTCGGGATGGCATCGGGCAGGTTGAAAGATCGACCACCGCGTCCAGAGGTGAAGGTAGTAATTGGTTCCCTCCGGTCCCCGCCCCCAACCATTGGCCAGGTGCTGGCCCCAGATGATGCTGGTGGCTTCCAGTGACCTCCGGCTCTCCTTCGGAAGACTCACCAGATCACCGCTGTAGAGAATTCTCCGGCCTCGGTAGTAAAAGGCGGTCTCCAGGGGGAGCTCCCTGAGCTTGTCATCCAACCTGAACCAGACTTTCTTACTCTTGTGCAGCAACCAGAAGCTCCGCGAGCAGGTGGCCGGCACTGTGTTGTCCTTGTAGCTGTAGAGAACTCCGGGGTGGTGCTCAGGGGAGCCGAGCGATGCAGCCGTGATCTCCAGACCCATGAACAGAGCGGCAGACGTCAGGGAAGCGATGCGATGCAACCGTCCTCACCGTTCGGATCGCCAGCGTCAACGTAGCTTGACCTTCTGCGTGGCCATCACTCCTGGAAGGCCCTTGGGCCCTTGCGCTGGCTAGCCTGCAGAGCCTGCCCACGCCGTCCGCCCTTCCGACCGTGGATCCGGACCGCCGCTCCGCCTCCCTGCCCCAGTCGCGCTGGCGGCCCGCCGCCGGGTTGCTGCTGGCCGCCGCCTTGCTGTTGCCGGCCATCTCGTTGCCGACTCCGGCGGCTCTCGCAGCCCCGGGTGCGTCGAGCAGGGCCTCCTCCAGCCAAAGCCAGCTGACGGGGGTGCCCGTGGCACTGGTGCAGCGGCCCGATCGCCATCTGGTGCTGCAACGCCGCCAGCGGCGCCTGCTGGTGCTGGAGGCGGGCGAGCTGATCCGCACCTATCCCGTGGCGGTGGGCATGCCGGGCTGGGAAACCCCGCTGGGTCGCTTCGAGGTGTTGAACATGCACAAGAATCCGGTGTGGGAGCACCCGGCCAAAGGCACTCGCATCGGCCCGGGGCCCGCTAACCCGCTCGGCAGCCGCTGGATCGGCTTCCAGAAGGATTGTGCGGGCCGCCGCGGCTTCAGCGGTGATCAGGTGCTGGATCTGCAGGGTTGTCTGATGACCGGCTTCCACGGCACCCCGCACCGTTGGACCGTGGGCCGGGCGGTGTCCCACGGCTGCGTGCGCCTTCACGACGAAAGCGTGCAGGAGCTGTTCGAGCTGGTGGAGGTGGGCACCTCGGTCACGGTGCTGCCCTGAGCCCGATGCCCTCGGGGTCACACAGGCAGGCGCTTCAGGCAGCCCGATCAGCCAGACCCGTCAGGCAGCCCCCGTAGAGTTCGGCCCTGCCGACCGGATCTTCTGATGCGTGTGCTGTTCGCCGCCGCCGAATGTGCTCCGATGGTGAAGGTGGGCGGCATGGGGGATGTGGTGGGATCGCTTCCCCCGGCCCTTGCCGCACTCGGCCACGACGTGCGTCTGATTCTTCCTGGTTACGGCCGGCTCTGGAGCCAGCTGTCGATTCCCAGTGAGCCGATCTGGCGGGGCTGGGCGATGGGCACGGAGTTTGCGATCTATGCCACCACCCATCCCACCAATGGCCTGCCGCTGTATCTGGTGGGGCATCCGGTGTTCGACCCGGAGCGCATCTACGGCGGTGACGACGAGGACTGGCGCTTCACCTTCTTTGCCAACGCCATCTCCGAGTTCGCCTGGAACCACTGGAAGCCGGATGTGCTGCACTGCCACGACTGGCACACCGGCATGATTCCGGTGTGGATGCATCAGGACCCGGAGATCAGCACGGTCTTCACCATTCACAACCTGCGCTATCAGGGCCCCTGGCGCTGGAAACTCGACCGCATGACCTGGTGCCCCTGGTACATGCAGGGGGATCACACGATGGCGGCGGCCCTGCTCTACGCCGATCGGGTGAATGCGGTGTCTCCCACCTACGCGATGGAGATCCGCACGCCCGAATATGGCGAGCGCCTCGATGGCCTGCTCAACTACATCAGCGGCAAGCTGCGCGGCATCCTCAACGGCATTGATATCGCCGACTGGAATCCCGCCACCGACAAGACCCTGCCTGCCACCTTCAGCGCCGACGACCTGGCACCGCGGGCGACCAACAAGCGGATGCTGCAGGAACGCATGGGCCTGCGGGTGGACCCTGACACCTACGTGATGGGCATGGTGAGCCGCCTGGTGGATCAGAAGGGGGTGGACCTGCTGCTGCAGGTGGCCGATCGCGTGCTCGCTTACACCGACAGCCAGATCGTGGTGCTGGGTACCGGTGATCGCAACTACGAGGCGGGGCTCTGGCAGATGGCCCTCGCCCATCCCGGCCGGTTCGCAGTGTTTCTCACCTACGACGACGCCCTCTCCCGCCTGATCTATGCCGGCGCCGATGCCTTCCTGATGCCCAGCCGCTTCGAGCCGTGCGGCATCAGCCAGCTGCTGGCGATGCGCTATGGCTGCATTCCGGTGGTGCGCAAGGTGGGCGGCCTGGTGGACACAGTGCCGGCCCACGTGCCAGCCACTCACACCGGCACCGGCTTCTGCTTCGATCGCTATGAAGCGATCGATTTCTACACGGCGATCGTGCGCTCGTGGGAGGCCTATCGGCACACCGCCAGCTGGCAGGAACTGCAGCAGCGAGCCATGCGCGCCGATCACAGCTGGACCCGCTCCGCCCTGGAATACGACGCGATGTACCGCGAAGTGAAGGGCGTCAAGGAGCCCTCGCCGAACCGCGAGGCTGTCGAGCAATTCTCGTTGGGTCAGGAGGCTGACCCGGCTCTCGCCGACGGCGCGGCCCTCACGGAGCGTCCTCCGGTCGCGCCCCGGCCCATCCCGGCGGTGTCGCGCAACCCGTTCTCGGCCCTGCTGCGGCGCGGCAACAGCTGAGCGGGTAGAGCTGCCTTGATCCGTGCGGATCCGCCCTGATCCCACCGTCTGCTTCTGAACCTGGCCCATGACGGACCCGGACCCCGGCCGCTCCCAGCTCCCGGCGCTCTACACCAGCCCCTGGAGTGCCCTCGGCCGTGATCTGAGCGCCGTGCTCGCCAGCCTGCGCCTGAAGGCGCAGGAACTGTGGCGTCGCAACCGCCAGGCCGATCTGATCGTGCCTGGCTTCTGGCCACGCGCGCTGGCGCCGCTGTTCTGGCCGCTGTTGCTCCTGCTGGCACTGCTGGGGCTGACGGGCGTTGTGGTGGGGCTTAGGGCGCTGGGGCCCCGTGCGGTTCCCCCTGCTGCCCCCGTAGCGGCCCCTTTGCAGCCGCCCATCGCCTCCGCCGGCAATCCCGGCCAGGCTCCCGGCCTCCCCCATTCCCCGGCCGCTGGCTCAACGGACTCCCCGAGCTCCCGGACCGTCGCCTCTGAGCCGGCAGGGGAGCGGCGGGGAGCGCGATCCCCTGCCACTCCTTCACCAGCCACACCCTCCACGACAGCACGCCTAGCCGGCACCCCTTCGCCGTCGACAGCGCCGCCGCCGTCGCGCTCGCCTTCTGCGCCGTCACCTGCGCCGTCATCTGCGCCGCCTGGGGCCGCCCCGCCTGATTCAGCCCTGAGCGAACCCTCCCCGCCGGCGATCGAACCGGTGCTGGAGCTGTTGGCCGACCTGGACCCGCAGCAGCTGATCCGCGCCGCCCGCCCCCATCCCGCCAGCGGCACCCTGGAACTGGAGCTGGACGCCAGGCTCGATCGGCTCAACGCTCAGGAGCGCCAGCAGCAGGCGAACCTCTGGCTGGAGCGGGCCCGCGCCCTTGGCTACGACAACCTGGAGCTCAGCGATGGCGACGGGCTGCTGCTGGGCCGGCCTGCCTGGGTGGGAGGGGGCATGATCCTTCTCGATCACCAGGCTGGGGGCTGAGCGGATGCGGCTGGAGCAACTCGTGGCGCTCTGGGGCGACCCCATCGGTCCGGCCCTCGATCCCGCTGTGCCGCTGCCCCGCGTCTGCACCGATAGCCGGCGTCTGCAGCCGGGTGATCTGTTTGTGCCGCTCACGGGTGAACAGCACGATGGCCACCGGTTCCTCTCCCAGGCGGCCGAAGGCGGCGCCCTGGCGGCACTGATCGCGCGCGCGCGTGCCGCGGAGCGCCCCGCCTCCCTGCCCGCCTGGCTCGTGGACGACACCCAGCTGGCCTACCAGCAGCTGGCACGGGCCTGGCGCCAGACGCTGGCGGCACCGGTGATTGCCGTGACGGGTTCCGCCGGCAAGACCACCACCCGCGAACTGGTGCGCGCCGTGCTGGCGCCGCTGGGGCCGGTGCTGGCCACCAGCGGCAATGAGAACAACGATGTGGGCGTGCCGCTCACCCTGCTCAAGGCCAGCCCCAGTGAGGCGGCCGTGGTGGTGGAAATGGGCATGCGCGGTCTGGGGGAGATCGAGCGGCTCTCCCGCTGTGCGCTGCCCGATGTGGTGGTGATCACCAACATCGGCACGGCCCACATCGGCCGGCTCGGCAGCCGTGAAGCCATTGCCCAGGCCAAGTGTGAGATCACAGCCGCGCTCAGCCCGGCCGGTCTGGTGGTGATTCCCGCCGGCGACCCCCTGCTCGAGCAGGCGCTGGGCGCCGTGTGGAGCGGGCGGGTGCGCCGCGTGGCGCTCACAGGCGATGACGCCGCCGTGGGCCTGCCGGTGCCCGCACCCGACCTGCTCGGCCAGATCGAGGGGGATCCGGGCGCGGCCAGCGGCGCCTGGCTGCAGCTGCTTGCCGGCCCCGGAGTTGCTGAAGGCGCTGCTGCTCCTGTAGGCGCTGCCGCTCCTGCTCCTGTTGCTTCAGCTGAGGGAGCTTCCACTGGCGAGGCTTCCACTCACCCTTCTCCAACGGAGTTTCGGGTGCCGCTGCCTCTGCCCGGGCTCCACAATGCCCGCAACCTGCTGCTTGCCCTGGCGGTGGCCCTGGAGCTCGGCGTGCGGGCCGATCAGCTGCAGGCCCTCCAGGTGGAGGTGCCCGGTGGCCGCAGCCGCCGTCTGCAGCTCGGCGCTGTGCAGGTGCTCGACGAGACCTACAACGCCTCCCCCGAAGCGGTGCTGGCGGCCCTCGATCTGCTGGCGGCCCAGCCGGGACGCCGCTTTGCTGCTCTCGGCACGATGCTGGAGCTGGGCGAGCAGAGCGAGGCGCTGCACCGCGCCGTGGCACGCCGTGCCGCGGACCTGCAGCTGGATGGGCTGGTGATCGTGGATGGTGGTGCCACGGGCGCGGCCATGCAGGAGGCGGCCAGCGGCCTGCCGCGGCTGGCCCGCGTGCAGAGCCCGGCTGAGGCGGCCCAGGCGCTGCTGGAGTGGCTGCAACCGGGCGATCAACTGCTGCTCAAGGCCAGCCGCGGCGTGGCCCTGGAACGGGCGATCCCGCTGCTGGCGGCTCAGCTGGCCGGCGCCGCCGGCGTGGCGCCGGCCTGAGGCCCCGGCCAGTTCTCGCGCACCAGCTGGCGGGCCCGGCCCAGAGCCAGGGAGCCGGCGGGAACATCGCGGGTAAGGGTGGAGCCGGCCCCCACGGTGACGCCCTCACCCAGGCGGATCGGGGCCACCAACACGGAATTGGCACCGGTTTTGCTGCCGGCGCCGATCACGGTGCGGTGCTTGCGCACGCCGTCGTAGTTGGCGGTGATCGTGCCGGCTCCCACATTCACGTTCTCGCCCAGCTCCGCATCGCCGATGTAGCTGAGGTGGTTCACCTTGCAGCCGGCGCCCAGCCTGCTCTGCTTGATCTCCACGAAGTTCCCCACCCGGCAGCCCGCCGCCAACTCGGTACCGGGCCGCAGCTGGGCGTAGGGCCCGATGGCGCAGCCATCAGCGACGCTGGCCTCGCGTACCACCGAAAGCAGCACCTCCACTCCGTTGCCGAGTGTGGCGTTCTCCAGCAGGGAGCCTGGCCCGATCCGGCAGCCATCGCCGATCCGGCAGGCGCCGCGCAGGTGGGTCTGCGGCTCCACCACCACGTCGCGCCCGAAGCGGGTGGCGTCGCTGAGCGTGCAGCTGGCCGGATCGATGAAGGTGACACCCTCCACCATCCAGTGCCGCCGCAGCCGCTCCTGCAGCACCTGCTCGCACTGGGCCAGCTGCAGGCGGTCGTTGATGCCGTTGGTCTCGGCGCTGTCCTCCACCTCCAGGTGCTGGGCGGAGCCGAGCAGGGCCACGGTGTCGGTCAGGTAGAGCTCGCCCTGGTCGTTGTCGCCGGAGAGCTTGGGCAGCACCGCCGCCAGGCGGCTCCAGTCGAAGCAGTAGATGCCGGCGTTCACGAGCGGGTTGTCCCGCTGGGCGGCATTGCAGTCGCGGTGTTCCACGATCGCGCTCACCTGTGCATCCTCGTCCGCGAACACCCGGCCGTAGCCGCTCGGATCCTCCAGCCGGGCTGTCAGCAGGGTCACGGCGGCGCCACCGCGCCGGTGGCTGTCGAGCAGCTCGCGCAGCGTTTGCGGACGCAGCAGCGGCACATCTCCATTGAGCACCAGCAGATCACCCGTGAACCCCTGCAGCGGCTCCAGCAGCTGCTGCACGGCATGGCCGGTGCCGTTCTGCGGCTGTTGCAGCACGAACTCCAGCCCGTGGTGGGCCGCCAGCGACGCCTCCACCCGCTCGGCCTGGTGCCCCACGATCAGCAGGCGCCGATCGGGTTCGAGGCTGTCGCAGCAGCGGAGCACCCGCTCCACCAGCGTGGCACCGGCCAGCGGCTGCAGCACCTTGGGCAGGTCGCTGCGCATGCGGGTTCCCTTCCCGGCGGCCAGAACGGCAACGGCAAGCATGCGGGGGGCGGCAATTGGCGGGAATCTATCCGGCGCCCCGCTGCCCTTTCGCCGGTGGGCTTCAGGCCTGCAGACGTGCCAGGTCGTCCCAGAAGCCGGGGTACGACACCGCCGCTGCTTCGCTGCGGTGCAGCCGCGTGGGACCGAAGGCCACCTGGGCCGCCACCGCCAGGCTCATCGCCACCCGGTGGTCGGTTTCGCTGTCCACCTCCGCGCCGTGCAGCTCCACCCCTCCGGTGATGTCGAGCCCGTCGGGGTGCTCCACCAGCCGTGCCCCCATCGCGCCCAGCTGGCGGCACATCACGGCGAGCCGATCGGTTTCCTTGACGCGCAGCTCAGCCGCTTCGCGGATCCGGCTGGTGCCCTCGGCCCGGCAGGCGGCCACCACCAGCACGGGGATTTCATCCACCAGGCGCGGAATCAGCTCGCCGCCGATGTCAAAGGCCTGCAATGGCCCATAGCGCACCCGCAGATCCCCCACCGGCTCGCCCGCCACCAGGCGCTGCTCCAGCCGCTCGATGCGGGCGCCCATGGCTTCGAGCACCTCCAGCACCCCGGTGCGGGTGGGGTTGAGGCCCACGTTGCGCACGGTCAGGTCGGCGCCTGGGGTGATCGCCCCGGCCACCAGCCAGAAGGCCGCCGAGCTGATGTCGCCCGGCACTTCCACCGGCTGCCCCACCAGCTCCCGGCCCGGCGTCAGCCGCACATGCCGGCCGGAGTCGCCGCCGATCTCGATGTCGGCGCCGAAGCCACGCAGCATCCGCTCGCTGTGATCGCGGGAGCGGGCCGGTTCGATCACGCTGGTGGGACCGGTGGCGGTGAGACCCGCCAGCAGGATCGCCGACTTCACCTGGGCCGAGGCGATCGGGGTGCCCAGCACGGCCCCATGCAGCGCGCTTCCCTGGATCGAGAGCGGCGCCAGCTTGCCACCGGCGCGGCCGCGGATCTGGGCGCCCATGGCGGCCAGCGGTTCGGCCACCCTTCCCATCGGCCGCTGGCGCAGGGACGCATCGCCGTTCAGCACGAAGTGGCAGCCGCTGCGTCCCGCCAGCAGCCCCATGATTAGCCGCATGGTGGTGCCGGAATTGCCGCAATCCAGCACGTCGTCGGGTTCCCGCAGGCCTTCGAGGCCCACCCCCTGCACGATCACCGGCTGCCCTGCCGCAATCGGGCTGATGGTCACCCCCATGGCGCGCAGGCAGGCGGCGGTGCTGAGCGGATCCTCCGCAGGCAGCAGGCCATCGATGCGGGTTTCGCCGGTGGCGATTGCCCCGAACAGCAGCGCGCGGTGGGAGATCGACTTATCGCCCGGCACCTGCACGGTGCCGCTCAACGAACGCGAACCTTCCTGCCCGAGGGCACGGGCCGGGGGCGGTGAAGCGGCGACAGCCAGTCCCATGCCAGGGGAGCAATGGCCCGTGAGCCTAGGTCTGGGCCTGGGCGCCACGATCTGGCCGAGCACGACAGAGGAGGGCTGGAGCCGCGCCTGCTGCAGGCATCAGGGAATGGCCGCCGAGGGGGTGCCGAACAAACGATCACCGGCATCGCCGAGGCCGGGAACGATGCGGAAGTCGGCATCCAGGTCAGCGTCGATGCAGGCGGTGTAGAGGGTGAGGTGGGGGAAGCGCTGCCCCAGGGTGTTGAGCCCGGGCCGGGCCGCCAGGGCCGTGATCACCCGCAGCCGGTCACCGCTCACCCCTTTGCTCTCGAGCCGTTCCAGCACCTGCACCAGGCTGCCGGCGGTGGCCACCATCGGATCGAACACCAGCACCCCCACCTGGGGGCCGATTGTTTCGGGCAGCGCGTCGTAGTACCAGGAGGCTCTGGCATCAGCTTCATTGCGTCGCAGGCCCACGTGGGCCACCCGGGCCGTGGGCAGCACGGCCTGGGCCCCCTGCCACAGCCCCAGGCCCGCCCGCAGGATCGGCACCGCCAGCAGGGGCACGCTGCCGTCCACCACGCTGCCTTCGGTGCTGGCCAGCGGTGTCTGCACCGTCACCCGCTGATGGGGCAGCCAGTCGCGCAAGGCTTCATAGGTGAGCCAGCGGCCCAGCTCGGCCATGGCGGTGCCGAACAGAGAGGGGGGCGTGTCCTGGTCACGCAGCAGGGTCAACCAGTGACCGATCAGGGGATGGGGCGGCACCACCACCCGCAGGGACATGCTCATGTCGATCGCGTCGCGGCCGTGGCTGCCATAACTTGAGGGCCCACGGTACGTGTGTTCTTGCCCCCCTTCACTCGCCCCGGTTGGCTCAGCTCCCTGCTTGCCCTGCTGGTGGTCACGGTCGCCTGGCTGGGTCTGGTGGGCCCCCTGGCGCCGGCCTTGGCGATCACTGCACCGGAGCTGCGCGGCCAGCGGGCGCTGAAGGATCTGCAGCCCGATATGCATGGCCGCAACCTGCAGCAGCAGGAGTTTCTGAAGGCGTCGATGCAGGGCTTCGACCTCAGTGACACCAACCTGCGCGGTGCCGTGTTCAATTCCAGCGATCTGCAGGGCAGCAATCTCAGCGGCGCCGACCTCGAAGACGCCGTGGCCTTCGCCACCCGCTTCGACAACGCCGACCTCAGCGGTGCGGTGCTCCGCAACGCCATGCTCATGCAGAGCCGCTTCACCGGGGCCACGATCGAGGGGGCCGATTTCAGCGACGCCGTGCTCGATCTGACCCAGCAGAAAGCCCTCTGCGCCAGGGCCGCAGGCGTCAATCCCCGCACCGGCGTCAGAACGGTTGAAAGCCTCGGCTGCCGGTAGATTGGCTCGCCGGTTCCAGGGGATCCATCCCTTGGAGGCAAGGGGGAAAGTCCGGTGCAATTCCGGCGCTGTCCCGCAACTGTGAAGCCTGTTCCGCGAGTCCTCGTGGCAGGGCCAGTCAGAACACCCGCCGGCGTTTCAACCCATCCAGTTCCGGCGAGGACCGGTCGAGCCATGTTTCTTCAACCCCGGGCTGCTGGCCCAGGCCGTCGTGCGGCCCAGCCAGCCAGCCCTCATCTGTATTCTGGCGCCCTGCAGCTCGCGCCACTCCTGGTCGTGCCGCTGCTGCTCGTGCCACTGCTGGCCACCCCCGCAGCTGCCCACCACCTGATGGAAACCTTCGCCCTGAAGGAGGGCCCGCTGGCGGGCCTGCTCAGTGGCATCGGCCATCCGCTGCTGGGTCCGGATCACCTGCTGTTCCTGCTGGCGCTCGGCCTGGTGGGCCTGGTGCAGCGCCTGCGATGGGTGCTCGCTCTGCTTGCCGTGGGGCTTACGGCCACCGGCCTTGGCCTGATGCTGCCCGCCCTGCCTGGCGCCGAAGCGCTGGTGGCGCTGTCGCTGGTGGTGGTGGGGCTGGTAGTGATCCAACGGTTGCCTGTCTGGACCCTGCTACCCGCTTTCGCCCTGCACGGCTATGTGCTCAGTGATGCCGTGAGCGGCTGGCAGCCCGCCTCCGTGGTTTGGTATCTGCTGGGCCTGCTGATCAGCCAGGGCGCCCTGCTGTGGCTGGCGCTCACGTTGGTGCAGCGCTGGCGCGCGGGCCTCGCTCCGGCGCGGTTGATGCTGGCGGCCGGCGTGCTGATCGGCGTGGGCTCCACGTTCGCCTGGTCCGCGTTGGTGCCCTGAGATGACACCCTCCATGCAACGGCGTCTCCCCGTCACCGTGGTGACGGGCTTCCTCGGCGCGGGCAAAACCACCTTGCTGCGCCATCTGCTCACCACCAGCGGCCTGCGCCTGGCGGTCCTGGTGAATGAATTCGGCGAAGTGGGCATCGACGGTGACCTGCTGCGCAGCTGCGGCTTCTGCCCGGAGGAGGAGCTTGATGGCCGGCTGGTGGAGCTCGCCAACGGCTGCCTCTGCTGCACCGTCCAGGACGATTTTCTGCCGACGATGCAGAAGCTGCTGGCGTCCGCAGATCGTCTTGACGGCATCGTGGTGGAAACCAGCGGCCTGGCGCTGCCCGAGCCCCTGGTGCAGGCCTTCCAGTGGCCCGACATCCGCACCCGCACCCGCGTCAACGGCGTGGTGACGGTGGTGGATGGTGAAGCGCTGGCCGGCGGCAGTGTGGTGGCCGACCCCGCCGCGCTTGAGCGGCAGCGGGCTGCCGACCCCAGCCTTGATCATCTCTCCGACCTGGAGGAGCTGTTCGACGACCAGTTGCGAGCGGCTGATCTGGTGCTGGTGAGCCGCGGCGACCGCCTCACGCCTGCAGAGCTGGACCGGGTGCGCGGGCGCCTTCAGGCCTCCTGCCGCCCCGGCGCCCAGGTGTTGCCAATGCAGCGCGGTCAGGTGCCGCCCGAGCTGCTGCTGGGCCTGGATCGCCCAGCCGTCGCGCCGGCTCCTGGCCCCCATGGCGAGGCCTCCCACGATCACGATCACGACCACCATCACGATCACGGTCATCACGACCACGAGCATCACGACCACACCCACGTGCCCATGCAATCGGTGGCGATTCAGCTCGCTGGCTCCTTCGATCGTGAGGCCCTTGAAGCCACGCTCCTGGAGCAGATCCAGCACCAGGCCCTGCTGCGCCTCAAGGGCTGGCTGATTCAGCCCGGCAAACGACGGCCTCTTCAGATCCAGGCGGTTGGTCCGCGGCTCGATTGCTGGTACGAGGACCACGACGCACAGAGGGCAGCCACCGCAGGCCCGATAGCCCCCGCACCCAGGGAGATTGGCTCCCCTGCCAGCCCCCACGAGGGTCGGCTTGAGCTGGTGGCGCTCGGGCTGCGTGTCGAGCGCAGCTTGCTGCTGCAGGCGATCGAAGGCACCCGACGCAGGCAGGTCAGCGCCAGCCGCGTCTGAGCAGGCTCGCAGCCAAGCTCAGGCGGCCTGCCTGCGATCCATTCGATGGCGGCTTGTCTGTGATCCATTCACAGCCTTCCCAGGTGTGCCATCCACTTCCACCCGACCAAATCTTCCAGCCGACCAAATCCGATGGTCGGTTCAGTCCAGGGGGATGTCCCCCTGGGCGCAGATGCCGTCCCAGCAGAGGGCCTGATCCTCGCTCCAGCGGGCCTTCACCGTCTCCCAGCTGCCGGCTGGTCGCTGCATCTCCACCACACCCTTGCCGTCGTGGCGGAAGCTCAGCTGTGTGTTGTCGAAGCGCAACCTCCAGCGCTCACCCACCGCTTCCACCGTCATCACGCAGGGAAGCCAGGGGCCATCGGCCAGCCGGCAGCGCAGGGGCACCCGCTGCACCTGTGCCAGGGCCGGAGCAAGCAGAGCGGTGCCTGCCATCGCGATCAACACTGCCACCATCCCCGCCCGGGCCAGCCGGGCTCCCAGGCAGGGTTGGCTGGCGCCTGTCGCTTGCATCGCTTCCAACGCCCACCTCTGTTTTGACCATGCTTCGGCGCTGGTCCCGAGGGGGAGGCAAGCTGCCAAGATTTAACAAACGACATCCCTGCCGGTGCCCCGCTTTCAAGCCCGTGTGCTGGTCTCCCTGAGACCATCGGTTCTCGATCCGGCAGGAGAAGCCACCAGAGCCGCCGCCCAGCGGCTCGGTGTCGATGGCATCACGCGTCTGCGCATTGGCAAGGCGATGGAGGTGGAACTCGATGCGCCGGATCTCGACGCCGCGCGCAGCACGATCGAGCGGCTCAGCGATCGCCTGCTGGCCAATCCGGTGATCGAGAACTGGTGCCTCGAGCAGCTCAAGCCCGTGGAGGGCGCCGGGTCATGACGATCGGAGTGGTGGTGTTTCCCGGTTCGAACTGCGACCGGGATGTGCGCTGGGCGGCGGAAGGATGCCTCGGCATTCCCACCCGCTTCCTCTGGCACGAGGAGTCGAGCCTGGAGGGCATCGATGCGGTGGTGCTGCCCGGCGGGTTCAGCTATGGCGACTATCTCCGTTGCGGCGCCATTGCCCATGTCTCGCCGCTGTTGAGCGAAGTGGCCAGCTTCGCGGCGCGTGGCGGCCCGGTGCTGGGCATCTGCAACGGCTTCCAGGTGCTCACAGAAATGGGCCTGCTGCCCGGAGCGCTCACGCGCAACCGCCAGCTGCACTTTCTCTGTGAAGCGGCTCCGCTCACGGTGCACCCGGGCGCCTCTCAGTGGCTGCGCCACTACAGCGAAGGTGAGCAGATCAGCCTGCCGATCGCCCACGGCGAAGGTTGCTTCCAGGCCGACGCTGACACGCTGGCGGAGCTGGAGTGGGAAGGCCGGGTGGTGCTGCGTTACGCCGCCAACCCCAACGGTTCGGTGGGGAATGTCGCCGGCCTCTGCAACGCCCAAGGCAACGTGCTGGGTCTGATGCCCCACCCGGAGCGGGCCTGCGACCCGATCACCGGCGGCACCGACGGCACCCGCCTGCTGGCCTCGCTGCTGGGCTGACCGCCAAGGCGGTGGCAGGGGGTAGCTCAGCCGTGGGCGGCGAAGTACTCCTTGCTGCCGACCGGGTCGGGCTTCATGGTCGCAGCGCCCGGCATCCAGTTGGCGGGGCACACCTCGCCAGGGTGCCCCTGCACGTGCTGGAAGGCCTTGAGCACGCGCAGGGTTTCTTCCACGCTGCGGCCCACCGAGAGATTGTTGATGGTGGCGTGCTGCACGATGCCGTCCGGATCGATCAGGAACAGGCCCCGCAGCGCCACACCGACCTCCTCGTCGAGCACGCCGTAGGCGCGGGCGATCTCCTTCCTGAGATCGGCCACCAGCGGATAGGCGATTTCGCCGACACCACCGTCCTGGCGCGAGGTCTGGATCCAGGCCAGGTGGCTGTACTGGCTGTCGACTGAGACGCCCAGCACCTCAGCGCCAAGTGCGGCGAACTCTGCGTGCCGATCGCTGAAGGCTGTCACCTCCGTGGGGCAGACGAAGGTGAAATCGAGCGGATAGAAAAACAGCACCACATACCGGCCGCGGTACTGCGACAGCTGGATTTCGCTGAAGTCCTGCTCCACCACGGCGGTGGCGGTGAAGTCGGGCGCCTGCTGACCCACGCGCAGGGAGGCGTTGATCGTCATGGCGGAGAGATGCTCAGGGACGGGAAGGTTGGGGAGGCTATGGCCGCCGGCGACAGCATCACGCCGGAAGCCGGAGATTGCAGCTGCGAAAGGAGGTGTGCCGCGGTGTTCCTGCCGTCTCTATCACTGTATCCAGCGCTGTCTGTGTGCAGCGGCCGTGGCACGGATCAGTGGCGCTCGCTGCCGATCAGCAGGGGCCTCAGCCAGACGGATCAGGGCAGCCCTTGCCGGCCAAGCGCAGCGGGTCAAGAACTTTTGTCATAAAACACTGGCTGCATGCCTGAATGGGGTTGTTGGCGCGGTAGGCAGGTGAGGTGGCAGGCTGCTTCGTCAGCTCCTGTCCGCAGCACCGAACGCCAGCCTGGAGCGCACCCGGTTTCGGTGGTCCTTTTCTTTTGCCTGCCCTGATGTCCTGGGATCCCGTCCTGCTTCGCAAGTACAACGCCACCGGGCATTTCCGTCTGCTCAGCCAGCTGCGCAGCGAAATCGTCTCCCACCCGATTCAGCGTCCCCAGGCCGATGGCAGCCCGGCACGCCGTGGCCGTGGTTCCTCATCCTCCTCAAGGCGCTCCGGTGCCCGTGGTGGCGCCAGCGAGGCTGCGAACACCACCTCGGATTACGGAGCCGCTTCAGCCAATTCCGCCCCCAGCTTTCGTGAGCGCCTGAACGCCATCGAAATGCGCTGAGATCACGAGGCGATGCGGGATGGTGACTCAGATAGCGAGAGCCTGAATCAGAAAGCGAGACGCTGAGTCAGAAAGCGGCAGGTTGATTCAGGAAGCGAGAGAGACGATCACGTTCACCCCGCATGGAACCCACCCAACATTGACCCCCCGCGGATTGAACGCACCCCACATTCAACCCACCGCGGATGGAACCAACCCCGGATGGAATCCACCCCGTTTTCATGCGGACCCAACTTGAGTGCTGGCTGATTCGCACGCCCCGGCACGCAGCGCCGGGATTGAGTCATTGGCCGAGCCGCGCAGAGCGCTCAGCTGAGCTCGCCAGCTTCAGGCGCCAACAAAGTCTCGCCAACTTAATGGCAAAGAATTGAAGTGCCACCGGATCCACCACTGGGTTGGATCGATTTTCAGGGCAATGGCTCGGGGGAGACTTGAACTCCCGACCTTGGGGTTATGAATCCCACGCTCTAACCAGCTGAGCTACCGAGCCCTGTGTGGAGAGCTTAAACGACGGCCCGACGCCTCCCGTGCAGCGCGTCTCAGGCGCGGCCGGGGAGGAATTCCAGGGGATTCACGGCACCACGGCCGGGGGGATGGATCTCGAAGTGAAGGTGAGGCCCGGTGCTGCGGCCGGTGCTTCCCATCGAGCTGATCACGGTGCCCTGGCCCACTATCTGGCCGACTCTCACCATCAGGCGGCTGTTGTGGGCGTAGAGCGACTTGCTGCCGTCGCTGTGCTGGATTTCCACCAGGTAGCCGTAGCCGCCGTCATGCCAGCCGGCAAAGACCACCTGGCCGGAGCGGGCGGCCATGATCGGCGTGCCGACGTTGTTGGCGATGTCGACGCCTTTGTGCATGCGCCCCCAGCGCCAGCCGAAGCCGGAGCTGAACACTCCCCTGGTGGGCCAGATCCAGGTGGTGTCGCCCTGGGTGGGGCCTTGCTCCACCTCTGGACGGCCACCGAAGGAGGGGAGATCCGGCCAGCTGAGGCCGCCGCTGCCCACGGGATTAAGCCCGAGCACCATCCGGGTGCGGCCGGGTGCGGAACGGGCCAGGCGCACCTGGGTACCGGCCACGAGCCGGGCGGCCTCTAGGCCGGGGTTCAGCCGCAGCAGCTCCTGAATCGTGAGGTTGTAGCGCTTGGCGAGCTTCATCAGGCTGTCGCCAAAGCGCACCACTCCGGTGGATTCCAGGGGTGGCAGCTCGGAGAGCGGGGCGGAGCGCCGGATCTGCTCGGGATCGAGGGCGGCCACGCTGCGGGCCCGGTTTGTGTCCCGTACAGGGATCACCAGCCAGTCGCCCTGGCTGAACCTGTGGTCTTCGGTCACATCATTCATGCGGGCCAGGGGCGTTTCCTGGATGCGCAGCTGCTGAGCGAGCTCATCCAGGGTGACCTCTGCGCGCACCTGGATCCACACCCTGTCGCTGGCCTTGGGGAGCGAGGCGAGCTGCTGGACCGCTTTGGGTTCGGCCGTCAGCCCCAGAGCATCCCCGAAGCCGGCAGACAGCTCATCAACCCCGCTGGAGCGGGAGTCGGCGATGCCAGGGATGGCCGCAGCAGCCACCAGAGAGAGAACCGGGAGGGCTCCCATCAGAGGCAGGATCAGTTGCGAAGGCTTCATGCAAATTCACCCATTGGACAAAACCCGGTGGAGAAGCCGCCACCCCCCGGGTCGCGCCGACAGTAGCGGCCTGAACTCCTTTAGACAACCTGAAGGCTGGAGCGAACGGGGTTCAAGCGTCCCTGGCGGTGCTGGAGATCCCTGTCCCCAACTGGCGAATGGCCTCAAACAACACCACGGCGGCGGCCACGGAGAGGTTGAGGCTGCGCACCCCACCACCGCTGCGCACCGAGCCCGGCATCGGCACGGTGAGCCGGGCATCGGCGGCGGCCAGCACATCCGGCGGCAGGCCGCTCGATTCACGCCCATGCAGCAGCCAGTCGTCGTCTCGGAAGGCGAAGGAGGTGTAGGGCTGGTCCACCTGGCTGCTGAAGGCCACCAGGCGCCCACCGCACCTGCGGCGGTGCTGCTCGAAGCTCACCAGGTTGGCGTGGCGGTGCAGCTGTACCCAGGGCCAATAGTCCAGGCCCGCCCGCTTCAGCTGCCGGTCATCGATCTGGAATCCCAGCGGTTCGATCAGGTGAAGCTCGCAGCCGGTGGCCGCACAGGTGCGCGCCACATTGCCGGTGTTCGGTGGGATTTCCGGCTCAAACAGCACCACGCGCGGCATGGCTCAGAGCTCCGGCACCGGCCTGCTCAGCCGCAGCAGATCGATCGCCCGCCCGTGCACCACCAGCCAGGCCTCGTTGCAGCGGGGCAGCAGCTCTTGCTGCAGCGCCCCGAGCCGATCCCGGAAGCGCCCGCCGATCGCCGTGGGGGGCACCACACCCCAGCCAGTCTCCTCAGACACGATCAGCGCGGCGGCGCGGCAACGCTGCAACGCCAACAGCAGATGCTGCTGTTCCTGCTCCCAGGCGCCTGTGTCCAGTTCGAGGTGGTGCGCCAGCCAGGTCCCGAGCGAGTCGATCAGCAGCAGTCGCTCAGCGGGCGCCTGCTCCAGCGCGGCGCTGAGCTGCCCTTCCACCTCCCAGGTGGGCCAGTCGGCCGGCCGGCGGCGGCGGTGCAGGGCCAGCCGCTCGCTCCAGCTGGCATCGCCCTCGAGGCGGGGGCCGGTGGCGATGTAGGTGACCGGCCGGCCCGAACGCAGGGCCAGGTGCTCGGCCCAGCGGCTCTTGCCGCTCCGGCTCGGACCGGTCACCAGGGTGAGCATGGCGTCAGCCCCCGCCATTCATGTTGCGCAGCGTGGCCACAGAAGATGGGGACACACGGTTGAGATAGCGGAAAATCCAATACTTGAAGATCGTGGCCAGAATCACCGGGAAGGTGGCGATGAAGAGCATCACGAAGTTCTCTCTCACCGGTAGTCCCAGGTGGGTGGCTACACCATCCAGCAACACAGTCCAGCCTTCCGGGCTGTGAAATCCCACGAAGATGTCGGTAAAAAGAATGATTGCAAAGGCCTTGGCACTGTCGCTCAGGCCATACACTTGTTCGTCCAGAAAGCCGCGCAGCACCCGGATGTCCTCACGGGCCAGCAGGCAGACCAGCCCGAAACTGAGAAGCCCGAAGGCATCGGACAGCACGTTCTTGATCGCCAGGGTGCTCTGACCATCCGCTTCTTCCTTCAGTTCGGCGGCGCGGCTGGCCAGGGCCTTGTGCATCGCTGCCGGATCGGGGAGGTCTTCACCCTTGAGCAGGGCATCGAATTCCAGCTCCGCTTTGTATACACGCAGCTTCTCCACAGCTGCCTCTTCAAGCTGCGGCTTGGGGTAACTGAGGAAGGGCAGGTCAGGCGCGAAGCGGTCGACCAGCGGCGAAATGACAAAGGTGCGACTGGCCTGCTGCATCAGCAGCGGTACCAGCACCAGCAGCAGCAGGATGCGCAGCGACACCAGTGTGGAATCGCGGCGCCGGCGAAAGCCAGCCACCACAGTGGCCTCCGCCTGGGGGTCCAGCTGCCGTTGCACCTTCTCCATCAACCCCATCAGGCTGCGGGGCAACAACTCCGGTGAACGGGTGAGGGTGGAGAGTGGCTTGCGGTTGGAGTAGCGCCCTTCGACTGCTTCAATCAGCTGGAACTGCCGCAGCTCCTGGGGATCGAGTTCGTGGCGGCGGGGCTGGAGTTCCTCCACCACCTGCCGGCACAGCTCCAGTGAACTGCGAAACCGCCGCATCATCTGCGCCTGCACCGACGCCGGCATGCTCAGCTCAAGCTCCGGCCGCACAGGGCGGTCGTTGAAGTATTCGAGCTCGATGTTCTGGATCAGCAGGGCGGCCTCATAGGCGCGCTCCAGATTGCTACGCAGATCCTTGGTGCGGGCCTTCCCGAAGGTTCCCATCCAGTCGGTCAGACCCATGGGTGCTCAGCGGGAGAAAACCCACCAGGTGAGCATCGGCACCACCGTGCCCACCACCAGCAGCACGACGATCCAGGTGAAACCATTGCTGGAGGCCGTTTCCTCCTGGGTGGGGATGTTCGACTCCACCGGCACGATCACCTGCTCCAGCGGAGGGCCAGGGTCTTCGCCTCCTGCCAGCACGGCCGTGATGCGATCGAGGGCATCGAGTGAGGCCTGGCGGTAGCGAGATCCCAGCCGCATTGGAATCGCCATGGTGCGATCGGCGGTGTTGCGCAGCAGGGATTCAGGAAGCTGGTCCAGCAGGGTATCGCTGGCCACCACGGCGGCGGTGTTCGTCTGCGAATCGATCAGCAGGATCAGCTGGGAGGAGTCGTCGCTGGAGGCGGTGGCCCAGCGGTCGAGCAATTGCTGGCCGAGGGTCTCGAGATCAAGGCCGTAGTCGAGGCGCTGCACCGTGACCAGGCGGGCTTCGATGTGATCGGCCTGCAGCTCCTTGAGCCGGCGTTCCAGCTCCACCGCCGTGGCCCTGCTGAACAGCTCAGCGGGATCGATCAGGTGCTGCTGGGGCAGAGCGGGATAGGCGCTGGCTCCGACGGCCCAGGCCGCCGCTACGGGCAGGAACTGGAGCAGCAACACGGTGATGGCAGCCAGTAGACGCAGCGGCAGACGCAAAGACCGGGCCTCACGGTTGTGATCGTCAGTCTGCCGCCCGCAGGCCCTGCTGTCGCGCCCTGATGTGTCAGCGTTCGTACTCCAATCGCCAGAACCCCATGGCCGGTCTTCCGCCGCCGGCACGGCTCTGCCTGGCTGCCGGAGTGCTCGGCCTGCTGCTCTGCCTGCTCAACCAGCTCACGGCACCCGACCTTTCTCCCGCTCTGGAGCGGGCAGCCGTGCTCGCCAGCCTGATGGCGGTGGGCCTGATGCTGGTGGCCGTGCTCTGGACACGGGCCCTGCCGGCGGCACCGGAGCGGGTGGAGTTGCCCGGGCCCCAGGGGATTGAACTTGATGAGGCCCTCCCGCCCCTGGCCCGGCAGGAACTCGCCTGGGGCAGCCACATGCTGCTCACCGCCACGCCCGCCGCCAGCGTGCTGCTGTTCTGGCAGGGCCGGGTGGTTCTGCGCCGCGGGGTGCTGGCTGAAGAGCCTTTCCTCCCGGGCGCAATCTGCGAGCGGGCCCGACGGACGGAGCGCTGCGTGTCGCTGGTGGACCTGCGCCTTTATCCCGGCCGCCAGGAGTTCACCGGCCTGCCGCTGGGCACGCCGGCCGTGATCGTGCAACCCATCGGTGCGGTGGGCTGGCTGCTGGTCGCAGGCTGGTCGCCACGTTGCTTCAGCCGCGCCGATGAACTGTGGGTGGAGGGCTGGGCCCGCAAGCTCAGAACGACACTGGAGGACGCTTCCGCGCCGGGCCCGGCGCCCGTGGCGGCACCGTGAGCTCGGTGAACACCCGCGCCCCCGGACTGACGAACTCAACGGTGCCGTCTTTGCCCACCTGGCCGCTGAGCGCCTCGCTGCGGGTGATCTGCCGGTTCGCCTCGCGTTCCAGCCGCACGGCCCCCTGGGCCTGAACCTCTTTCGAGGTCCAGTTCCACCGGCAGACGTTGGCCTTCAACCACTCGCCTGGTTGGCGCACATCGCAGCCGGCGGGGATGAAGGCCGTGGTGTCCGCCAGATTCGCTTCCAGTGCCTTGCCGCGCACCGTGAGCTGATCGAAGCGGCCCGTGAAGGGTTCGGCGCTGGAAATCCATTGCTTCTCCAGGTTCCAGCGGGTTCGCCCAGCGGCGATCTCCGTCTTGGCGGCGGGATCGAGGAACTGCACCGGCGCGATCCCGTCGAACACCTGCTCGCGCGTGTTGCCCTCCAGCGCTGATGCGGTGAGGCGCTGGGCGGGCTTGCCGGGCTGCTGCCTCAGCGCCAGCACCGGCCCGGCCGCCTTCAGATTGCCGCTCGGCGGATACCAGTCGGCTTCGCGGGTGAGCAGGTTGAGGCCCGGCTGGAGCAGACGGGGAGATCCGCGCAGTTCCAGCTTGTCTTCGGCGATCAGGAAACGGGCGCGCTCCGCCGTCAGGCGGGTGGAGCGGTCGGTGGCGACGGGCCTCCCGCTGATCTCAATCAGGGAGCGGGCTGGCGTCCAGCGGACGCGATCGCCCGTGATCGTGGCGCCCTGGGGGCCGATCACCACGATGCTCACCTTCCCCTCCAGCTGGATCACCTCGCCGTCGTTGATCACGGTGCCGCTGCCGGCCTGGATGCGGTAGCGCGGCTTGCCGGCCGCATAGATCACACCGCGCGGTTGCCTGGCGGTGGCCACGCGGCGCTGCAGGTCGTAGCGGGCTTCAGGGCTGGTCAGCTCCCAGCTGGGTCGCCCCTTGGCATCCTGCTGGCGGAGGTTGAGGGCGCGGAACACGAACGGCTGCGGTTTGGCCGGCGTTCTGGTGCTGCGCGCACAACCGAACAACGGCACCCCAAGCAGCAGCACCAGCAGCAGAAGGCCGTTGCGGCGTGTGGAGCGGGAAGCGATCAAAGCGCTTCCTCCAGCTCAAGGCGGGCCATCACCGGCGCCGGCTCAGGCAGGGGTGTGCCCGCCACTAAGCCACCCCAGCGCAGCCGTTCGCTCCATGGCGGATTGGCGGGGTCGCCGGCGGGGGCCGGCTCAGGCGCACCGCTGAGCACGGGGGCCTGCGCCAGCTGGACCAGCATGCGCCCGGCCAGATCCGGCAGCAATGGGGCGATCAGCAGGGCCACGATCCGGGCAGCCTCGAGCACGGCGTAGAGATCATCCGCCACCTGCTCCACCCCCTCCTGCCGTTTCATGCGACTCCAGGGGGCCTGCTCGTTGAGGTAGCCGTTGGCGGCCACCGCCAGCTGCAGCGCCGCCTCCGCCCCCGCGCGGAAATCAAGCCGTTCCAGTGCCGCCGTCACCCGCTGCGTGGCCTCCGCGCTGGCCAGGGCCAGCGGATGCTGATCGGTGACGGCGCTGCTCACCGGCGGCACAGCCTCGGCGAACCAGCGACGCGCCATGGAGGAGGTGCGGTTGAGCAGGTTGCCGATCGTGTTGGCCAGGTCGTTGTTGACCAGGTCGGTGAAGCGCTGCTGCTGAAAGTCGCCGTCGTCGCCGAAGCCGATGTCCCGCAGCAGATACCAGCGCACTGCATCGGGCCCACAGCGCTCCAGCAAGGTGGCGGGATCCAGCACGTTGCCCAGCGACTTGCCCATCTTCTGCCCTTCACGGGTGAGAAAGCCGTGGCCGAACACCCGCTCGGGCAGCGGCAGGCCAGCCGACAGCAGCATCGCTGGCCAGTAGACGGCATGAAAACGCAGGATGTCCTTGCCGATCACATGCACCGACGCCGGCCAGCCCCGCTGGCTGAGGAGATCGAGATCGGGGGCATCACCCGGCTCCAGCAGGGCGGTGAGGTAGCCCAGCAGCGCATCGAACCACACATAGAACGTCTGCGGTTCATGGCCCGGCACCGGCAGCCCCCAGGGCACGTTCAGGCGGGAGATCGAGAAATCGCGCAGGCCCTGCTGCACGAAGTTCTCCACCTCCTTCTGCCGGCCGGGCGGGGCGATGAAGCCAGGACGGCGGATCAGCTCCTCGATCGGCTGCTGGTAGCGCGAGAGCCGGAAGAAGAGATTGGTTTCATCGCGCCACTCAAGCGGGCGGTGGTGAATGCTGCAGTTGGGTGAATCGGCACTGGCGGCCTCGTCCTTGAATTCCTCGCAGGCCACGCAGTACCAGCCCTGCTGGCGGCCCTCCACCACGTCGCCGGCGGCCTCGACCCGCCTGAAGAACTGATCCACGAGTTGGCGATGGCGTGGATCAGTGGTGCGGATGAAGCGGTCGTTGCTGATCTCCCACGCCTGCCACAGCTCTCTGTACTGGGCGCTGACGCGGTCGCAGTGGGCCTGGGGGGTGAGCCCGGCCTGCTCGGCGGTGCGTTGGATCTTCAGGCCGTGCTCGTCGCAGCCGGTGATGAAGATCACCCGTTCCCCCTGGAGGCGCTGGAAGCGGGCCAGGGCGTCACAGGCCAGGGTCGTGTAAGCGCTGCCGAGGTGCGGCTTGTCGTTGACGTAGTAAAGGGGGGTGGTGAGCGTGTAGGTCATTCGGCGGGGATCAAGGGCTCGCTGGCCCGCCAAAGCGGCCCTGCGCCGGCGACGGATCCTACCGAGAGTCTCTTGGCGCCGGCCTTTCCGCCAGCGGTGCCTCAGCACTTTCGGGCACTCTGACAACCTTTCCCCACCAGCCGCCCTGCCGCCGATGGCCTTGCTTCTGTGTGACCGCCTCCCGCTGCCCGGTTGCCGCTGATGGGCGCCGCAACGGAACAAGCCCAGGTGGTGGTCTGGGGCGGTGGCAGCGGCGGCGTGGCAGCGGCGCTGCAGGCGGCCCGCGCCGGCGCCGACACCCTGCTGCTCACCCCCGGCGGCTGGCTGGGGGGAATGGTGAGCGCTGCAGGGGTCTGCGCGCCCGACGGCAATGAGCTCACCCCCTGGCAGACCGGTCTCTGGGGGGCGCTGCTGCGGGCCTTGCAGCAGGCGGAAGCCGAAGGGCTCGATCACAACTGGGTGAGCTGCTTCGGTTGGCGGCCGGCCACGGCCGAACGGATCCTGCGCGGCTGGGTGGCGGCAGAACCGCGCCTGCGCTGGTGGCCGTGCTGCACGCTGCGCGGCGTACGGCGCCAGGGACGGCGGGTCACCGCCGTGGAGATCGAGCGGGAGCACGAGCCCCAGTCGATCGCTCTGGAGGTGCTGATCGATGGCAGCGACCGAGGCGATCTGCTGCCCCTGGCGGAGGTGCCGTTCCGCTGCGGCTGGGAACCCCGCGAACAGTGGGGAGAACCCAGCGCTCCGCCACAGCAACAGCTGGAGACCGACGCCTTCTTCCAACGGCAGCCGGTGCAGTCGCCCACCTGGGTGGTGCTGGGCCAGCTCGGGCAGGGCCCCTGCCCCTCCGGCCGGCCGCCGGCCCCACCCTTCGCGGGCTCCACCGAGGCCCACGGCCTGCTGCGCACGCTCACCTATGGGCGCCTGCCGGGCGGGCTGGTGATGCTGAACTGGCCCTTGCACGGCAACGACTGGCACGACGGCCTGGAGCGGGCCTTCAGCGCCGATCCGCAGCAGCAGCAGGCGCTGCAGGCGGAGATGCGCGCCCACAGCCTCGCGTTTGCTGCGGCCCTGGGCGAAGCCAGTGACGGCTGGATAAAGACGGCGGCGGTGTTCCCGGAGGCGGCGGCAGCGGCGGCCCTGCAGGGCTCCTCGGCCTTGGCGTTGATGCCCTACTGGCGCGAGGGCCGGCGCCTGCACGGTCTGGCCACTGTCACTGAAGGGGATCTGTTGCCCCAGGCCTGCGCAGGCGGCACAGCCGAGGCACGCCTGGCCCCGCTGGCCACCGGCCCAGACGGGACGATCAGCTCCATTGCCGTGGGCAATTACCCCAACGATCACCACTACCCCGGCCCTGACTGGCCCCTGGCCCCGAAGAGCTGCCGTTGGGGCGGACGCTGGAGCGGCACCCCCTTCACGATTCCCTATGGCGCACTGGTGTGCGCCGACCTCGACAACCTGCTGGCCGCCGACAAGTCCTTCAGCACCAGCCACATGGCCAACGGTGCCACCCGGCTGCAGCCGCTGATCCTCAACATCGGCCAGGCGGCGGGAGCGGCGGCAGCGTTGTGCGTGGCCCACGCACTGCTGACGGCCGAGCTGCCGGTGCGCCAACTGCAGGAGGCTCTGATCAACGACCCGCAGGCGCCTGCCGGGCCGCTACCGCTCTGGGACACCCCCTGGCATCACCCCGAGTGGCGCCTGCGCCAGCACGCGGCGCTGGCCGCGCCCGAGCGCCTGTCGCCGGGCGGCGAGCTGCTTGGCGCCGCGCCAACGGATCCCGGTGTTGCCCCAGCGGAGCCCCACGAACGCCTGTTCCAGGGCAGCCTGCAGAGCGATGGCAACGGCGGCTTTCTTCTCGACACCGGCGAGCGCCCCTGGCCTGTGATCACGCTCGAACCCGGTCTGCACCACTGGCTGGCCGCTGTTGAGCTACCTCGCACGGTGCAGCTGATCGGCTGCGCCAATCCCTGGGGGCCCTGGCTGCGGGTGTCAAGGCTCGTCGCAGACTGACGCCTGCGCTTGGCCATCGCCTGAGGCCGCCTCAGCGCGCCTCGAGGCGCAGCAGATCCGACAGCGAATCCACCATCTGCACGTGCACGGTGAGGGTGGTGCCAGGTTCGGCGGCGGCGGGGCAGCGGGCAGCCACGTCCAGCGCCAGCGCTTCGAGATGCACGAGGCCCAGCCGGTCCTGCTCCCGCAGCCAGCGCAGGAACACCCCCTCCAGGCGTTCCTGGGGGTGCTGCTCAAACCACACCTGCTGCCAGTGGCGCTGGTCTTCGCGGCTGATCTGCACCCCCTCCCGCAGCGGCGGATCGAGTTGATCGAGCAGGGCGCCGAGGTCGGTTCCATCAAGGGGCGGCTGGTGCTGCTGATGGGCCGCCAGCTGGCGTTGCACCACCAGATCGGCGTAGCGACGGATTGGTGAGGTGGCCTGCACGTAGGCGCTCAGCCCGAGGCTGAAGTGATGGCAGGGCTGCACACCGGTGACACCCCGGGTGAGGCAGCGGCGCAGGGCCATGTGTCGCACCGGACCAGGGGGCAGGGCCTCCAGCTGGGCAGCGGGCGGCAGCTCGGCGCTGGGCTGGCCCCGGTAAGGAAGGGCCAGACCCTCGCTCACGCCATAGGCGGCGATCACGGCGCCGTTGAGGATCATCGCTTCGGCCACCAGCGCCCGGGCCGGGCTCGGGTCGGTGATCTCCACGCTTGTCTGGCCGTCCACCGCGCGGATGCGGCCCTCCGGTTGCTCCATCTGCAGGGCACCCTGGGCCACACGCCAGCGGCGACGGCGCTCCAGCAGGGCGTCGATGCTGGCCAGATCCGGTTCTTCCTTTGGAGCCAGTTCGATCAGGGCATCGCCGTCGGCGTAGGAGAGGCGATAGGTGGGCAGCACCCAGCTGCGCACAATCTCCACGTCAGCCACTGCACCTTCGTCATCCAGCTCGATCGCGGTGCTCCAGGCGGCACAACGGTGACCCTGGCGCAGGCTGAAGGGGCCGGTGGCCAGAGGAAAGGGAAACATCGGCACCACCCGGTCGGCCAGGTAGAGGCTGGAGGCGCGGCGTCGTGCCTCCAGATCCAGGGGCGACTCCGGTGGCACCAGCCGCCCAGGATCGGCGATGTGCACCCACAGACGCTGACGGCCATCGCCCAGCTGCTCCAGGGAGAGGGCGTCGTCGATCTCCAGGGTGTCGGGATCGTCGAGGGTGTAGGTGCGCAGGGTGGTGAGGTCGCGGCGCTGGTCGTCGCCGGGTTGCGGGTCAGCGGCGGCCGCGATCAACCGCTCGGCCTCGGCCAGCAGATCGGGCACGAAGCCCTGTTCCCACACGGTGCGCTGCAGCGAGGGGAGTGCGTGGGGCTCCCACTGGCCCAGATCCACCAGCAGGCGTCGCACCGCCCCCGGCTCCGCACTGCAGTGGGCGCCGTGCAGGGCCTGGCGCAGGGCCACCGGCAACGGCGTGGTGGTATCCCCGCCAGCCAGGGCCAGCAGGTGGTCGAGCTGGGCACGGGCCTGGGCGTCGAGGCTGCTCGGATCGAGCGGCTGACGTTGCTGCAGCAAGGCTTGCCAGCGCTGTTCGCGCAGCCGGCTCAGGCGTTCGAGGTGACGCTCCCGGCGCAGCTGGCGGAGATCCCGCAGCGTGCGGGGCTGAACCGCGCCGTGGCGCCAGCGAAAAAAGTGCTGCTCCTGGTGCTGCAGGACCAACCAGCAGGCGGCTCGAGCCGCCGGTGTGTCGGCAGGGGCCACCAGGGCCACGAGCTCCTCCAGTGGCATGGCCGCAGGAGGTGCGCCATGGGAAGAAGCCGCACCGGCGGCAGGCGACACCGGCTCACTGAGCAGCAGCCAAGCTGCACCGAGATCACGGCTGGAGGGCCGCTGCTGTTGCAGCAGCTCCGCTGTGAGCCCCCAGGGGGGGGCGACCATAGAGGCGGGCGGGTTGAAGGTGCCTGGCAACGACACCAGGGGATCAAGCTCACGCAACGGCACCTGTTGGCGTCTGGCCTCAAAGCCGACCCGCAGGGCCGCTTTGCTGCCGGACAGGGTGTCGATGATGGCAAGCTCAGGCCCCCTGGAGCCGTTCAGACCGACCAGGTCGCCGGGCTGAAACGCCAAGGCGAACTCAGCCCTCGGGGTTCACGAAGGGAAGCAGCGCCAGGATGCGGGCGCGCTTCACGGAATTGGTGAGGTCGCGTTGCTGCTGGGCGGTGAGCCCGGTGAGCCGGCGGGGCAGGATCTTGCCGCGTTCGGTGATGAACTTCTTGAGCAGATCGACGTCTTTGTAGTCGATCGGATCGCCGGGTTTGATCGGCGAAAGACGCTTCTTGAAGAAGGAGCTGGACATGGGGAAGGGCAGAAAGGAAGAAGACGTGGGGAGAAGAAAAGCTGTGGGGCTGGCGGTCATCACCGCCAGCCCTCACTCACTTGATCTCCTTGTGGTTCGTGCTCTTGTTGCAGTGAGGGCAGAACTTCTTCAATTCGAGCCGTTCGGTGGTGTTGCGGCGGTTCTTCTGGGTGGTGTAACGAGACACACCAGGAGACCGCTTGGCGGGGTTGGACCGGCATTCGGTGCACTCAAGAGTGATCACGAGCCGGACGCCCTTGTTCTTTGCCATGGAAGGACGTGCGCCGCTGAAGCGAGGCGAGCTGACAGCTGAATAACATACTCTCCGGCCTGCACCGGGCCGGTCATTAGGATCTTGGCGACTGGACGCCGTGGATTCGATGCAGGTCTCGCTCCAATGGCTGCGGGAGCTGGTGGCCTGCTCCATGCCCGCCGCTGAACTGGCCGAACGTCTATCGATGGCCGGCTTTGAAGTCGATGCGATCGAGGATCTTGCTGCCCGCGCCGCCGGCGTGGTGGTGGGCTTCGTGGAGGAGCGCAGCCCCCATCCCAACGCCGACAAACTCAGCGTCTGCCGGGTGCGTTTCTCGGCCGCTCCAGGCGACGACCTGCTGCAGATCGTCTGCGGCGCCCCCAATGTGCGGGCCGGAATCCATGTGCCCGTGGCGTTGGTGGGCGCCCACCTGCCGGCGGTGGATCTCACCATCAAACCCGCCGAACTGCGTGGCGTGGCCAGCAGCGGCATGATCTGCTCGCTGCGGGAGCTGGGACTGCCCGAAAGCAGCGATGGCATCGCCGTGCTCGACGATTTGCTCAGCGACGTGCCGCCCCTGGGCACCCCGGTGGGACCCAGCCTCGGTCTTGACGATCAGGTGCTGGAGCTGGCGATCACCGCCAACCGCCCCGATGGTCTTTCGATGCAGGGCATCGCCCGCGAGGTGGCGGCCCTCACCGGCGCAGCGCTCACGCTCACAGCGCCTGCTCCGCAGGTCTCCGCTGTGCCGTTGCCGGTGGCGGCTGCTGACGCCGCCGCGATCGAAGCCGGTGGGCTTTACAGCCTCACGGCCATCACCGGCGTGAAGGTCGGGCCTTCGCCGGACTGGCTGCAGCAGCGCCTGGAGCGGGCCGGCCTGCGGGCGATCAACAACGTGGTCGATGTCACCAATCTGGTGATGCTGGAATTTGGCCAGCCCCTGCATGCCTTCGACAGCGAGCGGCTCGCCCTGCTCGGCCCGGCAGGCTCTGCCAGCGCCGATCCCGGCGCCATCGGCGTGCGTCCGGCCGGCGACGGCGAGGCCTTCGAGGCGCTTGATGGCAGCAGCCATCGCCTCACCCCTGAAGCGCTGCTGATCACCTACGCCAATCAGCCGGTGGCTCTGGCGGGGGTGATCGGTGGTAGCAACGCCTCGGTGCACCCTGGCACCGGCGCCATCTGGCTGGAAGCCGCTGTGTTCGCGCCCCAGGCGGTGCGCCGCAGCGCCCGCAGCGTGGGCCTGCGCACCGATGCCAGCCATCGGTTCGAGAAAGGCCTGCCGCTGGAGGTCACCCTGGCGGCGGCGGATCGTGCCGCTGCCCTGCTGGTGGAGCTGGCCGGCGGCGAGATCCAGGGCCGTTGGCTGCACCAGGCGCCTGTGGATCCCCGCCCACCGCTGGCCTTGCGCCGCGATGCCCTGCACCAGCTGCTGGGTCCCGTGCTCGTCGATGGCGTGGCGGACGACCTGGCCGATGAACGCATCACGGCCACCCTGGAGGCCCTGGGCTGCCAGCTGGAGGACAGCGAGGAGGGCTGGTGGGTCACCGTGCCCCCGTCGCGGGCGATGGATCTGCAGCGGGAGGTGGATCTGATTGAGGAGGTGGCCCGGCTCGTGGGTTACGACCATTTCGCCAGCCATCTGCCGGACCCGATCTGCCCTGGCGGCCTTGAGCCTGCCCAGAAGGCAGAGCGTCTGTTGCGCCGTGCCCTTTGCGCCGCCGGACTGCAGGAATGCTGCTCGCTGTCGCTCGGGCCGGCCCAGGCCCCGGTGAGCAGGGGCATTGGGCTGACGACGGCAGAGCGGGTGGCGCTGGCCAATCCGCTGCTTGCGGAATACGGCCACCTGCGTGATTCGCTGATCGACGACCTGCTGCTGGCGGCACGCCGCAACCTGCAGGCCTCACAGCCAGGCTTCTGGGCCTTCGAGATCGGCCATGTGTTCCGTGCCAACGGCGATGCCGCCGACACCGATGCGATCAGCGAGGCGAAGCTGGCGGGGGTGATCTGCGGGGAACGGCGCTCCGAGCTATGGAGCAGCGCCGGCAAGCCCCGGCCGTTGGGGTACTACGAAGCGCGGGGTGTCCTGCAGCAAGCTCTCGGCCAGTTGTCGCTGTCCTGCGACGACCGCCCCCTGCAGGGCCATGCGCTGCTGCACCCGGGCCGGGCGGCGGAGCTGGTGCTCGAAGGCCGCGCTGTGGGCTGGTTTGCACAACTGCACCCGGCCCAGGCCGAAGCCCTCGACCTGCCGGAAGCCACCCATCTGTTTGAGCTCTCGCTGGAGCCGCTGCTGCGCGCGGCCACCCGCAGCAACCGCTGGCAGCCCAGCTTCAGCCCCTATCCCACCGTTCCCGCCTCCGAACGCGACCTGGCTGTGGTGATCCCTGCCAGCGTTACGGCTGCCCAGCTGCTCACGGTGATGCGCAAGGCCGGCCGGCCGTTGCTGGAGTCGGCGGAACTGATCGACCGCTATGCCGGCAGCCAGGTGGCGGAGGGAGCCGCCAGCCAGGCCTTCCGCCTGCGCTACCGCGATGCGCGCCGCACCCTCACCGAAGCGGAGGTGGAGCAGGCCCACGCGGCGGTGCGCCAGGCCGTCGAGAAGCAGTTCGACGCCCAGCTGCGAGCCTGACCCCCAGCAGCGGGCCTGACGCTCAGCTGGCGGTCAGCACCGCCAGCGCCTCCACGTGGCTGGTCTGGGGGAAGAAGTCGACGGGTTGCACGCTCTGCAGCGTCAGCCCCCCGTCCTGTGTGAGGCCAGCCAGGTCGCGGGCAAGCGTGGCGGGGTTACAGCTGAGGTAGGCGACCCGTCGGGGCGGGCAGGCACGGATCACGGCCGTGACCTGCTCGGGAAGGCCTTTGCGCGGTGGATCGAGCAGCAGCCCATCCGCCTCCGGCAGCAGCTCCACCAGCGCAGTGGCCACGTCGGCGCTCTCCACCGACAACCCATTGAGACCGTTGAGCGCCGCATTGAGCCGGGCCTGCTCAACGCTGGGCAGGTGCAGTTCCAGCCCCCGCACGCTTGCCCCGGCGGCCGCCAGAGGCAAGCCGAAGGTGCCGATGCCGCAGTAGGCCTCCACCAGCGTGCGTCCGGCGCGTGGTTCAAGCGCGTCCAGCAGCAGCGGCACCAGCCGCTCGGCCTGGGGGGTGTGCACCTGAAAGAAGGTGTCCGGCGCGATGCGCAGCTCGTGCCCGCAGAAGCGCTCGCTCAGCCAGCCCCGGCCGGCGATCACCTCGGTGCGCGGACCCATCAAGGTGTTGGTGGGCAGGGGCTGGAGGTTCAGGCACACGCCCACCAGTTCAGGCCAGCGCTCCATCCAGTCGTCTGCGCGTTCGCTCAGCCCGGGCAGCTGGCTGTGGCTGCTGATCAGGGTCACCAGCACCTCGCCGCTGTGATGCCCGACGCGCAGGCCCAGATGGCGAAGACCACCGCCTTCGCTCAGGTCCGCGTCCACGGGCCAGCCGCTGGCTTCCAGCTCCTGCTTCAGTGGCGCGATCAGCGAGTCGATGCGCGCATCGAGCACCGGACAGCGGTTCATATTGACGATCTTGTGGCTGCCGCTGCGGTAGAAGCCGGCTCTCAGGGTGCCGTCGGGCCCGCGCTCCAGCGGAATCACGGCCCGGTTGCGATAGGCAAGCGGCTCAGCCGCCGCCAGGATCGGCTGCACCGCCAGGGAAAAGCCACCGATCCGCTGCAGGGCCTGCTGGACCAGATCCTGTTTCCAGCGGGCTTGGGCCTCATCGACGAGATGCTGGACGCTGCAGCCGCCGCAGCGCTCGGCAAGGATGCAGGGAGGACGCCGGCGCTCTGCCGCCGTGTTGTGCCGCTCGATCAGCTCCGCCACCACGTGGCCTTTGGCCTGGTAAGTCACGCGGGCCGTCACCGCCTCACCGGGCAGGGCCTGTGGCACAAACACCACCACGCCCCGCTCGCCGCCCCCTTCCGTGGCCGCGCCCCAGCGACCGACACCCTCGCCGAGGTGGTTCAACCCGGTGATGCTCAGCTCCAGTGCCGTGCCGGTGGGGGGCAAGAGTGGGGCCATCCAAAGACCTGCGACACAACGAGCAGCCCCTGACCCTAAAGGCCCCCCCGGATGCAAAGGGCCGTTACACAAAGGCGCTTCCGGCCATCGCGAGGAACTCTTCTCGGTAAGATCGGCCCCAGCGTGGTGCTTTCGATGAGCGTCGTCAGGGACCTGATCCTGCAAGCCGATGATCAGTTGCGCTACCCCAGCGGCGGTGAATTGCGCTCCATGGCGGAGTTCCTCTCCGGCGGAAACCAGCGCATTCGTGTCGCCCGCGTGCTCACGGAAAACGAGAAAAAGATCGTCAATGAGGCGGCGCGGCAGCTGTTTCTGCGCAAGCCCGAGTACGTGGCCCAGGGTGGCAATGCCTACGGCCAGCGCCAACGGGCCCAGTGCCTGCGCGATTTCAGCTGGTACCTCCGCCTGGTCACCTACGGCGTGCTTGCCGGCAGCACCGAAAAGATCCAGGACATCGGCCTGATCGGTGCCCGCGAGATGTACAACAGCCTCGGGGTGCCCATGGCGGGCATGGTCGAAAGCATGCGCACACTCAAAGAGGCGTCACTGGCGCTGCTTGCTACCGAGGATGCCGTCATGGCTGGCCCCTACTTCGACTTCCTGATCCAGGGGATGCAGACGCCCGGCTGATCTGCCTGCCCCGTCGGATCTGATCGTGTCTGGTCTGGCTTGATCTTCTGCTATTGAGCCAGCATCCCAGCTTGCGTTGAGGTGTTTATTGGTCTCGTCTGCTTCGGTGGCTCCACCCTCATCGACAGGTGAAGGCCCTTCTCAAGCCCTCTGACATCTAGGCAACTGTTCAGCAGGCTGCGCACACCTCTGACAGGGAGTGCAGCGTCAGCACTTGCCCTGGGGTGTGATCAAAGCTGAGGTCTTCCAGGGAACTGGGCAGCACGATTTGAAGGCTCATCCCAGCTGCAGGGATCGGATCCAGGCAACCGGCCTCGAACTGGGACGACCTCACCGCAACCAAGGCGCCCAGCCTTTGGCTCGCACCGTTGTCAAGGTTCCAGTTGCCGGGCTCGTCCTCTTGAACGGCTGCCGAGAAGAAAAGCGCAGTGCAGAACAGAAGCGCCGTGCCTGCCATCCATGTGCCGAATCTGGCCAAGGAGGATCGCCATTGCCTCTGTCCTGCAAGAGGGAATGAATCCATTGGCTTCTGCGCTGCGACCAGTCGTGGAGTCGTTTCTTCTCCACTATCTCATGCTGGACCTGTAGTAGGTCTAGAGCTGGTTCTGTCGTGAGGCACATGAGATCCAATGAAAGCCACAGCAGGATCGCCCCAAGCAGCGGTTAAGAGAACGATCGAGCCTCGCCTCATGGATCGGTGAGGCGAGGCAAGGGCGTCATTTCCGGCTGTGTCTCGCACATCGGGAATCTTTCAGGTGCGCAGAAGAGGTTCGATAGGAACAACTCACCCAGAAGTTCCCTCATCGCGCAGGCTTTGTCGGCAGTCACCTCGTCATGGCTTAGCTGCGTTGTTTCCTGGGTCGCCTGGCGCTGGACGCCCGGTGTTCGCCGAAGGCAGCACTCTCCCAGCTGTCTCATGCACGACCAGTAGCGGGTCCAGTGCTGAGTCTTGTCTGCGCTGCCTGAAAACCAGATTTTCCTGCAATTCCACCTGTGCAGACCGACCTTTTCCCCTCTGAGCCTGCAGAGATGGTCAGCCCGGTGATGGGGCTGGCTGGAGTTGCTTCCTGTTCATCTGTGCCGCCTTGGATGTTCAGTGCTGATCGCCGTCGACCGTGACCCACACAACCCCCGGCTCTCTGCAAGCCTGGCGGATCCTGAGCTGGTCCAGCCAGCAACACGGCAGCACATGAAGGTGTCTTCGAACCTGCTGACCCCTTCGCTGCCTGTGGCTTCATGCCACGCCATCGTCATTTTGCTCGCGCTCACTCCGGTGCAGCCCGTCGTAGCTGCGCCTTGGTCAACCCTCTGCGTACCTGTGTCTCACGCAGGTACGCAGCTGGACTTTTGCGCGCAGCTCCCTTGTTCTAATTGGGTTTTCAGGTCCTCCAGATTCCATGCCCACCTACTGGACACCTGCCCTGTTGGCTGGTGGACAAGCCGCTGCAGGACAAAGGTGTCATTGGCGCGGTGATCCGTAGCCAGACGATTGCGGAACTGATGGTCAGTGGTTGCCTCTTCTCGCCAGCGATCCGCCCGGGGCTTTGGCTGGGCACCGAGTGCATGGCGCTCTGATGGTTTTCGATCTGGAGGGTGTTGCGTTTGTGCTGGGACGGTGCGGCAGCATCGTTTTGCGGCTGGGGGTGTTCCCCCTCGGGGGCGGCACAATCGCCACTTTGTGCCGCTCATCTCATGCGGGCCCCGCGATGGGACTATCAATGCGTCTCACCGTGGACAGATGAGGGAAGCCATTCAGGTGGGGGCTGGCAGAGGCCCCCGCCTGAAAGGACCATGAGCCAAGCAGGAGCTCTGGCTGGGCCAGAGGGTCAGCTGGATTTACGGTAAAGCTCCTTGAGCAGTTGGTAGGCCTCATTCAGGCGGCGCATCGTGTCGGCGCTGCCGCCGGAATCGGGGTGGTGCCGTTGGGCCTGCTCCCGATAGGCCTCGCGGATCCGTTTCAACGTGAGCCGTTCGCCGACCTCGAAGGGAATCTCCAGCACCTTGAGGGCTCCCTGCAGCGTCATCGTGTGCTCCAGCGTTTGGAAGGACGTGCCCTGCCGGCGGCGGCGGAAGCGATGCACGAAGCGCCTGATCAAGGTGGGCAGTCGCAGGCTCAACGTGGCCGGGCTGAACGGATCCTCCAGCAATCCGGCGCCCACCATGACCCGCTCGAAGCTGGGCGGGCCAGCCGGCCAGCTCGGAGCACAGCCCACGATCCAGTGTTCCAGCGCCGACCAGGTGAAAGGTCGCCCTTCCGCCTGGTCCGACTGGGGCCAGATCTCCTGGCCCAGCCATACCATCGCCGCTTCCAGCACAGCTTCGTTGGCGGCCGTGCCGTACAGGCCCACCCAGTGGGCTGTGGCGGCAGTGAGGGCGGCGCTCAGATCGTGCTCAGAGATTTCTGGAAAAGGATCATTGGGCCGTGTTGGCGTGCTCGGCTGCGGGTGGAGGCTCTGGCGCAGCCGTGCCGACCGCTGCTGCACGAATCCAGGCAGATCGATGCCACCTCCCATGCCTCGGCTTCCGGAGCCGCCGCTGCCAGTTGCGCCCGTCTCCCGCCCCTTGTGCAGACCCGGCAGTGCTCGAGACTGTTTGCGGGTCTCATCTGAGACCGCTTCTGAGTCTCGTCTCAGGTCTAGCTCGAATTCGGTGAGACCGTCCTCGACGGTGAGCACGAGTTGCGTGCTTTCGGCGCTGGACGCCAGCACCAGAGCTCCCCGTTCGAGCAGCACCTCATGTTCTTGATCGTCGCCGTCGTCCTGTTCCGCCTCCTGGTCGGGGGATTCAGGCAGCAGTAACTCCAGCAGGTGCTCCATGGCCTGCCCGTGGGTGGAGAAGCCCCATTCGCGCTGGAGTTGCTTGAACTGCGCGATCCTTGCGGTCGGCAGCGTCATCGACAGAGTTTTGCGCTCCTTTCGTACCGGCTCAGCCACGTCGGAACCGATGGGAGTGGACCTAGCGCCCCATCATCTCCCTGAGGAACCGCTGTTGGGCCTCGGCCGCTTCCCGATAACGGCCAAGCAGCACGGTCTGGGTGCCGTCGTTGGCGCCTTCACCAGGCAGCTGGTTGAGCAGGGGTAGCGGGATGGCCGGCAGCGGGCGGATCCAGGCCGGCACCAAGGTGGGCAGAAAACGGGGGGCGGCAGCCGGTGCCGGGGGTGGCGGCGTGGGACGCGCGGGTGCTGGTGCAGGGGGCGGTGCGCTGGCGGTGCGGCCGGAGGCGGGACGGGTAACCGGCACTGGGGCCGCCAGGGTGGGGGGAGCTTTGGGAGCGGGCCGTTGGCGGGCGGCTTCCGCGGCGGCGGCACGGGCCATGGCGATGCGCTGTTCCCGCTCGCGCAGCTGAGCCAGCTGGTAGCTGGGCACCACGCTCAGCAGGTGTCCGGGCGTGGCATCGGCTGGGTACACCATGCTCACCCGCACAGGGTTGTTCACACCGGGGACCAGGTTCAACGAGGCCAGAGAAAGACTCTCGCCTGAACGCAGGCCTACGTGCACGTCGTTGTAGCCCTCCTTGGTACGGATGCCGATCGAGCCGCGGAAGGCCGTGAACTGGCGGCCGTTCGCGGTGGGATGGCTCATCACCAGCTCATAGGGCCCGTTGCCTTTGAGATTCAGATCCACATCGAAGCGCACACCATAGGTGCCCACGTTGTCGAGGGAGGAATCAATCATGCGGCTGGCCAGCGGGTTCACCTGCACTTCGCGGGTGCCGAAGGTGTGGCGGTTCGTGCTCGTGAAGGGCACGTGCAATGGGCCCTGATTGAGGTCGTGCACCAGGCTCGCCTGGTACTCATCGCCGATCGCCACGCCACCGACCCGTGAGAACACCTGGCCGTAGTGGATCTTTGAGAGCATGTCGAGGTAGATGCGGCCTGGCGCGAGCATCCCTTGATCCAGCACTGCGAACAGATCGGCATCAGTTTCCGGATCCTCCGCTGCCACCACCGCCATCTGGAATGGCCCGTCACTGCGGCCTTTCAGTAGGCCATTGGCGATGCCCCGGGCGGGCAGACGGGTGTGGAACAGTACCCGGCGGCTATAGGGAGGAACCACCAGGGTTTCCGGCATCTTGGGATCCAGCTCCCCGCGCAACATGATCACGGAGGTGGCATCGCCCGGTCCGGTGTTCCAGGGGCGCCGCCCCAGTGGTTTCACGCCCATCAGGTGGTTGCCTAGATAGGGAGCTTCAAAGCTATTGCGAACGGCGCCGCGCTCCATCTCAAGGGTGACAGGACGCGAGCCCGGGTTCATCACGATCGTGGCGATCGTGAGCTTGCCGCGCACATAACGGCCGCCGAGACGGCTGGCATTTTCTGGGAAATACTTGTGATGAACGTGGAGCCCGAAATCTCCGTTGAAAGTGTAAGTAGCGTTGTTGAGATATTGACGGGTTTCAGTGGCGATAGCCTGGCCAGGCGCTGTGTTCACAAGAATTCCCGGGCCGAAGACCTCCTCAGGCTGGTTGGAATGCAGCACCGGCACGGTGTTGAACGCGCCGTTGAGTGGACGGGCTGACTGGCCCGCCATCAAGGCCACGTAGGCGTGGGCGGCAGGCGCCTGCAGCACGAGCGTGCCGGCGATCACCACCAGACAGGGGCGAAGAAACCTTGTGGGAATCATGGGTCCCATTTGATTGATCTGGCGGGGGGACAACGGCAAAACGGTGGCGGTGCGGGGGTGGATGTGGTGGGCCAGTATTCCCTGCCTGCCTTTGGTTTCGACACTTGAAGGCCGAGTTCACCAACGGGTGGGGCAGGGAACGCATGGGCACCAGAGCACTGGCTAGAACCTTCAGGCACTGTGAAATTTTCCCATGTTCCCGCCCTTTGCCTGTTACGGATCCAGCAGCGGTGATCATGAAGCGATGCGCCGCCATCATCAGCAGCGCAAGATGCGCATGCTGACCTACTGGCGTGACGGAGTGGAGCGTCAGCTCGCTGCCGTGAATGCGGCGATCAGCACCCTGGAGAAGCAGATGCAGCGTGATGGGGTCCAGCCGGCGGAGTAACCACCTGCTGAAGGCCGCAGTCCAGTTCCTGCCTGAGCCGCTCCAGACCTTTGTGCAGGGCCCTGTGCACGCTCATCGGGCTGAGCTGAAGCCGGCGGGCCGCCTCCCGCAGGCTCAGCCCCTCCAGCACCACCTGCTCCACCACTTGACGCTGCCGGTTCTCCAGCTGAGTCAGCAGGGCCATTGCCTCGGCGGTTCCGCCATCGACGCAGTCGTCGTCGTCATGGTCTGCCGCAATGCCCTCCATCGAGGCTTCGAGCGGTGCCAGGCGGCGCAGCCGCTCCAGCCGCTCGAACGTGCACCATTGGGCCACGGACAGCTCCAGGCCGCTGCGCAGTTCGGCCTCACTCGGGCTCTGCCCGAATCGCGTCTGCCAGTCACGGGTGAACTGCCGCATCCGGTCCTGAAGCTCCTGCTGACGCCGCGGCAGCCGGATGGGCGGGGCCTGATCCCGCAGATAGTGCAGGATCGCGCCCCGGACGTGCTGGCGAGCAAAGGCGGAAAACGGCGTTCCGGTGCACGGTTCGAACCGCTCTGCGGCGCGGATCAGGCCCAGCAGGCCCACCTGGATCAGATCGTCCGCCCCCTCCCGACAAAGGGCGGCGTAGTGGAGAGCGATCGGCCTTACCAGCTCCCTGTAGGCCTCCACCCGCTGGTTGCGTTGTCGCACGGTGGCGTGCTGGCTGGCATGAGAGCCGGCATTCGTGTTCGTCCTGCGCTTCGTGGTCGGCGTGTTCGCCTTGGTGGCGTTTGTGGCCGAATTGACGGCGCTCAGGCGGCTTGCTGAAGCAGCGGTCTTGCTGCTGGTCGATCGGCCAGGCAAGAGCAAAGCCGATGCCGATGCTGCAGCCGAAGCGTTGGTGGGTGGAGTGTTGGTGGGTGGAGCGCTGGTTGGCGGGACAGGTGTTGGCGCGACGCTCAGCGGGATGGTGGAGCGCTGGGCCGCCAGAGGGGAGCAGGTCATGAACAGGGAAGCGGAGATGAGAAGGAAGCTGTAGGGAGAACCGCCGGTCGTTCCGGCCGGTTCCTTTTCCAGAAAGATCCCTTGCTGCCACCTTGTGCAACCGTGCTTTCACTGAACTTTTTGAAGAGGGTTCAGGACGAGACCGAGTTCTTCACCCCCAGCGCACCAACTGGTGGGTGCTGCAGGCTCCTCGTCCACATGCTCCAAGGCGCTGAGGGTCCTTGGTCAGCCTCATCCAGACCGTTTCCTTTGCGCCTCCCGAAATCAGCCGCGGCGCACAGGGCACGGCGAAGATCGGAGCCCACCTCCTATGCCAATCACTGGCCCACGTCCTCGCTCAGTGCCTCGTCTGAGGCGGGCCTTCTGCAGGCTCCAGCGCGGCGTCCACGGCCGGCGCCACGGCGCGGAGCAGCTGCCATGGTCCATGCTCCTTCAGCCACGGCAGATCCGACTGTTCCGTCAGCAGCAGGTAGCCAGCGAAGCCCAGCGCATTGAGGCTGAACCCGGCGGCATGTTCGCGGGTTCGCAGGATGGTGAGAAACCAGGAGCTGGTGAACAGCAGGTTGTAGGGATAGCTGGGCTCCCCACCGTCCGCCGGATCACCCAGGCCGAGCTCCAGGGCATGGCGGCGGTAGAGCATCGCCAGGTCGGCGGGTCCGCCGCCCTCGGGGCGCGGGCTGAGCCGGTAGCGCCAGGGCCAGGGTGGTGCCTGGCCCTGCAGCTGGGCGCGTAGGGCGGGCTCCAGGGGGCAGTTGGGTTCCCCGCGATGGCGGGGCAACAGCTGCAGATGCCGGTGAGGCTGGCTGGCGCCGGCCCGCCCGCTGCTGTTGAAGAACCACAGACCGGTGGTGTCCGCATCGACATGGGCCACCGCCTGCCAGTCGGCCGCTCTCAGCCAGCCGCTCTGCGGCGCCCAGCCCTGGGTGATCAGCAGCAGATGGCCGGCTTGCACCGGGTACTTGTTCAGGATCACCGCATGGCTCTCGCCCAGTCGCGTCACCTCCAGTTGCCGCTCCCAGGGGAGAAACGGGTTGGGCCGGGGCCCACCGCTGCGCAGGTGGCGCGGCACGGGCGAGTCGAGCTGGCGCAGCTGGAAGGGTGCCCAGGCTCCCGGCGGCAGCACCCTGGTGACGAGCGGCACCAGGGCACCGCGTTCGCGCGCGGCCTGGCTCTGCTGCAAGGCCGTTCGCCACAGGCGCTCAGTTCGCTCCACCGATCTGCAGGCGTGCCAGCGAGGCCCCACGGTAGTAGTGGCCCAGGATCTCGTTGTAACGCCGGCCCGCGAGGGCCAGTTCCTGGGCGCCTTCCTGGCTCATGCTCGCTCCCAGGTGCCCGTGGGCTTCCAGCGTGATCTGGCTGTTGGCCGCATACAGGCTTTCCACAATGCCCCCCTGGTAGCTGAGGATTAAGCCGTTGGTGCGCGCGGCAGCTTCGGTGGTGCGGCCATTCACCGTGGTGAGGCCCCGGTAGGCCTGCCAGCGGGTGGTGTCCCCCAGATGCCAGAACTTGTTGGCCGGTCGGGCCAGGTGGGCCAGGGCGTAGGAGCGGGCCGCCACCGCCTGGGCCTTGAGGGCCTCCATCGACCAGGACGTGGGCATTTCCGCCCCCACCACCGAGGCGATGTAGGCCTCCAGTGGCAGGTGATTGATCGGTGTGATGCCTCCCCGCTCCGCCAGCAGACGCAGGCGACCGGTGTACGGCTGGCCGTTCACCAGCAACGCTTCCCCGGGTGCGGTGTCCAGCCAGAGATCGTTGGCGCCGGTGCCGGCGCTGAGATCGACAGGGCTGCGGGCCTGACCCTGGGCCAGCACTTGCCCGTCGCCGTTGCGCAGCCACCAGGGGCCGGTGGCCGAAAAGCTGGGCTGGCCGGCCTGACGCAGCAGGGCCACCCGCACCTCAAGCGGAACCGGGCGGCCGGCGACCGGCTCCACCAGGGAGGCGGGGGCATCCGGCAGCAGGGCCGGAGCGGGAGGCTGCTGGGCGCGGCGCGCTTCGATCGCCCGCAGGCGGCTCTCCTCACCCGCCGGGTCGGTGGCTTCACCGGTGGTGCTGGCCGGCAGCAGCGCCTCCATCACCCGTGCGTCAAGGTCGGGCTTCGGCTGGCTGAACGATTGGGCATAGAAGCCGATGCCCAGAGCCACCACGCTCAAGGGTGTGGTGAGCAGCAGCGTGGTGCGGCGTTGAGGGCTGAGAGTCCGCTGCAGGCGTCGCGCCAGCCGCTCGCTGCCGAGCTTCAACGGACGCAGGGCACGTGCGCCCTGTGCCACCAACTGCTGCCCTGCCGGCCAGTTCATGAACCTTTCCCTCTGTTCACATCCCTGTCCCACTAGTCGTTGGAGCGATCATGGCTGAGAACGGCCGCGAACATACGGTTGTCGCGCAGACGTGGGCCCTGGATGGGCGCTGGTAGGAGCTGTGGGGCCTCTGGATGTGGCCCCGCGACTCACACCCATTCCCGGCGCAGATCGCGCTCCATCAGGGCCCGCACGGCTTCCTGCGGGGTGTTGCGCCGCTGCAGCAGGCCCACCACCTGCTCACAGATCGGCAGGTGCAGGGCATGCCGATGGGCCAGCACCAGCGCGGCTTCGGCCGTGGCGGGTCCCTCCACCGTGGCGCCGATGCGGGTGAAGGCCGCCGCTGCAGAGTCACCTTCGGCCAGATGCAGCCCGAAGCGGTAGTTGCGGCTCAGGGGGCTGTTGGCGGTGGCCAGGAGGTCGCCAAGGCCGGCCAGGCCGTAGAGGGTGGCGGGATCGCCGCCCAGCAGCTGGCTGAGCCGCCCCATTTCGGCCAGCCCGCGGGTCAGCAGGGAGGCCTTGGCATTGGCCCCCAGCCCGAGACCATCGCAGATGCCGGCCGCTACCGCCATGACGTTCTTGAGCGCGCCGGCCAGTTCGGTGCCGATCGGATCGGCGTTGGTGTACAGCCTCAGCCGCTGGCTGCTGAGCTGGCGTTGCAGCTCGCTGGCCAGTTCGGTGTGGATGGAGGCCAGCACGCTGGCGGCCGGCAGGCCCTGATCCAGCTCAGCCGCCAGGTTGGGCCCGCTCAGCACCAGGCACGCCAACGACGGAATGGCCTGCTGCCACAACTGGCTGGCTGTGCAGTGCTGCTGAAGGTCGATGCCCTTGCTGCAGCTCACCAGGGGCACAGCCCCGGGCCAGCCGGCGCTCAGCTGCTGCGCCAGCGCCGGCACCCCGGCCATGGCCACCGCCGAGAGCACCAGGTCTTGCTGCTGGAGCACCGCGGCTGGATCGCTGCCGTGGGAGCGCGACCACACCGCGAGCTCATGGCCCTGCTGGCGCAGCACGCTGGCCAGGGTGCGCCCCCAGGCCCCTTGCCCCAGAACGGCGATCCTCATTGCCATCGCGCCATCATGCGCCATCCCCTCCACCGCTTCGCCCCAGGTGTTGCCCCCGCTCCCGTCCCGGCCGTCCCTCAGCAGCTGGAGCGGCCATGCCCTGGTGGTGGGTGCCGGCGGCATCGGCCGCGCCCTGGTGCAGGCCCTGGCCGAGCGGGCCCCCGGGCTCTGCCTCTGGGGCGCCAGCCGCCGCGGCTGGCCTGCCCGGCCGGGAGAGCCGCAGCTGGGCGCGCGCGCACTGCAGCTCGACCTCTGCGCGGACGCCAGTCTGCAGGCCGCTGCCGCCACGCTGCAGGCCCAGGCCGGCACCTTGCGCCTCGTGATCAACACGGCGGGCCTCCTGCACGACGGCCCCGCTCTGCAACCGGAAAAGCGGCTCAGCCAGCTGAACCGCGCCGCCCTGGAGCGAGTGTTCGCGGTGAATGCCTACGGCCCGATTCTGCTGGCCCAGGCCCTGGAGCGGCTGCTGCCGGCCGCAGAGCCGGCGCTGTTCGCCAGCCTGTCGGCACGGGTCGGCAGCATCGGCGACAACAGCCTGGGGGGCTGGTACGGCTACCGCAGTGCCAAGGCCGCCCAGAATCAGTTGCTGCGTTGCCTGGCCCTGGAGTGGCGTCGCCGCCGACCCCTCGCCACCGTGACCCTGCTGCATCCCGGCACCACGGCCACCGATCTCTCAGCGCCTTTCCGCAGCGGCGTGCCGCCGGAGCGCCTGTTCAGCCCCGAGCGAGCCGCCCACCACCTCCTGGACGTGCTGGAACTGCAGGGCCCGGAGCAGAGCGGCAGCTTCCTGGCCTGGGACGGTAGCCCGGTTCCGTGGTGAAGGCGGGGTGTGAAGACGGTGGAGTGTTCGGCTGACGCGGGCTGATGTGACCGGGGTGACGTGAAGGGTGGTGCAGGTGGTGGGAGAGAGGTGATGCAGCTGCTGAGGCGCGGCGCTCACCCCACGTGGGCCAGCTCCTTCAGCAACTCCAGCGGGATCACCTCAAGTGCAGACGCTTCCGTGGCCTCCAGCCGCACCGGCGGCGCCACCCCGTCCTGGTAGGCCTCCAGCCAGCGGGCGGCACAGATGCACCAGTGGTTTCCGGGCTGAAGACCCGGAAAGCCGTAGGCCGGCATCGGTGTGGAAAGGTCGTTGCCGCGGGAACGGCTGTAGCGCAGGAAGACATCGTTCACCACACAGCAGACGGTGTGGCGTCCCGTGTCGCTGCTGTCGGTACGGCAGAAACCATCGCGGTACCAGCCGGTGCGGGGTGTGCATCCGCAGATCTCAAGCGTCTCACCGAGCACATTGCGGGCCACCACTGGCGCTGAAGAAGAACGCGGTTCCACGGATCGTGCCGAAATCATCCCAAAGTCTGCAGGACCAATGGCGGGAATGGCCCTGGGAGGTTGACGGAATCGGGGGGGCAGGCGTTAAAGGTCATTGTGCAGTGGTGCTGGAAGGCTCCCTTCTGCCGCCCTTACGACTTGCGATACCCCCTTCATGAGCTGGGATTTCACCGAAGATGCTGCCTTCATGGCGCTGCTCGACGCCTTCAAGGAAAGCGGTGAAAGCTCCGCGATGGAGTTTCTTGCCCACGGTGAAGGCGCTTTCCATTTCCAGGAGCTCACCCAGAATGCCGCCGGTGAGGGGGTCGACCTGAGTGATTCGACCGATCTCCAGGCGTTTCAACAAGAGGTGATCGACACCCTCGAAGATCTCTGATCCGGCTATGGCGCTGAAACCTCTCCGTTCAGTGCGTTGCCTTGATGGCTCGCTGACGGAGCTTCGGTGTTGGAGGATCTGTTTCGAACCCGCATGGCTGAATGCTGAGGGCCAGTGGCTCCCGGCCAAAGGCTTGGGGCTGAGATAAACGCATCGCTTGAACTGCCGCCTGCTGGTTGCGCTGACGCGGCGGAATCAAGCGCTGACCCAACGCAGGGCACGTCAGCGGACCGGTTCCTCCAGTAGCTGATTGAACCCAGGCGATTCAGCCGTAGAAGAAGGCGATTTCCTTGTCCTTGAGGCCATCCCAGCCGGCGGCCTTGAGGCGGGCATCAAGGCTGGCCTGATCGAAATGCTTGGCCCCGGTTTTCACCACCCGGTTGCGCATCGATTTCTTCACGCCGCTGCGGGCCCGTTGGGCCTCCAGTTCCATCACCTCGCGGTACAGGCTCAGCATCTCGGCCGGAATCGGCGAGCCGTCAAGGTCGAGTCCGGCTGCGATGGCCGCATCCACTCCGTCAGGTCCGGCAATGGCCATAGCAGCAGTGCAAGAGAGCCTCCCCAGCCTGACACCGCGCCCGTACCTGCCATCGCCTCGGGATGGCTTCCTCAGGCGCTGAAGTAGCGCGCCTGGCTGTGCAGGGCCACCAGGGCGGTGGTGCTCTGCTCGGGCTCCAGCTGGTCGCTTTCGTCCATGCTCAGCCCGATGCGCTCCGCCCCCAGCCATTGCAGCTGGGGACGGGAATCGGCCACGTTGGGGCAGGCGGGATAGCCGAAGGAGTAGCGGCTGCCGCGATAGCGCTGGGCAAGCACATCGCGCAGGGCGCTGGGTTCCTCGGCGACGAAGCCCAGTTCGCGTCGGATGCGCGCATGGGTCCACTCGGCCAGTGCTTCAGCCATCTGCACCCCCAGACCGTGGAAATAGAGATAGTCGGTGTAGCGATCGGCGGCGAAGAGTTCGCGCGCGAAGACTGTGGCCTTCTCCCCCATCGTGACGGCCTGCATCGGCAGCACATCGGTGGGCCGCCCCTGGCAGAGGTCGCGGTAGAAATCGGCGACGCAGTAGCGGTTGCCGCCCCTCTGGCGCGGCAGCTCGAAACGGCCCAGCTCCCGCTCAGGCGCGGCCGGATCGAAGACCACCAGCGCGTTGCCGAGCCGGCCACAGGGGAAGTAGCCGTAGGCCACCCGTGGAGTGAGCAACTTCTCCTCCAGGCAGCGCTGCATCCAGTGCTGCAACACCGGTTCGGCCTTGGCCGCCAGCATCTGCTCGTAGTCGTCGCGACTCTGCTGCTGCGTCTTGCGCAACTGCCACTGGCCGGCGAACAGGGCGTTGCGATCCAGGTAGCCGAACACCTCAGCCAGCGGAATCGCCTGCTCATCGAGCACGCGGCTGCCCAGGAACGGCGGCTGGATGGCGGCTTCTTCTGGAACGGCCTCGGAGCGATGGTCGTTGAGCGGCGCTGCTGCGCTGGATGGCGTCTCTGGCACGACTGCGGCAGCCGCTGGATCCTCGGCATCAGGGGCCGTCTGGGCCGCTGCTGCTGATCCCGGGGCTGCCGGTGCCCCTTCCGCACGGGCGGGGGCGGTTGTCGTGGCGTCATCGACCGTGTCTTCACCGCGCTCCAGCCCAAGTCCGGGCGGAATCTCACCGCTGAAGCCTTCCGCATCACTCCAGCGGTTGTTCTGCTTGGCCTCCACCAGCGCGTCCATGAAGCGCAGGTCGGCGAAGGCATCCCGGCCGTAGATCACCTGACCCCGGTAGACCGCGCGGCAATCCTTGTTGACGAATCGGGGTGTCAGCGCCGCCCCACCAAGAATCACCGGCACCTGAATGCCCGCCTCATTGAAAGCCTGGAGGTTGTCTTTCATGAAGGCGGTGGACTTCACCAGGAGGCCGCTCATGGCGATGCAATCGGCCTGGTGCAGTTTCTGGGCTTCGATGATCGCTTCCACCGACTGCTTGATGCCGAGATTCACCACCTCATAACCGTTGTTGGTGAGAATGATGTCCACCAGATTCTTGCCGATGTCATGAACGTCACCTTTTACCGTGGCGATCAGGAACTTAGCTTTGGCAGAACTCTCGCCTTCCACCCGTTCCATGAAGGGTTCAAGGAACGCCACGGCGAACTTCATCGTCTCAGCGCTCTGCAACACGAAGGGCAACTGCATCTGGCCGGAACCGAACAGCTCACCCACCACCTTCATGCCATCGAGCAGGAAGGTGTTGATGATCTGCAGCGGCGGGTACTTGGCGAGGGCTTCGTTGAGTGAAGCTTCGAGGCCGATGCGCTCACCATCGATGATGTGCTGGGTGAGGCGTTTCTCCACCTCCAGATCCGCCAGCTGCGGCCCCGCGTCGCGTGCTTCCCGGGCGCTGACCCCCTCGAACAGGGTGCTGAGCGTGGTGAGCGGGTCGTAGACGCAGACATCCCCATCGAAACGGCGTGCATCGGCGATCAGATCACGGCATACCTGTTGGTGTTCCTCGCTGATCTTGATCAGCGGCAGGATCTTGGCCGGGCTGATGATCGCCGCATCCATGCCGGCGGCACAGCACGCGTGCAGAAACACGGAGTTGAGCGTGATCCGCGCCGCTGGTGACAGCCCGAAGCTGATGTTGCTCACCCCCAGCACCACGTGCACGCCAGGAAGCTCGCTGCGGATGCGGCGGATCGCCTCGATCGTGGCGGCTCCATTGAGGCGGTCTTCCTCGATGCCGGTGGAGATCGGCAGCGCCAGGGGGTCGTAGAAGATTTCGTGCGCTGGTATGCCGAATTCCAGGGCATCGCGATAGGCGCGCTGGGCAATGGCGAACTTGCGCTCGGCGGTGCGCGCCATCCCCTCTTCATCAATCGTGCCGATCACCACGGCAGCGCCGTAGCGCCGCGCCAGTTCGAGCACCTTGAAGAAGCGCTCATCCCCATCCTCGTAGTTGGTGGAGTTCAGCAGACATTTCCCGCCTGCCACCTTCAGGCCGGCTTCCATCTTCTGCCACTCGGTGGAATCGAGCATCAGCGGCAGATTCACGTTCGTGACCAGCCGGCTGACCAGCTCATGCATGTCACGCTCACCGTCGCGGCCCACATAATCAACGTTGACGTCGAGCACGTGGGCGTTTTCCTTCACCTGGCCGCGTGCCACGGCCACCAGCCCGTCCCAGTCTTCTGCGTTGAGCAGATCACGCACCTTGCGCGAGCCGCTGGCGTTGAGCCGCTCACCGATGATCAGGAACGAGTTGTCCTGGTGGTATGGCGTGACGCCATAAATCGAGGCGGCCGCAGGTTCGTAGTGGAAAGCCGGCCGCTCCAGCCGTTGCTCCGGACGCCGCACGGCCCGCGGGCGGGGTAGCAGATCGGCAGTGAGCTCGCAGAGGGCTGCGATGTGGGCGGGGGTGGTGCCGCAGCAACCGCCGATCACCTGCACGCCGAGATCATTGACGAAGTGCATCAGCTGCAGCTTCAGCTCCAGCGGTGTCAGCCGGTAGTGGGCCACGCCGCCCACGTTTTCGGGCAGCCCGGCGTTGGGAATGCAACTCACCACGAACGGACTGTGCTCGCTCAGATAGCGCATGTGCTCCTTCATCTGCTCGGGCCCGGTGGCGCAGTTGAGGCCGAGCACATCGATCGGGAATGGCTCCAGGATCGACACCACCGCGGCGATGTCGGAGCCCACGAGCATGGTGCCGGTGGTTTCCATCGTGACCGATACCATCAGCGGCCGCCGCTGCCCGGTGGCGCTGAAGGCCGCTTCAATTCCCTGCAGGGCAGCCTTGATCTGCAGCACGTCCTGGCACGTTTCCACGATCAGCAGGTCCACGTCGCCCGCAATCAGGCCTTCCGCCTGCTCCCGGAAGGCGTCGCGCATCGTGTCGAAGTCGATGTGCCCAAGCGTGGGCAACTTGGTGGTGGGCCCCATCGAGCCGGCCACGAAGCGGGGTTTGGTGGGGCTGCTGTATTCAGCAGCGCAGGCGCGGGCCAGTTCGGCCGCCCGCTTGTTGATCGTGAAGGCCTGATCTTCCAGGCCGTATTCGGCCAGCACGATCGAGGCGGCGCCGAAGGTATTGGTTTCGATCACATCACAGCCGGCCTCCAGGAACTGGCGGTGCACGGCCTGCACGGCATCCGGCCGGGTGAACACCAGCTGCTCGTTGCACCCCTCCAGGGCTGCGCCACCGAAGTCGGCGGCGCTGAGATCCATCTGCTGGAGTGAGGTGCCTGTGGCCCCGTCAAACACCAGCACCGGCCGCTCAGGTGCGTGGAGACGCTCCAGAAACCCCATGCGCTGGGTCGCTGGCGCCCCTGCCTGCTGCACCGCTGCCGTCATCGATTACGCGCTCAAGGCCAGCTGTCACTGTAGGAAGTGCCGCTGGCTTACCCATCGAGCCGCACGCGGGTAACCCAGTGCTCGTAGGCCGGATCGCGGCCCTCGGTGATCGCGGTGAGGGCGCTGCGCAGCGTCTCCATGATCGGCCGCGGTCCAGCCAGATCCGTGGTTTCCACCCGGCGCACTGGCGTGACCCGGGCGGCGGTGCCGCTGAGGAACACCTCGTCGGCGACGAACAGCTCCGTTTTGTCGACCGCGCGTTCCAGGGTGGGGATCCCCATGGCCTGCGCCAGCTCGAGGATGCTGGCGCGGGTGATCCCCTCGAGGATGTCCTGGTCGACCCCGGGGGTGATCAGCACGCCGTCGCGCACCATGAACAGGTTCATGCCGCTGGCTTCGCTTACCTTGCCGCGGCTGTTGAGCAGAAGCGCTTCATCAAAGCCGCTCTTGACCGCTTCAGTTTTGGCCAGGGAGCTGGTGATGTACGCGCCGCTGATCTTCCCGCGCAACGGCAGGGAGCGGTCCTCCTGGCGGCACCAACTGCTGATGCGGCAGCTCACCCCATCGGGGGAGAGGTAATCGCCGAGCTCGATGCCGTAGATCAGGAAATCTGTCTCGATGTCGTGGAGGCGTGGCGCGATTCCCAGATCGCTGGTGTACACGAACGGCCGCAGATAGATTGGGGTGGTGGGACGGTTCGCCTGCAGGAACTGCTGAATCGCATCGAGAATCGTGGCCTCCGGCAGCTCGGCCAACAGCAGCCGCGCGCTCTGGGACAGGCGGCGCGTGTGCCGATCGGCGCGGAACAGCAGGATCTCGTTGGGATCTGCCGGGTTGGGCAGGGCCCGCATGCCGCCGAACGCGCCGGTTCCGTAATGGAGGGCGTGGGTGGCCACTGAAATCGTGGCTTCACCGAAGGGAACACAGCGGCCGCCGAACCAGGCGTAAGGAAGAAACTTCTGCATGCGGAAGCGCGTGGAGATGCGGCGCCGGCGGCGTTCGCTGGTGAGATCTTCTCACTGCCGGGGCCGAAGATGGCGTGATGCACCGTCTTGCCGCCGTTCCAGGCCTGCCTTCCGGCTTCGAGGACTCCGCCTTCGTGGAGCAGGAGTCCACGCCGTTGCTGGTGCTCAGCAGTTCAGACACCGATCTGCAGACCCTGGCCGCCGTTCTCGCCCGGCAGCCCAGTGCGGCGCCGGTACGGGGGCTGAACCTGGCGGCGCTGGCCGCGCCGGCGGCGCTCGATCACTACATCGCCACCAGCCTTTCCACCACCCGCGTGGTGCTGGTGCGGCTGCTCGGCGGACGGGGCCACTGGAGTTACGGGCTGGAGCAGCTGCATGCCTGGGCGGAGCACCAACCCGGGCGCCGGCTGATCGTGGCGGCCGGCACGGCCGATCAGGAGCTGGAGCTGGCCAGCCTTGGCAACGGGCCTGAGGATCTGGCCGTGGCGATCAGCCGCTGCCTGCGCGAGGGCGGTGCTGACAACCTGCGCCGCGTGCTCGACAGCCTGGAGGCGCTCGCCGCTGGCCAGGCGGCGCCAGCGCCGGTGCCCTTGCCCCTGGCCGACCCCCTTCCCCACGACTGGCGGGCAGACCCGGGGGCACGGGTGGGGGTGATCCTCTACCGCGCCCTGTTGCAGGCCGGCGACGATCAGCTGGCCACCGTCCTGCTCCAGGCCCTGCGCCGCCAGGGACTCTGCCCGCGGGCGCTGTGGGTGAGTGGCCTGAGGGATCCCGCTGTCCAGCAGGGGGTGGCCGACCTGCTGGACAGGGAGGGGGTGCAGGGCGTGCTGTGCACCACCTCCTTTGCCTCGGTGCAGTTCGAGGAAGCGGGTCTGGGTGCCCCGCTCTGGGACCGCCTCAACGTGCCGGTGATTCAGGTGCTCTGCAGCACCCGCAGCCGTGAGCAATGGGCTGCCAGCAGCATCGGCCTCGGCCCGCTCGATCTCAGCCTGCAGGTGGCTCTGCCCGAGCTTGACGGACGCATCACCAGCCGGGTCGGTGCCTTCAAGGAGCTGGAGCGGGCCGATACCTCGCTTTCGGCAGCGCTGATGCACTACCAGCCGGATCCGGAACGGCTCGACTGGATCGCCCGCCTGCTGGCGGCCTGGGTGGAGCTGCGCCTGACCCCGGTGAAGCAGCGCCGTGTGGCCCTGGTGCTGGCCAACTACCCCACCCGCAACAGCCGCCTGGCCAATGGCGTGGGGCTCGACACCCCCGCCAGCGCCGCGGCGATGCTGCGCTGGCTGGCGGAGGCCGGCTATGACCTGGGCGTGACCCCCTCCGAGCTGCCCGCGGAACTGACGACAGGCCTTCCCGCTGACGGGGATGCCCTGATCCAGCAGCTGCTGTCCGGACGCACCAACGACCCGGAAAGCCAGCACCGGCCGCCGCTCGATCACCTGCCCCTGGCGACCTATCTCGCCTGGTACCAGCAACTCCCGGCGGCGGGCAGGGCCGTGCTGGAGGCCCGCTGGGGGCCTCCAGCTGCCGATGAGGGCCTGGAGCAGGGGCCGGCTGGTGCCGGCTTCCCGATCCGAGGTCTGCGCTTCGGCGCCGTGGCCGTGCTGGTGCAGCCGGAGCGGGGCTACGGCCGCGACCCCAGCCTCAGCTATCACTCCCCCGACCTGCCGCCCACCCATGCCTACCTGGCCCAGTATTTGTGGCTGCGCCAGGTGGCCGCCAGCCAGGTGGTGGTCCACGTGGGCAAGCACGGCAACCTGGAATGGCTCCCCGGCAAGGGGCTCGGCCTCTCCGATCAGTGCTTCCCGGAGTGGGCGCTGGGGCCCATGCCCCACCTGTATCCGTTCATCGTCAACGATCCGGGCGAAGGCTCCCAGGCCAAGCGCCGCGCCCAGGCGGTGATCCTCGATCACCTCACCCCTCCGCTCGATCGGGCCGGGCTGCACGGGCCCCTGCAGGAGCTCGAAGCCCTGCTCGACGAGTACTGGGAGGCCCGCCAGCTGGGCAGCGAGCGCGTCGCTCCCTTACGGGAGCGGCTCGCCGGGCTGCTCTCCTCCCTGGAGCTGCCCGCGCCTGCCACTGCTGGAGACGGCATATCTGCAGATGGATCAGCTGCAGACAGATCATTCGCGGCCGGCGCTGCTGTGGGATCCGCCTCTGCCCAGGCCATCGATGATCTTGAAGCGCGTCTCGATGGCGCCGATGGCTACCTGTGTGAGCTGAAGGAAGCTCAGATCCGCACCGGCCTGCATGTGTTCGGCCACCTGCCTGGCCCCCAGCCCTTGCTGGAGCTGCTGCTGTGCCTGGTGCGGCCCCCCCTGGCCGAGGGCCCTGGTCTCACCCAGGCCCTGGCCGCTGATCTGCAACTGGAGCTGGACCCGTGGGCGGATGCCGAGGAGGCGCCACTCAGCGTCGCGGATCGCCTCCGCCTCCAGGCGTCTCCCGCGGCCGCCGTCTCTGACTCGGCCTCTCCCTCTGCCCCGACCGCCCTGCGCCGCTGTGGTGATGCCGTTGCCCTACTGGAAGCACAGGCCCTCGATCTGCTGAAGCCGCTGCTGGCGCCCACCACCGCCACTGCCGCTTCTGCAGCGGTGGTGGTGGGGCCAACAACCCAGGCCGTACTGGAGCGTGTGCGGCGTCAGCTGCTGCCGCGCCTGCTGGCCTGCGCCAGCGCCGAGCGTCAGGCCCTGCTGCGGGGCCTGGCCGGGGAACGCATTGCCGCCGGGCCCTCCGGGGCGCCCACACGCGGCCGCCCTGATGTGCTGCCCACCGGCCGCAACTTCTACAGCGTGGATCTGCGGGGGCTGCCCACCGAAGCCGCCTGGGACCTGGGGCGTCGCAGCGCCGCCCTGCTGCTGGAAGCCCACTTGCAGCAGGAGGGAGACGACCTTCGCCACCTGGCCCTGTCGGTGTGGGGCACCGCCACGATGCGCAATGGCGGCGAGGACATCGCCCAGGCGCTGGCGCTGATGGGGGTGCGGCCGATGTGGGACGGACCGACCCGGCGCATGGTGGATCTGGAGGTGATTCCGCTCAGCCTGCTGCAACGCCCCCGGGTGGATGTGACGCTGCGCATCTCCGGCCTCTTCCGCGATGCTTTCCCGCAGTTGGTCGACTGGATGAATCAGGCCAGCCGCCGGGTCGCTGTTCTTGATGAAGACGAGAGGCACAACCCGCTGGCAGCCCATGCCCGCCAGGAAGGCCAAAGCGGCAGGGTGTACGGCTCGGCGCCGGGGGCCTATGGGGCGGGGCTTCAGGGGCTGATCGACAGTGGTCAGTGGGAGCAGCGGGGCGATCTCGGTGAGGCCTTCCTCAACTGGAGCGGCTGGCGATACGACGCCAGCGGTGACGGCCGTTGCGAGGCCAGCCCTGATCGCGAGGGGCTGGAGCAGCGGTTGCGTCAGGTGGAGGTGGTGCTCCACAACCAGGACAACCGTGAGCACGACCTGCTGGATTCCGACGACTACTACCAGTTCCAAGGAGGGCTCAGCGCCGCCAGCGAACGGGTGCGCGGTAGCGCTCCGGCCCTCTGGTTCGCTGATCATTCGCGCCACCAGCGGCCGCGCGTGCACCGGCTGGAGCATGAATTCGACAAGGTGCTCCGCTCACGCGTGCTGAACCCGCGCTGGATTCAGGGCATGCTTGCCCACGGATACAAGGGCGGTTTCGAGCTGGCCGCCAGCCTCGATTACCTGTTCGCCTATGACGCCAGCACGGGCCGGGTGCCGGATTGGAGCTATGGGGCCATCTGCCGCCAGTGGCTGCAGGACGACGACGTGTTACAGGCGCTGCGGCAGTCGAACCCGTGGGCGCTGCGGGACATGGCCGAGCGGCTGCTGGAGGCCGCCAACCGCGAGCTGTGGCAGGGAGCAGACCCTGCCCAGCTCAAACACCTGAAGGCCTTGGTGATCGGCAGCGAAAGCCTGATCGAAACCTGAACAAGTGAACCGCGGCCACTCACATTCAAGGAGTGAACCGCGGCCGTTCACCAAGCCGATCAGTTGTTGAGGTCGCGGGCCATGGCCTTGAACGGGTCAATGTCGCCAGGCTTGGCCGGCTTCTGGGTGAACTGGGGCTGGGAACTGCCGGCGGCATCGGCCTTGCGGCCTGCAGAGTTGCCGCCGGGCGTGTTGACGGCGACTGCCGCGCCCTTGAGCCGCTGACCCAGTTCAGCGGAGGTGAGGCGGGCCGCGAAGGTTTTCTTCACCGGCTTGGGCACGCCACCGGTGAGGCTGGTGTTGGATTCAGGCGATGCGTTCACCGGCAGGCCGCTGCTGGCTTTCTCCAGACGCGCCGACATCGAATCGACTTCCTGCACCATCTCCTTTTCACCCGGATTGTCGGCATTGCCGGGGAAGGTGTGCCGGATTTTGTTGGAGCGCCGCATGTACTCCACGTTGCCCATGGAGCTGGAGGTGTCGGGGTCGAGGAAGAACGTCTGTTCGCCAGCCTTGGCGGCGGGCTTCTCGGGTTTGGCCGGCTTGGAGGAGAAGCTGCCGTCCTTGGTACCGATGTTCAACAGACGATCGAAGAGACCCATGGTGAGGAAACGGAAACCTGTGATGAACCCTAGCGGCCTGACAAGGCCAGTCCATGGGTATCGGTGCCACAACTTCTCAGCAAACCCAGGCTCTGCAGCTGGCTGGCGATCGCGTCACACACCAACGGTGTGGGCTGCCAGCGGCTGGTCAGGTCGTAGTCGTAGAAGGCTTCGGCCCCATCGAAGCCGAGCTCTGCCGCCGCCGCGATCAGCTGCTGGTGGGGACGCCGGTAGCGGGCCGGATGGGCCAGCAAGGCCAGGCCACCGGCGGCATGAATCGCTTCCCGCACCTTGCCGGCGCGCAGCCCTGGCCCCACCACCGCATGGCCGCGCACGTAAGGCGCCAGGGCCGGGTGGTGCAGCTCGAAGCCCAGGGCCAGCACATGCACCAGGCACCCCTCCAGCAGGCAGCTGATCTCCACCCCGCTCCACAGCTGCGGCACCCGCTGCCCCAGCCGCTGGCGCTCCTCCAGGTGCGCACGGGCCGGTTGGTAAGCCGCGATGCTGTGGTGATCGGTGACGGCGAAATGCTCCAGGCCCATCGCCAGCGCCTGGTCGGCCACGGCGGCCGGTTCGAGGCTGCCGTCGCTGCAATGGGTGTGGCAATGGAAGTTGAGCCGGGTGGGGCAGCTCTGCGCGTCCACCGCAGCCAGCACCTCCACGAGTGGGTGGTCAGCCGGCACCTGCGATCGCCTCCCGTTCGGAACGCAGCCGCCGCCAGCGGGCATAGAACTGGATCGAGGCCGCCATCGCCACCACCAGGGCCACCAGGAACCAGGTGGCAGCTCCCGTGGGGAACTGGGCCTTGAACACCACCAGCATCACCACCAGCACCAGCATCAGGGTGGGCAGCTCATTGAGCGCCCGCAGCTGCCTGCCACTCCAGCGACAGGTGCCCGCCTTGAGCTGCCCCATCAGTCGATAGCAGAACCAGTGGTACACGAGCAGGGCCAGCACCACGGCCAGCTTGGCGTGCATCCAGCTCTGTTTCAGCCAGATCGGCTGCACCAGCAGCAACCCCACCGCCATCGTCACCGCCACCACCATGCCGGGCGTGGTGATGATGTTGGCCAGCCGGCGCTCCATCAGCTCGTACTGGCTGTGGAAAGCGGCGCGCAAGGGCTCGTCCAGCGCTTCGGCTTCCACGTGATAAATGAACAGGCGCACCAGATAGAACAGTCCGGCGAACCACACCACCACGCCAACAATGTGGAGGGTCTTGAACCAGAGGTAGGCCTCGGGGGGCAGGGCCAGGGCCGGCATCGGCAGCGAAGGGATGGCCCGTTCAAGTTAGGCGGCACCGGTGGGGGCCGATCCGGCCGCCCGCTCCAGGTGGGCCGCAGCGGCGACGGCGACCGCTTGCCGCTCCTCAGCAGGGAGGCGATCGAGCTGGGCGATCACCAGGGCCATGCGGGGATTGCCGCGCAGCAGGGCTTCGTGGCGGTCCAGGAAGTTCCAGTAGAGGGTGGTGAAGGGGCAGGCCGCTGGCCCGGTGCGCTGTGCCGGATCGAAGCGGCAGCTTTTGCAGTAGTTGCTCATGCGGGCGATGAAGCGGTCGCTGGCGGCGTAGGGCTTGCTGGCCAGCTGCCCGCCGTCGGCAAAGACCCCCATGCCCAGCACATTGGTCTGCATCACCCAGTCGTGGCCGTCGATGAACAGGCGGTGGAACCAGACGGTGAGGGCCTGGGGATCGAGCCCTGCCAGCAGGCCGTAGTTGGCCAGCACCATCAGCCGCTGGATGTGATGGGCGTAGCCGGTGCGATCCAGTTCGCCGAGCACCTGATCCAGGCAGGCCATGCCGCTGCCGCCCAGGTGCTCGAACCAGAGGGGCAGGGGCCGGGTGTGGCCGAAGTGGTTGCGGCCTGCATACCCCTCGCCGAACCAGTGGTAGAGGCCGTGCATGTATTCGCGCCAGCCGAGCAGCTGCCGGATCACCCCCTCCAGGCTGGCGAGCGGCACCGGTGGCTCCACGCCGCTCGCCGCGCCCGTACCTGCCGACTCCAGCCGGCGGATCACCTCCAGCGGTTCCAGCAGGCCCAGGTTCAGGTAGGGGCTGATCAGGGCATGCCAGAGCGTGGGCTGGCCGCTGACCATGGCGTCCTGGTAGGGGCCGAAACCAGCCAGGCGGGTGGCCACGAAGTGATCAAGCACCTGCAGCGCCTGCTGGCGGGTGACCGCCCAATGGAAAGGCTCCAGCGCACCGGGTAGCGGCGCTTCCCCGGCGGCGGCCCGCTCCGCATCGAGGCGCCGCACTTTCTCGATCACGGCCCGCGTGATCGCATCGGGGCTGAACAGCAGCGGGGCCGGCCCTTCCAGTCCCTGGCGCGGTGGCTTGCGGTTGTCCTTGTCGAAGTTCCACTGCTGGCCGCGCGGTTCGCCGTCCTCCATCAGCACGCCGAAGCGGCGGCGCCCCTCCCGGTAGAAGAGCTCCATGCGCAGCTGCTTGTAGCGGCCAGCCCAGGCCGCGAACGCCTCCCGGCTCCAGAGGAAGTGGTTGGAGGGCAGCCATTCGAGCTGCACCCCGGTGCGCCCGCCCAGATCAAGCCGTTCGATCGCCTGCCGGAAGGGGCGATCCGCCGGCTCCATCACGCGCAGGGTGCGGATGCCCTGCCTCTGGATCCAGTCGATCAAGGTGGTGCCGAATTCCGCCGCCTCCAACAGGTCCACCTGCCAGCCGAGCGCCTGCAGCTCGACGCTGAAGTGCCGCATGGCGCTCCACACCAGCACCAGCTTCTGGCGGTGGTAGCGGCGGCGGGCCACCACACCACTGCTCTCGATCAGCACCACCCGCGCCTGGCCGGGGGCGCTGCTGGCCAGAGCAGCTTGCTGCGCGTGCAGCTGGTCACCCAGCACCCAGAGTCCGAGCCCCGCCATGGCTCCTGCTCAGTTCACGAGGGCGGCGCCGGCGCCGCTGCCGATCCGGCCAACAGGCTCCTGCGCAACGCTGGGGGCTTCATGCCGCTCACAATCGGCGGCCGGCACCAGGTTGTCCGGATCGGGCCCGCCATGGTCAGCCGTGTCGTGGTCAGCCTCGGGGTGGAAGTAGCTCCAGATCTGCTGGGCCAGGGCGGGGCCCACGCCGGGCGCCGCAGCGATCTGGGCCGGGCTGGCCAGCTGGATCGCATCGATCGAGCGGAAGTGCCCAAGCAGCTCCTTCACCCGTTTGGGTCCCAGCCCGGGGATGTCGCTCAAGCGCGAACGCTTCATCCGCTCCCCCCGCTGCTGGCGGTGGAAACTCACCGCGAAGCGGTGCGCTTCATCGCGCAGACGCCGCAGCAGCACGACGCCGAGCTGGTCGGGTTCGGTCTCCAGCGGCTGGCTGGTGCCGGGCAGGAACACTTCCTCCCGCTGCTTCGCCAGGGAGCACACCACCAGGTCTTCGTGCAGGTTCAGTTCCCGCAGCGCCTCCATCACCGCCGAGAGCTGTCCTTTGCCGCCATCGATCATCACCACATCGGGCCAGTCGTTGAGGCCGCCGGTGTGGAGTGCGGTGCCTGTGGCCTTGCGCAGTGCCACCAGATCGGCCCCCTCCGCCTTCGCCTGGGCCCAGCGGCGGAAGCGGCGGCGCATGATCTCGGCCATGGCCATGAAGTCGTCGGAGTGGCCTGAGCGGATGCTGCTGCTCTGGATGCGGTATTTGCGGTAGTGCTGCTTGGCCGGCAGCCCATCCATGAACACCACCTGGGAGGCCACCGCGTCGCTGCCCTGGATGTGGCTGATGTCGTAGCCCTCCACCCGACGCGGCGGCTCGGGCAGATCCAGCAGTTGGGCTAGGTCTTCGGTGGCGAGCTGGTGCTGCTCGGCGCTGCGCTGGGCCCGGCCCAGCTCGAAGGCCGCATTGCGTTCCACCAGTTCGATCAGATCGGCCTTCTGTTGCCGCTGCGGGTGCTGCAGCCGTACCTTGCGGCCCCGGCGCTCACTCAGCCAGTCTTCCACCAGCGCCTGCTGCGGCAAGGGGTGCTGCACCAGCACCTCCGGTGGGATCTCCACCGGCTCCACCTGGCTGTAGTGCTCTTCCAGCACCCGTTGCAGGATCGCCCCGGGGCTGGCGACCGTGGCATCGGCGGTGTAGCCGAGCCGCCCCACCAGCTTGCCGGCCCGCATCTGAAACAGCTGCACGGCGGCCACGCGCGCATCGGCCGCCAGCGCCAGCACATCCCTCGACACGGAGGCATCGGGCAGGGCCATCTTCTGGTCGGCGGTGAGCTGCTCGAGCCCCTGCATCTGGTCGCGTACCCGGGCGGCCGCCTCGAAATCCTCCCGTTCGGCGTAGCGCTCCATCTGGGCGCGTAGCAGCACAAGCAGTTCGTCGCTGCGGCCCTGGAACACCATGGCCACCTTGCGCAAGGTGTGCTGGTAGGCCTCAGGGCTGATCTTTTCCTGGCACACGCCGGGGCAGCGGCCGATCGCGTGGTTCAAGCAGGTGCGATCCCGGTAGAGAGGCTGGGGGCGCTGACGCAGCGGAAACACCCGCTTGACCAGAAACAGGGTGCGGCGCAGAAGACCCACATCCACATAGGGCCCGTAGAAGCGATCGAGCGGGCTGCGCAGCCGGCGGCGACGGGTGATGAAGATGCGCGGGTAGGCCTCGCTCCAGGTGATGCAGAGATAGGGATATTTCTTGTCGTCCTTGAGCAGCACGTTGAAGTGCGGCTGGTGGTTCTTGATCAGGTTGGATTCCAGCGCCAGCGCCTCGGCTTCGCTGTCAGTGACGATGAACTCGATCTCCGCCACCTGACGCACCATCAGGCTGATGCGGGGGCTGAGGTCGTGGGAATCACGGAAGTAGCTGCGCACGCGGCTGCGCAGGCTCTTCGATTTGCCGATGTAAAGGATGCGGTCGTCGAGATCGCGCAGCAGGTAGCAGCCCGGCTCGGCCGGCAGCTCCTTCAGCCGCTGGGCCAGCCGTGCCTGATCCTTCAGCAGCGGTTGCAGCGTGGTCCCCATGCCCAATGCTCCCGCGAGAGGCGGCTCAGCCGCCGTACTGCCAGCCGGTGGTGGACAGCTCCAGTGCGGCGCCATCGCGGTGAAGCTGGGCCGACTTAACTTCCGCCACGAACACGGTGTGATCACCGTGGGCCACCTGGCCCACCACCGCGCATTCCACGGCGCCGAGCGCGTCGTCGAGCACAGGCAGGCCCAGGGGCCCGAGCGTGAAGGGAGCGGCATCGAAGCGGCCACCGATGCCTTTCTGGGGCTTGAAGAACACCGCCGCCAGGTCTTTCTGCTCGGCAGAGAGCACGTTGAGCGAGAAGCGGCCCGTGCGGCTGATGATGCCGTTGCTGGTGGAATCGGCGCGCACGGCCATCACCACGAGCGGCGGATCGAACGACCCCTGGGTGACCCAGCTGGCGGTGAAGCCGTTGACGTCATCGCCCTCGGCCACGCCACAGATGAACACGCCGTGGGGGATCTTGCGCAGCAGGGTTTTCTTGGCGGCGCTGTCGAGCACGGGGGCGGCGGCGCCATCGACGTTGAGATCCACAGCCATGGCCTGGTTCCTGGAGGTGATTCCAACCTTAGGCAAGCCGGAGGGGGGGACCGCTCGCGACCGCAGCCAGCAGCAGCCTCCATAGGATCCCCCCGCCGCTCCCGCCGCCGGGCCCCTCGCCCCCGCTCCCATGAAGGCCCTCTACCCCGGCAGCTTCGATCCGATCACCCTTGGCCACCTCGACCTGATCGAGCGCAGCAGTCGCCTGTTCGAGCAGGTGCTGGTGGGGGTGCTGCAGAACCCCTCCAAACAGCCCAGCTTTTCGCTTGACCAGAGGCTGGCGCAGATCCGCCGCGCCACCGCCCATCTCAGCAATGTGGAGGTGGGCAGCTTCGACGGCCTCACCGTGGAGTTCGCGCGCCGGACGGGCACGGGAGTGATCCTGCGGGGGCTGCGGGCGATGAGCGATTTTGAGTTCGAGCTGCAGATCGCCCACACCAATCTCAGCCTGGCGCCGGAGGTGGAAACGCTGTTCCTGGCCACCGCCGTGCCCCACAGCTTCCTCAGCAGCAGCGTGGTGAAGGAGGTAGCGCGCTTCGGCGGTGAGGTGCGCCACCTGGTGCCCGGCGGAGTGGCGGAGGAACTCGCCAGGCTCTTTAATCAGACATTCCCGCCCCGATGAGATGACCGAGACTCGGATCAGCGTGCTGGAACAGCTCGAACAACTCGAAGAGATCGTGCTGGAGGGCTCGCGCATCCCCTTCAGCGGCGGCCGGCTGGTGAACGAGCAGGACGCCATCGAGGTGTTCGACACGATTCGCGAGAAGCTCCCGGCGGAGCTGCTTCAGGCGCAGGAGCTGCTGGCTCAGCGCGACACGTTCATCGCCAAGGCGCGGCAGCAGGCCGAAGAGATCATGGTGCAGGCCCGCCGCGAGCGGGAGCAGCTGATCAATGCCGCTTCGGTGCGGCAGGAAGCGGAACAGCAGGGGGCGCAGATCCGGGAGCACACCCGCCAGCAGTGCGAGCAGATGCAGCTGGCCACCCGTCAGCAGGTGGCCCAGGCAGAGCAGGAGCACCAGACCCGTCAGGCCCAGATGGAGCAGCAGTTCGGTGCGCGCCGCCAGCAACTGGAGCAGGAGGCGATCCAGCGCCGCCAGCAGCTCGACGCCGAGTACACCGAGCTCAAGCGTCAGCTGGGCGACCAGCATGAACGCAGTCGTCAGCAGAGCCTGCAGGAGATCGAGCAGATCCGCCAGGAAGGCTTGCGCATTCAGCGCGAGAGCCAGGCGGAGGCCGAACGCCTGCACAGCGACGCCCTGCAGTTCCGCCAGCAGACCCAGCAGCAGTGCGAACAGTTGATCACCCGCACGCGGCAGGAGGCGGGAGCGGTGCAGGAAGGCGCCAACCGTTATGCCGAGCAGGTGCTGACGGAGCTGGAAACGCGGCTTGGCGAACTCAACAAGGTGGTGCATGCCGGGCGGCGTGAGCTGGGGCGGCTGCAGACCAGCGAGACCCCTCCGGCCAGTGATCGTGCTGCCCTCCAACCCGCCGCTGAGGCTGAAGCCAAGGAGGCTCCCCTCACCAGCCGCGCCCGCCGCGCCGCCTCACGCCTCAGGCAGGTGGCTGGCAGAGGCTGACGATCTGCACGTCGCGGAGCACCCGGCCGATCGTGGTGTTCGGTGAACTGGCTCCATTGGAGATCAGGCTCACGTAGCGGGGGCCATCCGTGGTGTCGAGCACGCCGCTGATCGAACGCACGCCGGTGAGCGTCCCGGTTTTGGCGTGCAGGCGTCCGTCGAGGCTGGTGCCCTTGTAGAGATTGCGCAGGGTGCCGCGCCGCCCGGCCACGGCCATCGAGGCGATGTAGTTGGAGCCGAAGGGGTGCTGGGCCATGCGCAGAAGCAGGCCGGCGAGCAGGCGGGAGGTTAGCCGGTCGCCGCGGTCGAGGCCGCTGCCGCCCATCACCACCACACCTTCGGTGGGCAACCCCTGGGCCCGCAGCCATTGCAGGGCAGCCTGCCGGCTCTGGGGCAGCGACCAGGTGCCGCTTGCCTGCCGCAGCAACACCTCAGCGGTGAAGTTGTGGCTTTCGGAATTCGCCAGGCTGAGCAGGTTGTGCATCGGTGCTGAGGGTTCCTCGTGCAGCAGCACGGATCCTTCCGGCAGCGGTGCCAGGGACGACACCATGGCCAGTTGCACGTTCCGCCCTCCCTGGCTGGTCAGTGTGCGGGTGAGCAGGCGCTGCAGACGACCGGGTGGATTGGCCACAGCCATGTCGATCGCGTTGCTGGTGATGGCCAGCCGGGTGATCGGCGCCCCATAGGCGTAGGCGCGATCCTCCGGATGCCAGCCCTGGGGCCACCAGGCCTGGGGCGGTTCTTCGGCCAGCTCCAGGCGCACATTGGCACCCGGCAGGCCTGGCCCACCTCCTGAACCAAGGGCCAGCTGGGCGAAGCGCTGCAACTGGGGCAGATCGAGATCGGGATCCCCCTCGCCGGTGAGGCGCAGGGTGCCATCAGGCAGACGCCAGAGCCGGGTGGTGAGGCGGTAGTCGGGGCCCAGCCGGTCGAGGGCGAAGGCGGAACTGACCAGCTTCTGGTTCGAGGCCGGCACGCGCGGACGCAGGCCGTTCACATCGGCCAGCAGCCGGCCGTTGCCATCGGCCACGGTGACACTCCACACACCGATTTCGGGGCCGAGGTGGGCGCGCACCCGTTGCTGCAGGGCCGGGCAGCTGACCTGGTTCTGTAACTGGGGCAACCCGACGGCCGGCGGCGCCGCCGGC
>NZ_JAHLYO010000029.1:0-27387 GCF_025128015.1 Synechococcus sp. CS-1333
CCGATGGGAAGGGACGAAAAAGCCCTTCCGGAGACTGCTCCGGAAGGGCTTGGCGAAATGCGGAAGGCCCGGGCCTGGCTCAGGCCTCTTCGAGGCGTCCGAACAGCTGGCCGGTAACCTTCACGTCGACAGCCTGCTTGCCGCCCATGTCGGTGTCGGAGGGCTGGATCGCCGTGAACACCCCGCCGAATTCACCGGTGGCGCTGTCGACCTTGGTGATCGAGAGGCTCATGGAGCCGCGACCATCGATGTACTGCTTGGTGTTCTCCTTGGCCAGGGCTTCGTCGTCACCGGCCGGCACCAGGCCCATAGCGCTGCTGTAGCCGGTGGTGAGTCCACGGCCCTTGGGATCCAGGAAGTTGCTGGTGCGGTAGCTGGGGGTGCGGTAGGTGCCTTCGAAATCGGTGCTGGTGCTGATCGCGGCTCCGTTGGAGGTGGCCAGCAGCTCCTTGCTGGAGAAGGTGAAGGGCACTTCCTCACCACCGGGCATGAGCACGGTGATCGGCTGGAAGTCGATGCCGCCGAGCTCCTTGAAGGTGAGGGAGTCACCGGAGACGGTCAGATCGCCATACACCTGATCCAGGCTGGAGGTGTAGCGGGTGAGGATCTTGCCGGCCACGAACTGGGCTTCCTGCCGCTTGTTGGCCGGTTCACCCTTGACGAACACCTCGCTGGGGTGGAGGCAGATGTCGCGAAGCTGATAGCGGGCGCCGGAATCGAGGGGAATCGTGCCGCGCGCAGAATCGGGAAGGGTGGGGCAGTCGTTGGCCTTGCCGGTGTTGACGATGTCTTCGTAAGTGACGTTGGAGCGACCAACAGCTTTGGCACCGCCGCCGCAGGCGGTGACCATGGTGAGGCAGAGCGCCAGCACGAGTGCGAGCAGGGGTCGGAAACGCATGGGGAGAAGCCGCGCGGGCAGGGTGAAACCTTGTTAAGGCGTGCGTCGCGGCGATCCTACAGAGGAGAAACCCGGGCTCCTGCAGCGCAGTTGCGCCTCTCAACAACATGACTCACAGCAGCCTGGCCGGTGCCGGTGGGGCAGGCTCGGAGGCCGGCGGGAGCAAGGCGCCGAGCGCATCAAGCAGCTGGTGGGCCACGGCCAGTTTCCCCATCGAAGCCAGCGGGCGCTCGTCGGAGCCCGGCCCCAGCAGCCAGCCCTGGTTGGTGGCGGCGGCGAATCCTGCACCAGGCTGATCAATCGGATTGGCGAACAGCAGATCACAGCCCTTGCGCCGGAACTTGGCCCGGGCCTGGGGCAGCACATCGCCGGAATGGGCCGCGAAGCCGAGGATCCGCTGGCCGGGCCGGCGCTGGCTCACCAGTTGCTGCAGCAGGTCGGGCACCTCCTGCCAGCCCGCCTGCAGGGACAGCGCCAGCTCCTCCTTGCCCAGCTTGGTGGGCAAGGGGGCTGCCCTGCGGTGGTCGGCCACCGCCGCCGCCATGGCGATCGCATCGGCTTCGGGCTGGAGGGCGAGCAGCTGCTGCTGCAGCTCAGCGGCGGTGACCACCGGGTGAAGCTGCAGCCCCTCCAGCCAGGCGGCCTCCACGCTGAGCGGACCATGCACCAGATCCACCTGCGCCCCCCGCAGGCGGGCGGCCTGAGCCAGCAGCACCCCCATCCGCCCCGTGCTGGGGTTGGTGAGGCAGCGGGCCGGATCGAGGAATTCGCGGGTGGGACCGGCGCTCACCAACAGCCGACGGCCGCGCCAGTCACGGCTGGCGCCATGCAGGCGCATGGATTCGAGCGCCAGTTCCAGCAGGGCCGGTTCGGCCATCCGTCCATCGCCCTGCCGATCGCAGGCGAGCAACCCGGGCTCAGGGCCCAGCGGCAGCACCCCGGCAAAGCTCTGGAGGTCGTGCCAGTTGCGGCGCACCCCAGGGCTGCTCCACATGGCGGTGTTCATGGCGGCGGCGGCGAGCACCGGCGCCTCGGCGGCCAGCAAGGTGCTCGCCAGCAGGGTGTCACCGAGGCCATGCACCCACCGGGCCAGGCTGCTGGCACTCAACGGTGCCACCACCACCAGATCGGCCCATTCGGCCAGTTCGATGTGCAGCGGCCGCGCCGCCTGGTGGCTCCATTGGTCGGCCTCCAGCAGGCAACTGCGGCGGCTGAGGCTGGCCAACGCCACCGGGCTCACCAGCCGGGTGGCACTGGGGGTGAGCACGCAGCGCGTCTCGGCGCCACGCTTGGCGAGGGCACTCACCAGGCCCGGCAGCTTGACGGCGGCGATGCTGCCACTGATGCCCACCAGGATCCTGCACCCCTCCAGGGGATCAGGACGACTGTCGCCCTCATTCCTCATCGAACGGTTCCTGATCGACCAGATGGACGTAGGGGCGGGCCAGCTCCGGGCGGTGAATCGCCAGCGCCCGCATCAGGTGCCAGTCCTGCAGGCCAGCGAAGGGGGTGGGGTAATCGTCTTCATCGAGGCGGCGGGCCAGCTCGGCGATCGCGGCTTCATCAAAGGCCTCAAGCCGCTCGGGGGTGATCGCTGGGCCACCGCTTCTCTGCGGCTGGCCGGCGGCCTCGGACGTGGACGGAGCGATGGGGTCGGCCAAGGCAATGGAGACAGATGTCCGGTTTCATTCCATCGCATCAACGGCCTAGCGGCTGCTCGCTGCCTCAACGGCCCTGCCAGCGAACGCCCAGCCGCCCCGGCAGACACCCAGGCGGCAGTGATAGCTTTTCGCCACGGGGAATTAGCTCAGCTGGTAGAGCGCTGCGATCGCACCGCAGAGGTCAGGGGTTCGAGTCCCCTATTCTCCATCGGCTTCTCAGACTTTCAGGCACTCCGTTCAAAGGGGCTCCGCCCCCTGTGGAGATAGGCGTAGACGTAAGAAAGCTTTGCTGCAGCAGCCCGTCAGCCCTCTCCTCGCGTTCTGCCAGAGCCAGGAAGCCACCGAGGCCGCCATCGATGAGAGCCAGGCCATGCCGGCGAATGCAAAGCGGAGAGCCGGCACCCCAAAGCCATGAGGTGATGAGCCATTGGTGACCGGACGGTTCGTTTGATTGGCTCTGTGAGCTGGCGGTGGGACAAGCAGGATCACAGCGCCCGAAGCAGGCCCGCCTGGCTGACGGGAGCGAATCGACCAACGGGAGCGGCTCAGCCAAGAGCGGAAAGGCTGGGCACGGAAAGGCTGCGCGCCGAAAGGCCGAGATGGGATCAGGCGCTGGCTTCTGCCTGAGCGACCGACGCTCTAGAAGTCGGCGTAGATCTTCTGAAAGGCAGCGAAGGTTTCCTGGTTGTTCATACCAGCCACGGCGATCACGATCGTGCCGATCTTGCTGCTGCAAGAGACATTAAGGGTCATCGGCAAGTCTGCATGAGCGGCGTAGAAATCGGATTTGTCTACCACTTCATGCTCGGATGTAAACCCATGCTTGTTGGCGAGCATGGTGGCCCGTTGAACACAGCCTTCAACTGACTTGACGCCCAGGATGGCATCTGCGTACACATAGGGGACTGCCAAAGCCGGAAGTGGAAGGGCGATGGCGCAGGCCGCCAGCACGGCGCAGGGCGCCAGCCGTGCCGGGCATCCAAAGACTGACATTGCGTTCCGTGAACTCTGTACAGCCTACCCGGGTTAAAAAGATGCAGCAAAGAATGACAACAATCCAACGCATTGAGCAGCGATCCATGAGCATTGAGCAGCGCGAACCATGTCGTGAATCAGCCGCGCACCATCTGCAGACATCACCCCATCAGAGTGGTCGGGCCCATGGATTCACAGATTCATCCAAAAGGCGAAGAATCCACGGCAGGCGGCCACCTGCCCTCTTCCACCGTCTCCACCGGTGCAGGGCGGCTCACGGACTGAGCAACTCCTGCACTGAAGAAGAGATCTCGCTCCTCAGGGATGTTCACCGCGGGGCGCCAAGCACCGGCCAGAGATCATCCTCTGCTTCTCACGAGCGGGAGCCGTTCAAGCCTCACGTTCGGGAAGCCTTCAGGTCTCACGTGGGAAAAACCCTCAAATCTCACGCACGCGAGGAGCTCGACTCTCGCGGGGGAAAGCTCTTCAACTCTCTCAAGGGCAGCGCTTCAACTCTCGTGTGCTGGAGCCGCTGAACTGGTGCTGGCATCGAGCAAGCCGGCGAGGGCGGCCTGATAGCTGTCACGGTCGGCGGGGTCGCCCACAAGCGTGATGGCACCGCTGTCGGGCCACCAGTTGAGGCGGAGGTTGGTCTGCTTTTCGTCGAAGACGAACATCTCGTACGCCCCCTTGTGCTCCCAGTGACCGGGATGGTCGAGGCTGGTGACGATGGACTTGAGCTCGTCGAGGCTTCCGTGAAACTGCACGCAGGGGGCATCCGATCCGCCCACTCTTGCAAAACGGCTGTCTCCGGCCTGTTGCCTATGCGACCTGACGCCAGGCCTCCCCACATCCCCCAACGACTGACCTGAACCATGGACTGGACCAGCGACGCCGAGCAGAAGCTCAAGGAAGTGCCCTTCTTCGTGCGCCCCGCCGTGCGGCGTCGGATCGAAGCGCTGGCGCAGGAGGCGCAGCTCAGCACGATCGATCTCACCTTCTACGACGAGGCACGAGCCCGCTTCGCGCGCCGCTGAGCCCGCCGGTTTCCGTGCCACCGACGGTGCGGCAGGCACGGCTGGAGGTCCTGCTCCGGTGCAGCCCTTGCCTGGCCAGCGGGTCAGGGGGGGTCGATAGGGTAAAAGGGAGCTCAGCATCCTGCCTCCCGCCTCCATGTCGCAGTCAAAGCGAGAACAGGTCGTCAGCCATCTCCGCTACATCCGTCAGGAATTGCGCGAAATGCACCAGGGCGTCATGGAAGACGGCCTGCTGCCCGAGGCCGGCGAGGTGCGCGGCGTGATGGCGCAGATGGAAGCACTGCTCGAACTGCTCGAGGGCAAGGGCGCCCGCAAGAACAAGGACGGCGACGGCTGAGGCCGGCGGTCCCTTGACAGCACCCGCGGAGGGTGCATCTTGCCGGGACGCGAAACCATCGGTTGTCTGGGGCCGTTCCCATCCCCCTGGCCCGGGCCCTGCCCGGGCCTTTTTATTTCAATCCCCTATGGATGGCGTTTGGGGGTACCCCCCACACCAGAAATGGTGTAAAAAGTGTTTGGCAGTTGTCCGGGCCAGGTGATGGGGATCGCCAGCCGTTGCTCCTGCCACCCTCTTCCGTGACCCGCCTGCAGCAGACCAGGCTTCATCGCCAGATCGGTCTGGCCGGTGAACGGCTGCAAGGTTGGGCCCACAATCCCTGGCGCCGGCTGTCTCTGCAGGTGATCACGCTGCTGGGCGGCTTCTTCATGGGGGGCTCGGTGGGCATGCTCATCGGCGCCCTCTCCTATCTGGACCCGGTCGCCGCCCTGGCCAGCGTGGCACTGATGGAGCTGTCGGTGCGCACCCGCCGCGCCCTGCTGCAGCAGAGCGGCGACCGCCTCACCCTGCAGCTGATCGATGCCGCCCGTACCGGCTTCCTCTACGGGCTGTTACTGGACGGTTTCAAGCTGCTGTGAACGGGTCGGGTTCAGCGGCAGCCAGCAGATACAACAGCGCCATGCGGATCGGAATGCCGTTGCGCACCTGCTCTTCCACCAGGCAGCGGCTGGGATCATCCAGCAGCGCACCGCTCAGCTCCACGCCACGGTTCACCGGCCCCGGGTGCAGCACCGGCACCGGCTTGCCGCACAACTCCAGCCGCCGGTGGCTGAGGCCGTACTGGCGGTGGTAGGTGTCCAGACTGGTGAGCAGGTGCTGGTGCATGCGCTCCTGCTGCAGGCGCAGGGTCATCACCGCATCGGCGCCCGGCAGGGCCTCCTCCAGCTGACGCGCAATGCGGATCGAGCCGCGCCGCTCCACCGGATCGTGCGCCTGGCCCGGCGGCGGTGCCTGCACGAAGGCAGCGAAGCCATCGGGCAGCAGCGTGGCAGGACCGCAGAGCACCACATCAGCGCCGCAGGCGGTGAGCGCCCACAGGTTGGAGCGGGCCACGCGGGAATGGAGCACATCCCCCACGATCACGATGCGCTTGCCGGCCAGGGCAGCGGGCGTGGGCGCCGTCGGCTCGAACCAGCGAGCGAGGGTGAGCAGATCCAGCAGCCCCTGGCTGGGATGGCTGTGCAGACCATCGCCGCCGTTGAGCACCGCCACCCGCTCGCCGCTGCGGTCGAGGGCGCGGGCCATGGCGGCGGGCACAGCGGCGCAGGCATGACGCACCACCAGCACGTCGGCGCCCATGGCCACGTAGGTGCGGGCGGTATCCAGCAGGCTCTCGCCCTTGCTCAACGAGCTGGAGGCCGGTGAGAAACTCTGCACATCAGCTGACAGCCGCCGGGCGGCCAGCTCGAAGCTGCTGCGGGTGCGGGTGCTGGGCTCGAAGAACAGGCTGGTGACCAGACGGCCCTGCAGGGCCGGCAAACGCCGCGCGCCGCTGGTGGGCAGGGAGCGGAAGCGCTGCGCCAGCTCCAGCACGGTGGCGAAGTCGGCGAGGGAGAAGGCGGAGAGATCCAGCACATGGCGGTGGCTCCAGCGGCTCATGGCAGCCCACCCGGTGTGGCCATCGCGGCGGGGCAGAAGGCCGCCGCCGGCCGGGGCGGGCGATCGCCCCGCGCGCGGCGGCTGACGCTGCGACTGGCGCGCAGATACCAGCGCCAGGGCAACTCCTGGGCCTGAGAAATGCCGATGCGGGTGGTGCACACCATCGGGTCGTCGCCCGCCTGCTCACAACCCTGCCACCAGCGCTGGAGCGCCTCCGGGCGCGGCGCGATCCAGGCCCCCTGCGGCGGTGCCAGCAGCTGGCGGTCGTGGCAGCGGTTCAGGCCGAAACGCCGCGCCAGCAGAGCGGGGCCGGCAGCGATCCGCTCGGCCTCGCCCGGCAGGGCCACGGCCCTGAGCAGGACCCCACTGGCGTGGTCGTCGTGTCCTGTGACCACATTCACGCAGTGATGCAGGCCGTAGGTGAGATACACATACAAGCGGCCCGGCGGGCCGAAGAGGGTGTCGTTGCTGGGGGAACGGCGGCGGTGCCCATGGCAGGCGGGTTCACTCTGGCTATAGGCCTCGGTTTCCACCACCACCCCCCAGACATGGCCGCCACCGGGCAGGGCGCGCACCAGCAGGCAGCCCACCAGATCGGGGGCCACCTGCTCGGCGGGACGGGCGAAGGCCTTTAGCGGCAGGCCGGCGCCGGCCGCAGCGGGCAGCCGGTGATCGCTCGCGCACACGGCTGCGCCCGCCGGGTCGCCACCCGCCAGACTGGCGCCGGCGGGGGTGGTCACAGTCCCTGCCATTCGTCCGATCGGCTCCTTCCCTTGTCCAGCGCTCTCTCCAGTTTCAACCTCGGCACCGTGCTGCTGGCCGGCAGCGGGCTGTTCGTCCTGGCCACCCTCTACTTCGGCACCCGCGGCGGCTTCTACGACACCGACGATTACGACGGCAACGGCACGGCCCACTGACGTCGAGCCAGCGGGCGTTGTGCCTGGGCAAACCCGCCCAGCCGCGTTCAGCCCTGGCTGTGCAGCCGTTCCGATTCCGGGCAGTCGTCGGCTGTTTCCAGATCCTCCGTACTGCCGCTGCGGCTGAACGAGGCCAGCCGGGTGCTCACCGCCCCGATCGATTCCAGCCGCACGCTCTCCTCCCAGCTGTGGCGCTCGTCGTCGTCGGCCATGTCGTAGCGGAGGGTGACCAGATCGCCCACGATCTCCACCACGGTGGCCTGCTCGATCCAGCGCTGCTGATCCCGCAGGAACACCCACACCGGGCGTTTCTCGCTGCAGAACTGGTCCAGCTTGCGGTGCAACATCACCCTCCCGGCCAGCGCCGGACGAGGCCGGGTCAGGCCCGGTTGGCTTCGATCCTAGAGATGATGCACGGGTCAGTTTCATGCGGCGGCCCCGCCGCCTTTCGCCGGTGAGCACCACGTCCCCCCCCGCACCGGCCACGGCGGGCAGCCCCGCCGTTCCGGGCCCGGTGGCCGGTCATGAGGCGATCCGGCTGCAGCTGCGCAGCTGGCCGGAGGTGGAGGCCTATCTGGAGCGCTGCAAGGGGGTGATCGTGCCGCTCGGCTCCACCGAACAGCACGGGCCCACCGGCGCCATCGGCACCGACGCCCTCACCGCCGAAGCGGTGGCGCTCGAGGTGGGACGCCGAACCGGCGTGCTGGTGACGCCCGCGCAGGCCTTCGGCATGGCGGAGCACCACCTGGCCTTCCCCGGCACGATCAGCCTCCAACCCGCCACCCTGCTGGCCGTGCTGCATGACGTGGTGCTGTCGCTGGCACGGCATGGCTTCCAGCGCATCTTCGTGATCAATGGGCATGGCGGCAACATCGCCACGGCGCGGGCCGCCTTCGCCCAGGCCTACAGCACCGCCGCCGCCCGCGGGCTGCCCCATGCCACCGAGCTGCGTTGCCGGCTGGCCAACTGGTTCATGGCGGGGCCGGTGATGCGGCAGGCCCGGGAGCTCTATGGCGATCGTGAAGGGCACCACGCCACCCCCAGCGAAATCGCCCTCACCCTGCACCTGGAGCCCAGCCTGATCGCCCTGCAGCGCCCCTTGCCGGAAGCGGCGCCGGCGGGCCCGATCCACGGGCCGGAGGATTTCCGCCGCCGCCACCCCGATGGGCGCATGGGCTCCGATCCCTTCCTGGCCACCGCCGCCCATGGCGCGGCCATCCTCGATCAGGCCGCCAGCGCGCTCACCGCCGATCTCGAAGCCTTCCTCAGCGACGGGGAACCAGCCGACTGAACGGGTGGGCGCAGGCTAGGTTCGGCCTCAGATGTGAGCTCCGGTGCGATGAGCAGGATCGACAGCGACGACGTGCGCAAGGTGGCCAAACTGGCCCGCCTGGAGCTGCCTGAAGAGAAGATCGCCACTTACACCAGCCAGCTGGAGCGCATCCTCGATTACGTCGCCCATCTTGAGCAGGTGGACACCGAGGGCGTGCCAGCCACCACCCGCGCGGTGGAAGTGGTGAACGTGACCCGCGACGACCGGGTGGATCCCACTCCCGTGCGCGAGGAACTGCTGGGGTTGGCGCCGCAGCGCCAGGGCGATTTCTTCCGGGTGCCGAAAATCCTGGCCGACTAGCTTCTTTCGCTCAGCTCACCGTGGAGCGGGGCACAGGGGAAACGGCGGTGCGGTGCAGCAGCGCCAGCACATGACGGCGGGCGCGGGGGCTGGGGAAGAGCGCGGCGATCGGGCGCAGGCGACTGCGGCGGCGCTTGTGGCTGCGGATGCCGCAGAAGATGTCGTAGAGGAAATTGATGCCGTCGTGGCGAGTTTCAAACAACCCCAGCCGCTGAGGTGAGCCTTTGGATTCGAGCAGATCCTGGGTGGCGCGGTAGGCGTCCTGATACTCGAACCAGGGAATCGAGGGCCAGAGATGGTGAACCAGGTGATAGTTCTGGCCCATGATCAGCCAGTTCATCACGCGACTGGGATACACCCGGGCGTTCTGCCAGCGGTTGCGCGAAAGGAAGGGGCGGTGAGGCAGATAGTCGAAGAAGAGGCCCAGTGTGACACCCACCATCAGCGCCGAAGCGAACCAGACGTTGAGCACGAACGGCAGGAAGTTGAAGCGGATTGAAGCAGCCACGATCGTGAAGAACAGGGCCCGGGCCAGACCCCACTCGAGCAACTCCCAGCGCCGCCAGAGGCGATGGCGGAAGAAGAACACTTCGTGATAGAAGAAGCGGGGAGCAATCAACCACAGCGGACCGAACGTGGACACGATGTGGTCGGGGTCGCGCTTGGGATCGTTCACATGGGCGTGGTGCTGAAGGTGCACCCGCGTGAACACCGGAAAGCTGAAGCCCAGCAGCAGCGCCGCGCCGTGACCCATCACCGCATTCCAGAAGCGGTTGGGATGGGCGGCGTTGTGGCAGGCATCGTGGATCACCGTGCCCTCCAGGTGGAGCGCAAGGAAACCGAGCAGCAGCAGCACCGGCAACGACCAGTTGCCCACGAACCAGCCCCAGATGCAGAGCCCGGCCAGGGCGTAGCCCGCCAGAAACAGACCCACGGTGGGATTCCACGGCTCCGGCGGGTCGAGATACATCTTCGGCACCGACTGCCGCACAGGAGCCGTGCTGGCGGAGGCGGCATGCTGTTCAGGCGGGAGGGCCAGAGCTTGTGTCATCCCCTGATCCGACGCCCTACTGGCAATGGTGAGCCCTCACCTTACGGGGAAACCGAAGGAAGGGGCGACTCGCCCCGCGGCAGCACCAGCTCCACCAGGGCACCACCGGCAGGATGGTTGCGAGCCTCCACCCGACCGCCGTGGGTGAGGGCAATCTGCTGCACGATCGCCAGGCCGAGGCCGCTGCCGGAGCGGCGGCTGCGCACCCTGGAGGGATCACCGCGGTAGAAGCGCTCGAACAGATGCTTGAGGTCAGTGTCGCTGAACCCACAGCCGCGATCGCGCACCGTGAGTTCCCACCACTGCCCCGTGCCGCTGATGCCCACGTCAATCGCGGTGCCGTCGGGGGTGTAGCGCAGGGCGTTATCGAGCAGGTTGAGCAGAGCCCGGTGCAGGCGGCTCCCATCCCCCCGCAGCGGCGCGCTTGGGCAGGCCGCCAGATCGAGGCTCACGGCGCGCTGGTCGGCCAGGGGGCGCAGGCTGCTCCAGGCCTCCGCCAGCAGGTCGCGCAGGTCGAGGCAGCGGTAGCGCTCGTCATCGCCGGGGAGGCTGTTCTCCAGCCGCGACAACTCCAGCAGGTCCCCCACCAGCTCCCGCAACCGCTCCAGCTCACGTTGCAGCCGCTCGATCAGCACGACGTTGGAACGGGTGGCCTGGGCGGCCAGGCTGTCGCCCACCAGCAGCAGGGCCGTGAGGGGCGTCTTGAGCTCATGGGCCACATCACTCACCCAGCGGCTCTGTTGATCAAGCTGGGATTCGAGCGAGCGGCGGCTGCTGAGCCACACCGCCATCCAGCCGTCCTCTCCGGGCAGCAGGGTGGCTTCCAGCGGCTCGGCCCCGAGGCTCCACTCCACCCGCTGGGCCCGCTCCAGCCGGCGGGAGCGCTGGACGCCCTCCTCCAGCTCGGGCGAATGAACCAGCTGGCTGAGCTCTTCGCCACGCAACAGCGAATCGGCGGGCAACTGCAGCAGATGATCAGCCTTGGTGTTGATCGCCTGGATGGTGCTGGCCCGATCGAGGGCCAGCCAGCCGTGCGGGGCCGCATTCAGCCAGGCGAGCAGCTGGGAGCGGCTGAGCGGGGGTGCCGCCAGCGCACGGGCCTGAAGCGAACGGCGGCGCCAACTGGCGGCCGCCCGGGCCAGGCCCCAGCCGATCAGCACGCCGAAGGCCAGGGTGAGCAGAGACCTCACGGGAACAGAGCCCTCAACCGAAGCGGTAGCCGAAGCCTCGCACTGTGAGGATGTGTTCGGGAGCGGAGGGGTTGGCCTCCAGCTTTTCCCGCAACCAGCGGATGTGCACGTCCACGGTCTTGGTGTCCACCACGTAGTCGGTGCCCCAGACCTCATCAATCAGCTGGTTGCGGTTCCAGACCCGGCCGGGGTTCTGCATGAAGAACTCCAGCAGGCGGTATTCCTTCGGCGAAAGGTTCACATTCACCCCCTCGCGGGTGACACGGAACTCATCGGGATAGAGGGTGAGACCCGCATGGCTGATGGCCGGGCGCACCGGAAAGCGCTCGGACGGGCCCTGGGAGCGGCGTAGCAGGGCGCGGCACCGTGCCACGAGTTCACGCAGCCCGAACGGCTTGACCAGGTAATCGTCGGCGCCGAGCTCAAGGCCAAGCACCCGATCGGTTTCGGTGTCACGGGCGCTCACCATCAGGATCGGTGTGTGGGCATCGCTGCGGCGCAGATGGCGGCACACATCCAGGCCGCCCACACCAGGCAGCATCAGATCCAGCACCACCAGATCAAAGCCCCCGCTCGACGCCTGCTGGCGGGCATCGATCTGGTTGATCGCCTGACGGCCGTTGGAGGCACACACCACATCGAAACCTTCATGGCGGAGCGCCTCTTGAAGGGTGGTTCTGATGCCTTCATCATCATCGACGATCAGCAGCCGTGGCATGGGGGTTCCGGCCCAGGGGGCATCCTGGGCTGAAGCTAGGCCAGGCTCCTGCCGGCTCATCGGCGCTTGGGCAGATGGCTGATCACCAGATGGCGCTGCCCATCGATCTGCAGCCAGCCCTCTTCACGCAGCACGCCCAGCACGCGGGTGACGGTGACGCGGGTGGTGGAGAGGGCGCTGGCCAGTTCCTGATGGGTGAGCCGCAGGTTCAGCCGCAGGCCGGTGTCGCAGGCCTGGCCATAATCCTGAGCCAGCAATTCCAGGAAGCCGCGCACCCGTTCTTCAACGCGCCGCAGCCCCAGCAGCGACAGCATGGTTTCGGCCTGGCGGTAGCGCGACACCAGGGCCTGCATCATCGCCATGGCGAGATGGGGGGACTGCTCGATCTCAGCGCAGGAGAGGCAGAGCAGATCGGAATCGCAGATCGTGTACGCGCCGTAGGCCTGCACATTGGTGAGCGGCTCGCCGAAGGGTTCGTTGGGGCCAGCCAGGCCGAGCAGCAGTGCATCGCCGTGCATGGTGACGGCCTCAAGTTTCACCATGCCGCGCACCACCAGCCAGATGCTGTTCTTGATCAACGGCACACCGCTTCCGGCGGTGACGTGCAGCAGGTTGCGGTTGCGATAGCTGGTTTCGAGGATGTCTCGAATGGCGCCGCTGCGGCCGGCATCACGGAAAGGTGTCGAAACCATGGCCATCACCCGGGGACACCATTGAGCGTATGGAGGACTACCGACAACAAGGCAAAGGCCGGATAAGCAGTCGGTTAAGCAGCGGCTAAGGCCCCGGGCGGCGAGCAAGGCACAAGCGCTGGGCCGTCCCCAATCGGGTGCAATGTTTCAAAGAGGCTGCGGGTCAAGACAAGTTCAAGACCAAGATCAACGCCCCTCAAAAAGAAAGGGGGCCGAAGCCCCCCTTGCGGTTGGGAAAGGCCGAGATGGGCCTTCCCGGTTGCGAACGCCTGAATCTGAGGATCAGGAGCCGATGTTGGCGATGGCCTTGCGGGCGCTGCTGAGGATGGAGCCGCGCAGGGGCACATAACCGAGGTCGTCGGCCTTGCCCTGGGCGGCAGGGCTAAGCAGATGGGTCATGGCCGCACGGATGGAGCTGGCTTTGGCGCCGTTGCCCTTGCGGTACGCCAGCACCCAGGTGAGGGTGGCGATGGGGTAGCTGTCAGCGCCGGCCGGGTTGGGATCTTCACCCGCCAGCATGGCGTTCAGCTGGATGTTGTTGAGGGCGGCGGCGCCACTCTTGAGGTTGGGGAGCACGAACTTGCCCGCCTTGTTCTGGACGGCAGCCGCGCGGATCTTGCCCTTCACGAAGGCCTGGTTGAGGTAGCCGATCGAGCCGGGGGTGTTCTGGATGATGCCAGCCACACCTTCGTTGCCCTTGCCGCCCACACCAACGGGCCACTTGACGGCTTTGCCTTCACCCACGCGGCTCTTCCAAGCCGGCGAGAAGGCAGATAGGGAGTTGGTGAACGCGAAGGTGGTGCCGGAGCCGTCGGAGCGGTGAACCACGGAGATCCGGCCGGGCTTGCAACCGAGTTGCTTCCAGTCGTTGATCACGCCCAAGAACACATCAGCGGCCTGCTTCTGGGTGAGCTTGAGGTTGCAACCGGGCTGGTTGAAGGCGATCGCAATCGTGCCGCCCACGGTGGGGAACTGCACCACACCACGGCTGACCTTGGCAGCATCCGCGGCGCTGATCGGCTCGTCGGTGGCACCGAAATCCACAGTGCCAGCGATGAATTGGCGCACACCAGCACCTGAACCAACCGACTGATAATTGATCCTCGGACCGCCGCCAGCTGCCAGATCAGCAAAGGCGCGTTGGTAAAATGGGGCTGGGAATGAAGCGCCGGCTCCATTGAGTGCGGTCTGTGCTGTAGCCGCCGCACCAACGCCGAGAACAGCAAGAGAACCAAAAACCAGGGCCTTCTTCGCGAAGGTCATTGGAGCAGCCCAGTTGAAAGACCACTGATAGTTAGCAGCGCCAGATGACCAGGCGTGTAATGGAACGGTTAAGAGCCTGTCAAGATCAGAGATGAAGGGAACATTCTCCGCGCGAACGGGCTGTTCATGAACGAAACAACAGATCAAATCGTGTAGAGAGCAACTCCCGCCTGCAGGCCAAGCTGTCTCCACCGGCCACGCCGGCAGCGCCTGACCGCACCCTCCTCCGGACACACCCCTCCCGTTCATGTCTCAGCTGCAGCAACCCTTCGAGCCCCTGCCGCCGCCGCCCGAGGCCGAGGCACTGATCGAAGTGCCGGTGGCGGAGCTGCAGCCCACCCAGATGTGCATCGGCATGGCGGAGGTGCTGCACCGGCGCGCCGACTTCCGGGGCGAACCCGACAAGCAGCGGCGCAACTACCTGCGGAAGAAGCCGGTGCCGCTGGCGCGCAGCGCCGCTGGCGGCCTCTGGATGGTGGACCGGCACCACCGCCTGCGCGGCCTGCTGGATGTGGACCCCGGGGCCACCGCCTACGGCTACGTGGTGCGTCAGCTCGACCACAGCGACCGGCCCTCAGTGCTGCGGGAGCTCCAAATGCTGGGCTGGCTGTATCTGTTCGACGGCCGCGGCCAGGGCCCCTTGCCGCCGGAGCGGCTGCCCAGCAGCCTGCTGGACCTGCACGACGACCCCTACCGCAGCCTGGTGTGGAAGCTGAAGCGGGAGGGGGTGATCGAGGCGGCCCCTCTGATTCCCTTCCATGAGTTCCGCTGGGGGGCCTGGCTGCGTAGCCGTTACCTGCCACCGTTCACCTCACTGCGGCTGGAGCCGGCCCTGCCGGCCGCCCGCGCCCTGGCACGCTCCCAGGCCGCCTCGCGGCTGGCGGGCTGGAAAGGCTGATGGCTGAGGGCTAGTAGCTGATCACGGTGGCGCTGGGCGGATCACCACCGCGGAACCACTCCAGCAGAGGGTCACCGCCCGGTCGCAGATCTGCGCGGTAACGAGCTGATCACGCAGCAGCTGGCGGAACCCGGCGCAGGGGATTCCCAGGCTTGACGGCGTTCTGCAGCCGGTCGCGGTCCGCGAGGGCGGAGTCGTGTGCCCGCACCCGGAAGGCGGCGGTGGTGACGGTCAAGACCAGCACGGCGCTTCCAGCCACGGCCAGGAGCGCCAGCCGTTCTGTGCCGACCACCCCCGGTGTGGCATTGCGAACAGAACCTTGGCGGGTTGGGGGGACAGCCGGGTGCGTGCCAGGGGGAAACCCACCCTGGAGGAATCGGCCAGCGCCCATACGGTGAAGGGAATGGCGGTCAGGCATGCAGAGCCACGGGTTCGGCTTCTACGTGGTGGTGTTCTTCGCGGTGATCGTGCTGCGCTACTTCCTCGTGGCCGGAATCTCCCATCTGCTGTTGTACCGATCTGAGCCGACGGGCGCCACGGCGATCGTGGCCGCAGCGGCTTCGCCGCAGCCTCCGGCGATCGGCCGCCGCCCCTCGCGCCGCTGGATCGGCCATGACATCCGGCTCTCGATGATGTCGGCGGCGATCTTCGCACTGGCCACCGCCGCGATGATGACGGCCTACAACCATGGCTTCACCCTGCTATACGACGGCACCAGCATGCGTGGCCTGCTCTATGCCGCGTTCAGCTATGGCGCCGTGCTGATCCTGCAGGACGGTTATTTTTTCGCCACCCATCGGTTGTTCCATCACCCTGCCCTGTTCGCGCGCTGGCATCAGGGTCATCACCGATCGCCGTGCCCTACACCCTGGACCTCCTTCGCTTTCGATCCGGCCGAAGCGGCGGTCCAGGCGGTGTTCCTCGTGGCGATCGTGTTCGTGGTGCCCCTCCATGTGGTGACCCTGCTGGCGGTGCTCACCACCATGAGCGTGTGGGCGGTGGTGAACCACCTCGGCCTCGATCGCCTGCCCGGTTCATTTCCGCACCACTGGCTGGGACGCTGGGTGATCGGCCCCCAGCATCATTCGCTCCACCACCGCAGGCACAGCGTTCACTTCGGTCTTTATTTCACGTTCTGGGACATCCTCTGCGGCACCCAGGATCCTGTCTATAGCAGGGAACTGAGCCCTCGTCCAGAGCCATCATGCCCAGTGTCGCCAGGGACCAGCTAAGCGAAGACGCTCCATTTTCGGGCTCGGTCATACGATGTTGCCGCTGGATCGCAGCTTGAATTGGCCACCCACTTGCAGAGGCATACCCTTCGATTGCTATGTTGAAGACGTCTTCAGGCGCATCCGAACATGCTCACTGGATCTGATTTGCTGGCCAAAGTCAAGGAGCTTGGCGATGCCTCCAAGTCTGAGCTCGTCCGCAGCTGCGGTTATCTCAGCACCAAGAAGGACGGCACCGAGCGGCTCAACTTCACGGCCTTCTACGAAGCTCTGCTGGAAGCCAAAGGCGTGAGCCTCGGCAATGGCGCGGGCTCACCGGTCAGCAAGGGCGGCCGCAAACTCAGCTTCGTGGCCACCGTGCAAGGCAATGGAAACCTGCTGGTGGGCAAGGCCTACACCGGTCTGCTCGATCTCAAACCCGGCGATGAGTTCGAACTGAAGCTGGGCCGCAAGCAGATCCGCCTCGTGCCGGTCGGCGGCGACGACACCGACGAAGACTGATCGTCGGCCCTGAGCGATCAACCCTGGGCAAAGGGTGTTGCAGCCAGTTGCTGGCGCAGCCGATCAATTGACCGACCGGTCCTATCGTGCTGCGCCACCCAAACGAGCGGGCACAGGATCAACGAGAAGCCCAGGGTGAGCGGGACCAGTCCCAGCGCCCACAGGATGCATCGGTTACCGCAGAGATAGTGCACCCGCTGGTGCTCGTTGATCATTCCGTACCGCCGGGCGGCCATCACGATCGCCTGTTCTTCTTCCGTCAGTCCCATCGCCAGGGGGCTCTTGAAGACGCAGAACTGTTGTAGAGGCCCAGGGTTGAGGTTCCGTTAAGGCCACCAAGCCGGAGCACCCGTCAGGGTTTGTGGCACCACAGGCGGTTGTGTCGACCGTCACGGCGATGGACTGAACCGGGTGGTCCGGTGTGCGGCTCGCCAGTTGTTGTGTTGGCGTGTGTGGTGCCCAGTTCCGTGGTGCCGGTCACCGGCAGCGCGCGGGGAAGGGGCCTGGCTGCTCAGCTGTTGTCGGCTCGTTCGATCGGCGCCAGGCTGCGCAGATAGCGCTTGCGCTGCCCTGAAGCCCAGGGCTCGTCGATGCGCGTGGACAGGGCGCCGTCGGGGTCGGCTTCAGGACCGGCCGGCTCAGGCCCGGCCAGGGATCGGGGAAGCGACTTGTTCATGACGACACATTAAGGAGGCGGCTGGCAGGCCGTTGGTGCGCGGCACAGCCAAACGCATGTGTCAGCGAATGCCAAGCGATCCGGCGGCTCAACCTACGGGAGGCACGATGGTGAAACCCCTTGCACCAGCCGGCGCTGAGGCCGAACTCCCCCGACTGATGCTGTTTCACATCCGCCATCGCCTCGATTACAGCTACGACCATCCGGTCTTCCTTGAGCCGATGACGCTGCGGCTGACACCGCGGCAGGACGCGAGCCAACGTCTGCTGCGTCACAGCCTGCGCATCGTGGAGCCCCCCCTGGGCCAGGCGAGCATCGTGGAGCCCGACGGCAGTGATGCCGTGGTGCTGTGGTTCGGGGAGAAGCGGCAGTCGCTGGTGATCGAGGTGGAGTCGGTGGTGGAGACCCTGCGCGACAACCCGTTCGCCTGGATCGTCACCGATGCCGGCGCTCAGCATCTGCCGGCGCACTACCAACCGGGGGAAGCCGCCTCGCTGGCCCCCAGCTGCGGCGGAGCCGTGGCGGAGCCGGTGCGCAGCTGGGCGGCCGAGCTGGCCGCCGGTGCCCAGCACCACACGCTCGATTTCCTCACCCAGCTCACCGACACCATCCACCTCACCTTCCATCACGTGGGCCGGCCTGACGGTGAACCGCTGCCCGCCAGCGACTGCCTCACCAGCCGCTGCGGAGCCTGTCGTGACACGGCGATGCTGTTCGTGGAGGCCTGCCGCAGCCAGGGGCTGGCAGCGCGCTTCGTGAGCGGCTACTCGATGCACCACCCCCCGGAGGTGAGCGAGCAGGAGCTGCATGCCTGGGCGGAGGTGTACTTGCCCGGCGGAGGCTGGCGTGCCTACGACCCGAGCCTCGGTCTGGCCGTAGCCGACGGCCATGTGGCGATCGCCGCCGCCCCCGACCACCAGCTGGCCGCACCGGTGTCGGGCACCTACCGCGGCACCGGCATCGGTTCCAACATGGGTTACACCGTGCGGCTGCGGGCGGCGGCAACCGCCGCGGAGCTGAACCTGCCGCCAGCCGATGCCTTCCCTGGTAGCGGCGCTTCGCTTGGCGAGGGGGCCGCGATCCGTTGAGCCTTTCCTCCACCCTGCCCTCCCAACTGCACCGCCTGGCCGCCTTCACCGACCGCGCCGATGGTGGCAATCCGGCCGGGGTCTGGATGGGCGAGACGTTGCCGCAGGTGGAGGCGATGCAACGCCTCGCCACGGCGGTGGGGTATTCGGAAACCGCGTTCCTCACACCGGACCACGGCGACCAGTGGCAGGTGCGCTACTTCAGCCCGGTGGGGGAGGTGCCCTTCTGCGGCCACGCCACGATCGCGGCCGCCGTGCTGCTGGCGGACACCGGAGCCGGCCGGAGCTTCGTGTTTCAGACCCCGGTGGGGGCGGTGCCGGTGCAGGTGGAGGAGCGGGAGGGCGTGCTGCAGGCGTCGCTCACCTCAGTGGAACCCCGCCAGGCGCCGGCCTCTGAGGCCCTGGTGGCCGGGGCACTCGAGGCCCTGGGCTGGCAGGCGGCGGAGCTCGACCCGGCCCTGCCAGCGGTGAAGGCCTACGCAGGCGCATGGCACCTGGTGCTGGCCGCCGCCACGGCCGAACGCCTGGCCCAGCTCCACTACGCCTTCGACCCCCTCAAGGCGCTGATGCTGCGCGAAGACCTGCTCACCCTGCAGCTGGTGTGGCGCCAGGACCGCCAGCTGTTCCACAGCCGCAACCCCGCTCCGGTGTGCGGGGTGGTGGAGGATCCGGCCACCGGCTCGGCCGCTGCCGCGCTGGGCGGGTACCTGCGCGCCGCCGGCCTTGTCGCCGTGCCCACCACGCTGCAGATCCGCCAGGGCGAGGCCATGGGCCGGCCCAGCCAGCTGCGGGTCACGATTCCGCCCACCGGCGGGATCGTGGTGAGCGGCGGCGCGGTGCGCCTGCCTTGAGCGGGCGGGGCCTGGGCAAGGCGCACTGGCTGCTGCTGGGCCTGGCGCTGGGCTTAGGACTTGGCCTGGGCGTGGTGACCGCCAGCGGCCCCGTCAGCGCAGCAGGCGCGGGTGGGGCTGGGCCCACTGCCCACTGCGAGGCGCTCCGGGCCGCGTTGGAGCAGGACCTGCGCCAGGCACTGGCAGCGGAAACGGCCTTGCTGTCGCGCACCCGCCGCGCGATCTGCCCCGACCTGGAGGGGCCCGCTGAGGCGCCGGCAGTGGTGCCGCCAGTGGCCGCGGCCACCCAGGCCCCTGGCCCGGAAGCGACAGCGGCAACAGCACCAGCCGGGACGTTTAAGGCCGCCGGGGCTGGCACAGCCGAGGCCCCGGCGATCGATTTCGGTGCCCTGCGGGCCTGCCGGCAGGAGGCCGAGCGGCAGGTGCAGAGCCGCTGGCCCCTGCTGTATACCGATCAGGCCCGTTTCCGCTACTTCACCCCCGCCGGGGCGGCCCTGGCCCGTGAGGCAGATGCCCTGCGGCAGCGCCGTGCGGCGGCGGGCTGCCTGCTCGGCTCACCCCCAGGCCGCCGGGTCGAGGAAACCGTCCAACCCACAGGCCTCCACCAGCACCTGTTCGTTGCTGGGATCGAGCGGGCCGGCCAGCAGTTCGGCGCTGCCGAGCACGGCACCGGGCGGTAGGGCGCTCTGGTCGGGGTCGTAGGCGGTGGGGTGGGTGACGCTGCTCGAGAAACCGCGAAAAATCAGCAGTTCAAAGGGCTCCCAGGCAGAGGTTTGCGCAGCAGCAGCCTCCACCTCAGCAGCCTCCAGCGCCAGGGGCAACTGCCCGCGCAGGCGCAGGACGCGGTCGGGGTGCTCGCGGCTGATCTGCTCAAGGCGCTGCAGCAGTGACGAAGGGCCCGGCCCCATCAGAAACCGCCCGCCACCCGGCCGAAGCGGGGCAGCCGCACCAGCAGCCACTGCAGCATCCCCACCGCATAAAAGGCCAGCGCCAGGTAGCCGAAGAAGGCCGTCAGCCCTGGGGTGAGCTGCCCGCCGAACACGAAGCCGAACACCCGCACGGCCACGGCGTGCAGGTGCCGGGGCGCCTCCAGCCACACCTGGCACACCGGCCGGTTCACCCCACCCACCAGGCAGGTGAGTGCCGTGACGCTCAACACCGCCGCCGTGACGCCGTAGACGGTGAGCGCCCAGCGCCAGGCCCGCACGGTGAGCGGCAGGGGGCGCCAGGGGGGCAGGTCGTCGAGTTCCTCGTTGAGATCCACCCAGAACCACACGGCCACCACCACCAGCAGCTCGGCCACCAACGCCACCACATAACCCAGCGGGCGGGCATCGATCAGCAGCAGCACGGAGATGCCCAGCAGGCTGGCCACCTTCCAATAAATGGAGAGCAGACGCACCAGAGCACCTTCCCGCCGCGCGACAGCCCACACCAGCAGAACGAGCGGCAGCCCGACGGCGAACACCACCGCGAGGCGGTAATCCAGCCAGACCAGGGTCCGATAAAGCAGATCTGGCACAGGGGCGGTACGGGAAGCGCCATTATCCGTAGTCGTGCTCCGGCAGTAGGGTCCAGTCCATGGCTGCGCTTTCCCTGCCCTCCTGGCTCAAACGCGGTGAAGCGCCGGCCTCGTGCCAGACGGCCCTGTCCCGTCAGCCGTCCCTGGAAGCCGCTGTCGAGGATGTGGCGAAGGCCCTCGGCAACCGTGGCACCAACGATCTGGCGCTGGTGTTCTGCTCCACCAGCTACGCCAGTGACCTGCCACGCCTGCTGCCGCTGCTGCGCAGCCGCCTGAATGCACGCCACTGGATCGGTTGCGCCGGCGGTGGAGTGGTCGGCACCGATGCCAGCGGGCAGGCGCGGGAACTGGAGCAGCAGCCGGCGTTGAGCGTCACCCTGCTGCGGCTGCCGGGGGCCGATCTGCAGCTGTTCGAGCTGGATCCGGCCTCCCTGCCCGATCTCGATGGCGACAACCTCGACTGGATCAACTGGGTGGGCGCCGACCCGGAGCGGGCCCGCTCCATGCTCCTGTTCGTGGATCCCACCTGCCAGAAGATCAACGATCTGATCAGCGGCCTGGATTACGCCTACCCGTCAGCTGCCAAGGTGGGCGGCATCGCCGGCCACCACAGCGCCGAACACGGCTCGCTGCTGTTTGACGGCCGCGTGCTCACCGGCGCGGTGGGCTGCCTGATCGGCGGCGCCTGGCGGCTGGATCCGGTGGTGGCCCAGGGCTGCCGGCCGATCGGGCCGGTGTTCGAGATCGAGCAGGCGGAACGCAACGTGGTGCTGCAGCTCAGCTCCGGCGCGCAGACCAACAGCCCGGTCAACTGCCTGCAGGGGATCCTGCAGTCGCTCACGCCGGCGGAACGGGAGCAGGTGCGCCATTCGCTGTTTCTGGGCGTGGCGCGGAGCAACTTCAGCCTTCCCGGTGACAGCAGCCAGGCGGAGCCCACCGCCTTCCTGGTGCGCAATCTGCTGGGCGTCGACCCGCGCAACGGCGCCGTGGCCGTGGCGGAAAAACTGCGGGTGGGCCAGCAGGTGCAGTTCCAGCTGCGCGATGCGGCCGCCTCACGCCAGGAACTGCGGCAGTTGCTGCGCCGCCAGGCCCGCACCGACGACGCGCCCCTGGCGGCGCTGCTGTTCGCCTGCCTGGGCCGCGGCGCAGGCCTCTACGGCCAGCCCGATGGCGATGTGAGCGTGTGCCGCGAGCAGTTCCCGCAGGTGCCCATCGCCGGGGCCTTCTGCAACGGCGAGATCGGCCCGGTGGCGGGCACCACCCACCTGCACGGCTATACGGCCAGCTGGGGCTTCCTGGTGCCCAACCACGACGACGACGGCGTGCCCCCCGCGGCTGCCCGCGCCGAGGGCTGAGCCTTGGTGCGTCAGCACGTCAACCCGCTCAGCCGGGTGCACCAGCAGCCGCGGCCGTTGCCGCCGCTGCTGGAGCTGTTCGCCCAGCCCCAGCTGCCGCTCCATCTCGACATCGGCAGCGCCCGGGGCCGCTTCCTGCTGGCGATGGCGCCGCTGCAGCCCGGCACCAACTTTCTTGGGGTGGAGATCCGCCGGGTGCTGGTGGAGGCCGCCGAGCACGACCGCCGCAGCCTGCAGCTCGACAACCTGCGCTTCCTGTTCTGCAACGCCAATGTGAGCCTGCTGGACTGGCTGGCGCAGCTGCCGCCGGGCCGCCTGCAGCGGGTCACGCTGCAGTTCCCCGATCCCTGGTTCAAGAAACGGCACCAGAAGCGGCGGGTGCTGCAGCCGGCGCTGGTGGCGGCCCTGGCGGCGGCGCTGCCCCCCGGCGGCGAGCTGCTGCTGCAGAGCGATGTGGAGGCGGTGATCGTGCCCATGGTGCAGGTCACCGAGGCGAGCGGGTGCTTCGATCGGCCCGCCGAAGACCCGCGGCCGTACCGCCCCACGAACCCGCTGCCGGTGGCCACCGAGCGGGAGCAGCACGTGCTGTCACTGGGGCTGCCGGTGTACCGGGTGCTGTACCGGCGCAACGGCGCGGCCGCGCCCGGTCCGGGGGGGCTGGAGCAAGCCGCCTGCCGCACCCATAATCCGCCCACGCCCGGCGCCTGAATGTCTTCCACCTCCCCCACCGCCCTGGGCCCCGCCAGCGGCTCCGTTCCCTGGCTGCTGCGCTGGCAGGGCCTGCTGGCGGGCTGGGCAGCCGGACCGCTGGGCCGTCGCCTGCCGCTGCTGGCCGGCCTGGTGCTCTCCGCGCTGATGGCCGGGCTGCCGCTGGTGACCCGCACCGGCCTCAGCCTGCTGATCACGGCGGCGGGGCTGCTGTGGCTGCTGTGGGCGCTGTGCACACCGGCGGGGCGGATCGGGCCCATCAGCGGCTGGCTGCTGGTGATGCTGGGCGTGTCGGTGCTGGCCACGGGCTTTTCGCCGGTGCCTGCAGCGGCGGCCAACGGGCTGATCAAGCTGCTGAGCTATCTCGGGGTGTATGCGCTGATGCGGCAGCTGCTGGCCACGGCGCCGCCCTGGTGGGACCGCATCACGGCCTGCCTGCTGGGCGGCAGCCTGCTGGTGAGCGTGATCGGCATCCGCCAGCTCTACGCCGATTCCTCCGCCCTGGCCCGCTGGTCTGATCCCAATTCGGTGGCGCAGGGAACGGTGCGGATCTACAGCACGCTCGACAACCCCAACCTGCTGGCCGGCTACCTGCTGCCGATCCTGCCGATCGCCGTGGTGGCGCTGCTGCGCTGGCAGCGGCTGAGCGCCCGGCTGTTTGCGCTCACCACCGCCGTGCTCGGCAGTGCGGCCCTGGTGCTCACCTACAGCCGCGGCGGCTGGTTGGGCCTGGTGGCCGCCTACGGGGTGCTGGCGGTGCTGCTGCTGCTGCGCTTCACCCGTCACTGGCCGGTGTTCTGGCGGCGCGTGTTTCCACTGCTGCTGATGGTGCTGGCGGGGCTGGTGCTGGCGGTGGCGATCGCCAAGGTGGAGCCGCTGCGGGTGCGGGTGATGAGCCTGGGCGCCGGCCGGGAGGACAGCTCCAACAATTTCCGCATCAACGTGTGGATGGCGGCGATCGAAATGATCAAGGACCGCCCCTGGCTGGGCATCGGGCCGGGCAACAGCGCCTTCAACCTGATCTATCCGCTGTACCAGCAACCCAAATTCAACGCGCTCAGCGCCTACTCAATCCCGCTGGAACTGGCGGTGGAAGGGGGCATCCCCGGCCTGCTGGCCGGGCTGGGGCTGCTGGTGGCCAGTGTGAGGCTGGGGCTGACCCAGGTGCGCGCCAACGGCCACCAGGCCCTGCCGGCGTTGGCGGCGGTGGCCGTGATCGCCGGCCTGGCCGTGCAGGGGGTCACCGACACGATTTTCTTCCGACCGGAGGTGCAGCTCAGCGGTTGGTTCTGCCTGGCCACCCTGTCAACGCTGCCGGCCGCCGCCCGAGCGGATGGCTGAGAGCGCAATGACCGATAACGAGCCGCCCGCCCTGCTGGCCGGCTTCGATGCCGGCCAGACCCACACCACCTGCCGCCTGGCGGCAGTGGATCCCGGCGGCGGCTGGCGGGTGCTCGCGGAGGGCCAGGGCCCGGGGGTGAGCCATCTGGAGGCCGCCGGCGGCGAGGAACGCTTCGGCGACGCCCTGCACACCAGCCTGCAGGCGGCCCTGGGTGCGGCTGGGCTGGGCGCTATTGGGCTGGCCAGGGCAGGTGCCCCCCTGCTTGCCGCCGCAGGCGTGGGCGCCAGCGGCATCGAGCACGGCAGCACGGTGCAGCAGCGGGGGCAGGCGCTGGCGGCGGCGGCGCTGCAGCTGCCTGCGGAACGCGTGCTGGTCACCGGCGATGAGCGCACCGCCCTGCGTGGCGCCTTCAGCGCCGACGGCCCCGCCGGCGCCGGCATCGTGGTGATCAGCGGCACCGGCTGCATCGCGCTGGGCCGCGACGGCCGCGGCCGCGAGCACCGCTGCGGCGGCTGGGGCTGGCTGCTCGATCAGGGCGGCTCCGCCTGCGATCTGGGCCGCGACGCGCTGGCGCTGGCGCTGGAGATGGCCGATGGCCGGCGGCCGGACACCGGGCTGCGCTCCGCGCTGTGGCAGGCCCTCGCCTCTGGTGAGGAGCTGGTGACGGCCCAGCGGGTGAAGGCGATGGTGGTGGCGCCGGCGTTCGGGGCCGCCGGCTTCGCGCGCCTGGCCCCCTGTGTGGAGGCGCTGGCGGCGGCAGGCGACGAGGACGCGCTGGCGGTGCTGCAACGCTCCGCCGACGCCCTCGCTGGCCTGGTGCGGGGCGTGGCGGCGGCGCTGGAACTGGAGCAGCCGCGGGTGTGCGGCCAGGGCGGCGCCCTGCGCCACCTGCCCACCTACGCCGCGGCCTACCGGCAGGCGCTGGCCACCCGCCTGCCCGGCGCCACGCTGGTGGAGGCCGCCGGTGATGCCTGCGACGGTGCCCTCAGCCTCGCCGCCGATCAGCTGGCTGATCTCTGATCAAACCCCGTTGAGCTCGGCGGCCGCCAGGTCGGCCAGATGCGACGACCAGTGATCGACGGCGGCGGGTTCGGCCGCTTCCACCATCACCCGCAGCAGCGGTTCGGTGCCGCTGGCCCGCACCAGCACGCGGCCTTCGCCGCCCATGGCCGCCTCCGCCTGCGCCACTGCCTCGCGCAGGGGCAGGCACTCCTGCCAGTGCTGACGCCGCTGGCGGTCGGGCACGATCACGTTCACCAGCACCTGGGGATAGGGCGAGAAGCTGGTGTCCATCCAGTCGGCCAGGGAGCCGCCACCGGCGTGGATGCGGGTGGCCACCTGCAAGGCCGTGAGCAGGCCATCGCCGCTCATGCCGTGATGGGCCGAGAGGATGTGGCCCGACTGCTCACCGCCAAGGGCAGCGCCGCTGACGGCCATGGCGGCATGCACGTGCTGATCGCCCACGGGGGTGCGATCGAGCACGCCACCACGCGCCAGCCAGGCCCGCTCGAAGCCGAGGTTGGACATCACCGTGGCCACCAGGCGGCTGCCGGGCAGCTCACCGGCCGCCAGCAGCTCACCGCCCCAGAGGTAGAGGACCTGGTCGCCGTCCACCACCCGGCCGCGGCCGTCCACGGCCAGCATGCGGTCGGCGTCGCCATCGAACGCGAAGCCCATCGCCGCGCCATGGGCCAGCACCGCCTGCCGCAGCGGCTCCAGGTGGGTGCTGCCGCAGCCCATGTTGATGCGGCTGCCGTCGGGGGTGCCATGCAGCACCGTGAGATCGGCGCCGAGGGCGCGGAACACCGCTTCACCGCAGGCGGTGGCCGATCCCCAGCAGAGGTCGAGCACGATCGGGCAACCGTCCAGTCGGCGCCCCGCCACGCTCGCCAGCAGGGTGTCGGTGTAGGCGGCCAGCAGCTCGGGCCGCTGCCGCACGGCACCGCAGACACCGGAGGAGGCGCTGGCCGTGGCGGTGGCACGGCCGCGCAGGCCGGCTTCGATCACCTCCTGCTGCTGCCGGTCAAGCTTGTCGCCGCTGGGGCCGAACACCTTGATGCCGTTGTCGTGGGGCGGGTTGTGGCTGGCCGACACCATCAGCCCGCCGGCGGCACCGCAACGGCGGATCGCACCGGGCACGGCGGGGGTGGGGCAGAGCCCGAGATCCCACACCTCACGGCCGGCCGCCGTGAGGCCGGCCGTGAGCGCCGCCACCACCATCGGGCCGCTGCTGCGGGAATCCATGCCGACCAGCACCGCACCTTCGGGCGGCAGCACCTGGCCGCACCAGTAGCCCACCTGCAGGGCCAGCAGGGGCGTGAGGTGGGTGCCGACGCGGCCGCGGATGCCGTCGGTGCCGAACCAGGTCCCACCGGCACTGAGTGGCGGGCCGATGGGCAGGGGGGCCGGCTCCGCCATGAACACGCAATCGCTGGGCGCAGATTAGGAGCAGGCCTCCAGGCGGATGCTCCAGACGGCGCCAGCTACACGCTGCGGCGCGGCCACCACACCCAGCGCACCAGTTCGGCCACGGCCCAGAGCAGCAGGGCTCCCACCACCCAGCCGGGCAACGCCCGCAGCGGCCAGAAGGGGCGCAGGAAGAAGACACCCGCCGCCAGGGCGGTCACGGCCAGGGCGCGGCGGCGCTGGCGGGCACCGGGCAGGGTCGTCAACCAGGGAGGCAGGGAGGGCCGCAGCGCCATGGCGATCGGAGACGTGGTTCCAGAATGCCAAGACTTTGCCGGCGTCAGCGCCACCCCTGTCGCCTGTGCCCAGTCTGCCAACGGCCGCTGCCCCGACGCGCGGCCCACGCACCTTGGCGTTCACCGTGCTGGGCAGCCTGGCCCTGCTGGTGCTGGGCCGTCAGGCGCTGAACGCCCGGCCCCTGCCCAGCCCCGACACCGCCACGGCGGCGCTGGAACGCACGCGGCACTGGGACCTGGACCCGGAGCGGCGCCGCGAGGCCAGCCTGCTGCTCACGGCCCGGGCGGCAGCCACGCCGGCCCGTCAGCGCCAGCTGCTGCAGGGCCAGGGCTGGGGCCGTGATCCGCTCGGCGCGGTGGCGCTCAAGCTCGATGCACTGGCGGCCGGCAAGCTCGGGCAACCCCTGGTGGCCACGGCCCGCTGGCGCGAGCTGCTGCGCCGCTTCCCGGCCGACCCCGCCAGCGCCGATGCGCTCTATGAGCTGGGCCGCAACGACCCTGCCCTGCGCGCGCAGCTGTGGCGCCGTTTCCCCGCCCACCC
>NZ_JAHLYO010000030.1:0-49718 GCF_025128015.1 Synechococcus sp. CS-1333
CGCTGCTGAGGATCCTGAATTCGAAACCTTCTACACGAAGAACATTCTTCTGAATGAAGGTCTGCGTGCCTGGATGGCACCGGCTGACCAGCCGCATGAAAACTTCGTCTTCCCTGAAGAGGTTCTGCCCCGTGGTAACGCTCTCTAGTCCTTCTCTTACGGCCGTCGGCGGCAAAGACCTGGACTCCACCGGTTATGCCTGGTGGGCCGGCAATGCACGCCTGATCAACCTGTCCGGTCGTCTGCTCGGGGCCCACGTGGCCCACGCTGGCCTGATGGTGTTCTGGGCCGGCGCCATGATGCTGTTTGAGGTGAGCCACTTCACCTTCGACAAACCGATGTACGAACAGGGTCTGATCCTGTTCCCGCACGTGGCCACTCTTGGCTATGGCGTCGGTCCCGGTGGTGAGGTCACCAGCCTCTACCCCTTCTTCGTTGTCGGTGTTCTGCACCTGATCAGCTCGGCCGTTCTCGGCCTGGGCGGTCTGTACCACGCCCTGCGCGGCCCTGAGATCCTGGAGAACTACTCCTCGTTTTTCTCCCAGGACTGGCGGGATAAGAACCAGATGACCAACATCATTGGCTACCACCTCATCCTGTTGGGTGTGGGGTGTCTGCTGCTGGTGTTCAAGGCGATGTTCTTCGGCGGTGTCTATGACACCTGGGCCCCCGGCGGCGGCGATGTGCGCATCATCACCAACCCCACCCTCAGCCCTGGTGTGATCTTCGGTTATCTGTTCCGCGCCCCCTTCGGTGGCGAGGGCTGGATCATCGGGGTGAACTCGATGGAAGACATCATCGGCGGCCACATCTGGCTCGGCCTCATCTGCATCTTCGGTGGCATCTGGCACGTCATCACCAAGCCGTTCGGCTGGGTGCGTCGCGCCTTCATCTGGAACGGTGAGGCCTACCTGAGCTACAGCCTTGGCGCCTTGAGCTTCATGAGCTTCATCGCCTCGGCCTTCATCTGGTTCAACAACACCGCTTACCCCTCTGAGTTCTACGGCCCCACCAACGCCGAGTCCTCGCAGGCCCAGAGCTTCACCTTCCTGGTGCGTGACCAACGCCTGGGTGCCAACATCGGTTCAGCCATGGGTCCCACCGGCCTTGGCAAATACTTGATGCGCTCCCCAACCGGCGAGATCATCTTCGGTGGAGAAACCATGCGCTTCTGGGACTTCCGCGGCCCTTGGCTGGAGCCCCTGCGTGGTCCCAACGGGCTCAGCCTCGACAAGCTCCAGAACGACATTCAGCCCTGGCAAGTGCGCCGGGCCGCTGAATACATGACCCACGCTCCGAATGCGTCCCTCAACTCCGTGGGCGGCATCATCACCGAACCCAACTCGGTGAACTTCGTGAACGTGCGTCAGTGGCTCTCTGCCACCCAGTTCGTGCTCGCCTTCTTCTTCCTGGTGGGTCACCTCTGGCATGCAGGCCGAGCCCGCGCCGCGGCGGCCGGCTTCGAGAAAGGCATCGACCGCAAGGCTGAGCCCACCCTGGCCATGCCCGACCTCGACTGAGCTCCACGTCTTGTCCGAGCACCACTGGTTGCTCTCTCTGCCCCCGGCTTCCACGGGGGCTTTTTCATGGGCTGCCTGACCAGAAAGACTTGGTGATGCTTTCCGGCCAGGCGGACACATTCGAGAGATGCCGGCTTACCCAGCTCTTCGTAGCTTTGGGGACCACCGGGAGGTTCCCTTGTCCATCCGCCTAGCCGCCGGCCGCATGGTTGCCGCAGCAGCCCTTCCCCTTGCGCTTCTGCCGTTCGTGGCTGTTCAGCCTGCAGCCGCCAAGAGTGCCTCCATCGACTACCCCCGCCAGGGCGTGGTCTGCGACCGGGCCACAAAAATGTGCTTCGACAGCACCGGGGTGTCTGTGACCCTCACCAGGGAGTATTTCGGCCGCAGCGCCGAACGGGAGCTGATCCGCAAGCTGTCGGGCAGCAACCGCCCCACCCAGTTCCAGTTGAGCAACGGCGATGTCTGCGATGTGCGGCGGCAGACCTGCTGGGACGACGGCTGGGATGGCAAGAACATCAGCAGGGCTCTGAGCAAGCAGCTGTTTGGCAACAACGGCGCTTGGCGCAACCCGGGATCAGGCAACACCAGCAACAACTGGAACAACAACAGCGGCTGGAACAACAGCGGTGGCGGTGGCTGGAACAACAACAGTGGCAATAACGGCAGCTGGAACAACGGCAATAACTGGAACAACAACAACTGGCAGCAAGGCCAGGGCAACACCGCCTGCGAGCTGCGTCAGGGAAACCGCCGCCTCTTCAACGGCAGCTGCGTCCTCAATCGGCGTGAATCGTCGAACGGCATGGCCTACAACGTGGAGCTTGGGGATGGGCGCCGTTACAGCTTCTTCAACCGGCAGGGCAACCTGGTTCTCCGAGACGCCACTGGTGTCTGGCCGGTGCAGGTGAGCAACAGCAACGGCAACGTGAGCTTCCGCTGGGCCGACCTGCGGCTGGAAGCCCAGGACAGCCGTTGGAACAACCAGGGGCAGCAAGGTGGTTTTGAGGACGTCAACCCCACAGGGGTATTCCTTCAGAACCTGTTCAACAACCTGTTCCGCTGACCCGCGAGGCTGCTTCATCCTTCAACCAGCGGCGCAATAGCGGCAGGCTGAGGCCGATCACATTGCTGACGCAGCCCTCGATCGTCTCCACCAGCAGGCCGCCGCGGCCTTCAAGAGCAAACCCACCCGCGCAACCGAGCGGCTCACCGCTGGCCACATAGGCCTCGATCTCAGCGGCCTCAAGCTGAGCAAAGCGCACGCGGGTGGTGACAGCCGCCAGGCGGGGGGCTCCGCTGCCCAGCAGGCAATGGCCCGTGTGCAGCTCCCCCCAGCCTCCGGACATGCGCTGCCAGCGCTCGATCGCCTGCAGGGCATCCCTGGGTTTGCCCTGGATCTCGCCCTCAAACACGAACAACGAATCGCAGCCCAGCACGAGCTCCGGGCAGGGGTCGGCCGGGGCGCTGTCGGCCAGGACGGTGGCCACGGCCTCAGCCTTGGCCCTGGCCAGGCAGACGGCCAGCTCGCAGGGATCCGTCGCCTTGATCGTGGCTTCATCGAAGCCACTCGCCAAGACGCGATGGGGGATCTGGGCCCGATCCAGTAGCAGGCGGCGGGCCGGAGAGGCGGAAGCAAGCACCAACGGAACGGTGGACACGGCGGCAGCGCAGGACAACAGGAGGGCGAACCAGGGGTACGGCGCCGGCCTTCGGCTGGAACCGCCGCAGGCTGGAGCAGGGATTGGAGAGAATCAACGCATGGACCTCATCCTGGACAACCCTCGCTCCCTGGCTCGCGCTGCCAGCGCCATGCGCTGCCTGCCATTTCGCCTCGGTCTGTACCGCTTGCTGGAGCAGGAGGCGATCAGCAGCGTGGCGCTGTGGGCCCGCACCGACGCGGAAACGCTCTGCAGCACCAGGCTGACACCCGACGACACTGAAACCCTGTTCATCTGGCTGATCCGGCTCGGCGTGCTGCGCCGCGAAGTCGATGGTCAGGGCCTCACCGAACGGGTAAGGCTCACTCCCATGGGTCGTCAGTTGCTGGCGGGCTGGAGCCAGGAGATTCCGCGAGCCGGCTGGAAGGAACAGCTGCGCCATGCGATCAGCCGCTACCGGCCGCGCCTGTGACAGCACCGGCTGCGGGTTCCGGCCCTGTGCCGCCGGCGTTGATGGTGCTGGGCACCAGCAGCGGCGCCGGCAAATCCCTCATGACGGCGGCGCTCTGCCGGGTGCTGCGGCGTCGCGGCGAAACACCGGTGCCCTTCAAGGGGCAGAACATGAGTCTCAACGCCTGGGTGGATGAGGACGGCGGCGAAATGGCCTACAGCCAGGCGCTGCAGGCCTGGGCCGCGGGCCTGGAACCGCGGGTGGCGATGAATCCGGTGCTGCTCAAGCCGCAGGGCGACAGCACCAGCGAGGTGATCCACATGGGCCGCGCGGTGGGCACGGCCCGCGCCGAGCACTACTACCGCGACTGGTTCCGCCCCGGTTGGCAGGCGATTCGCCAGGGGCTGGAAGACCTGCGCTTCAGCCATCCCGGCGGGCGGTTGGTGCTGGAGGGGGCCGGCAGCCCGGTGGAGGTGAACCTGCAGGCGCGGGATCTCACCAATCTGCGCCTGGCGCAGTTCCTGCGCGCCCGCTGCCTGCTGGTGGCCGACATCGAGCGCGGCGGTGTGTTCGCCCAGATCGTCGGCACTCTGGCCCTGCTCAGACCGGTGGAGCGCCCGCTGATCCGGGGCATCCTGATCAACCGCTTCCGCGGGCGGCGACAGCTGTTCGACGCAGGCCGCCAGTGGCTGGAACAGGAAACGGGGATTCCGGTGCTGGGCGTGATGCCCTGGCTCGATGAACTCTTCCCACCGGAAGATTCGCTCGATCTGCTGGAACGGCGGGCCCGCAAACCCGAGGCGGAGCTGGAGATCGCCGTGGTGCGGCTGCCGTCGATCAGCAACTTCTCCGACTTCGATCCGCTGGAGGCCGAACCGAGTGTGCGCCTGCGCTGGGTGCGGCCGGGGGATCCGCTCGGCCAGCCCGCTGCGGTGATCCTGCCCGGCAGCAAGCAGACCCTGCGGGATCTGGCCGCGCTCAAGGAGAGCCCGCTGGCCGACGCGCTGCTGCGCTTCGTAGCTGGCGGCGGCCACCTGTTCGGGCTCTGCGGCGGCCTGCAGATGCTGGGAGAACGACTGGAGGATCCGCACAGGCTGGAGGGAAGCGCCAGCGCGGATGGCGAGGAGGGACTCAGGGGGCTGGGGCTGCTGCCGCTGGCCACCTACTTCATGGCAGGGAAAACCCTGCGACAGCGTCGCGAGTTCGCCTGTTGGCCCGCAGCGGGAACACCGCTGGAAGGCTTCGAGCTGCATCAGGGCCGTACCCACTGCCTCGATCCGGCCAACTGTGAGCCGCTGGCGGCTGGTGAATCAGGTGCCGGGTTGGGCTGGTGGTCGGGCAGGGTCGCCGGCTCCTACCTGCACGGTCTGTTCGAGAACGGCCGCTGGCGGCGGCAGTGGCTCAATCAGCTGCGCGAGGCGCGCGGCTTCTCCGCCCTGCCGCTGGATGTGCCGCACCACGGCCTGCAGCGCGAAGACTTGCTCGATCGCCTGGCGGAGGCCTTCGAAGCGGAGGTGAACCTGGCCCCGCTGCTGGTCTAGGGAAACTCTGGCCAACAGGGATTTGACAAGCAGCCGTGCCCAGAGATCCCCGGTAGTGGCCCCTCTCTGCGATGAGGGGCGGTCGATACTCGTTGAAGCGGCTTGACTCCTTCTGGTGGTCTGGAAATATCCCTATGAGCGGCTCCTTTTGACGCCCGAATTCCCTTGTTCATGGTGTCGCGAGCAACTGGCGCCGTGCCAGGAACGGGTTAGTCAGTGCAGCCAGCACATTGCTCTTGCAGCTGTTCTTGGTCATTCCCCGCAGCCGGGTCTTCTGAAAGCCAAACGGCTGCATCAGGTGAATCCGCAACACGTCGCCAGCAGATACGGCGGGCGGCTTCCATTCATGCCGCTCTTGGGGTAGCGGGGCTCAACCAGATGGATCAGCGCCTGCCAGGGCACGACCGGCTCAATGTCGGCCAGAAACTTCTCGCCTTAGGCGCGCTTCTTTGCCGTGATCTGCTCGCAGTCTCCGTAGGCGAAGCCTTCCGCGAAGAGGTGGCCAAGCGGCTTGCCGCCCGTGAACCCAGTGCTTACCTGCAATCAGAGGGTCATCCTCCTGTGAATGGGGCGGATTTTTCTGAGTCTCCTTAGGCGTAGGCCTTGATGCACAACAATGGACAGCGCTAACGATGAGCAAACAACGGCATTGACGAACGGGAATGACATCGGGTGATCTGCAGCGGAGCGCTGGATAGAACACACAGTTGCACATAGCCGATCGCAGATATACACAGCCATCAATGCCGATTGGCTCTAAAATCAAAGCCTCATCACAGTCCAGACATGACAGCCAAACCCAAGCAGGATTTCTTCCTGTTTCTAGTTGGCGGTGCCTTTTTCGCCGCCGGCATCTTTCTGTTCACCAATCAGGTGATGGTGGGATCGGCGTTGCGGTTCTCCGGCAGCGGTTTCGGAGGTCGCACCTTCGGCGGGGGATTCGGTGGCGGCTTCAGTGGGGTGGTGGCCCAGGGGGTGGGTGAGGGCTTCGGTCTGCTGGTGTTGCTGCTGGGCATCGGCGTCTGTCTGCTGTTCTCCGGCACCTACCGCCGGGCCGGCTGGTTTCTGGTCTGGGCGTCTTCAGCGGCCGTGGGGGTGGGGGTGCTGCACAGCCTGTTCATCAGCTTCCGCCCCACCACGCTCTGGAGCCTGGCCACGATGGTGGTGATGATCGCCGCCGGCGGTGGTCTGATGTTCCGCTCCCTCTCCAGCTATGCCGGCGAGGGGAGCAGCCGCAGAACCCACGCCGATGGGCTCGGTGCTTCTGGTGATTCCAGCTCCAGCGCCGAAGAACTTGCCGCCGCCGAACGGGAACTGGAACGTCTGCGCCGGGAGCTGGAGCGTGCTGGCAAGCGCTGAATGCCAGCACGGCTATGGGTCGACCACCCCGACAGGAATCCTGCTGCCAAGCCGCATCCACTGGAGGCCGGATCAACTGGTGGCACGATCAACTCGAAGCAGAGGTGTAGAAGCGCAGGGCATAGCGCCAGATGGCGCGGCTGATCATGAGGCAGGCGGCGGCCACCGCCACGCTGGCGACCATCCAGCTGCCGGACGCCCGCCCCAGCACCGCCTCGGCCGGCACCGTGGTGAGGAAGGCCACGGGCAGCACGAAGGTGAAGAAGGCCCTCAGGCCTGCCGGGTACACGCTCACCGGATAGCGGCCGGCCACCAGGGTGCTGCGCAGCACTTCGGTGGCGTTCCAGACCTTCACGAACCAGATGCTGGTGGCGGCGATCACGAACCAGAGGCTGTAAAGGATGGCGGCGCTGGCCAGCAGCAGCACCGCAGCGGCGGCGACCGTGTCCGGCCCCAGCACCGCACCGGCGCGCAGGGCGGCCACCAGGATCAGGCCGGCACCCATCACCATGCCCGGAAGCCCCCAGGGGGAGAAGGTGCGCAGGGACAACCAGAACTGGCTGTCGATGGGTTTGAGCAGCACGAAATCGAGGGTGCCGTTCTGCACGTGGGTGACGATCGTGGACAGGTTGGGCTGGAACAGTGTGCTGGTGAGGCCTTCCAGCAGGGTGTAGAAACCCAGCACCACCAGCGCCGCCTCCCAGCTCCAGCCGCCCAGGTTCTGGCCTGGCCCGTATAGCAGCGAGAGCACGAACAGGCTGCCGGCCAGGTTGCCCACCTCGGCGAGCAGCTCCAGCACGAAGTTGGCCGGATATTCCATTTCCGCCGCCAGCGAGGCGCTCCAGAACTGGGCCAGGGTGCGCAGGTAGCGGTGCATCAGGCCCCCATGGCCGAATACCGCCGGATGCCGAAGCGCCAGAGCAGCAGAAACAGCAGCAGGAACAGGCCGCTCCAAAGTGCCAGTCCCAGGAAGCCCGCCGCCAGGTTGACCTCAGCTCCCATCAGCACGCGGGCGGGGAAGGCGATCGTGTAGGGGAAAGGGGTGGCCAGCGCGAAGGCGCGCACGCCCGGCGGAAAGGTTTCCAGCGGCGCCACCAGGCCCGAGAGGAACAGATAGGGAATCAGCAGCAGTCGCTCCAGCGCCAGCGCCCGTTCGCTCCAGAAACAGGCCATGGCGATCACCCCCTGCAGCAGAAATCGCAGGATGAACGCCGACACGGTGGCCAGTACCCCCCAGAACACATCCGCGGGATGGGGCCACCACAACAGGCTCGGCTGCAGCAGGAACAGCAGCGCCAACAGGGCCGCCACGAACGGCACACGGGTGACCTGCTCGGCCACGTGGGCGGCCAGGTAGCGCCAGAACGGATGCAGCGGTTGGAGCAGGTAGGGCGAGAGGCGACCCTGCAGGTTGTCTTCCTCGAAGACATGAATCACCCACACCACCGTGAACTGGCGCACGACGAAGGCCGCCAGGAAATAGCGGGTGAGCATCGCCGGCGTGAAGCCTGCCGCCGCGCCGGCTCCTGAGCCGGTCCAGACGCCGAGCATGATCAGCGGCAGCACCCCGGAAAGCGCCCACAAGGCGATTTCGGCGCGGTATTCGAGCATGTACGCGTACTGCGTGCTGAGCAGCACCCGCGCCAGCGGCAGCACAGGCCTGGCGCGGGGTTCAGGCGGCACTGTCATCAACCCGCCCCCGCTCGAACAGCCCGCCGATGATCTGCTCGATCGGCGGGTCGCTCACTTCCAGATCCACCACGGCGAACCGCTCCAGCAGCTGGGCCACGCTGCCGGTGAGCTGGGCCGCCGGCACCCGTAGGCAGACCTGATTCCCCTGCAGGGATTCCACGGTTCCATGGGCGGCGAAGGCGGAGGCGGGCTGGGGCACGTTCAGCTCCAGCCGCACCAGCCGGTAGGGCGCCAGCTGCTCGCTCAACCCCTCCAGGCGGCCGTCATAGAAGAGCCGGCCCTGATGAATCAGCAACACCCGCTCGCACAGGGCGGTGATGTCGCCCATGTAGTGGCTGGTGAGCAGCACGGTGGCGCCGGTGCGCCGGTTGTAGTCGGCGAGGAAATCCCGCACCCGAGCCTGGGCGTTCACATCGAGCCCGAGCGTGGGTTCATCGAGGAACAGCACGGCGGGACGGTGCAGCAGGGCCGCCAGCAGCTCGGCCTTCATGCGCTGGCCCAGTGACAGCTTGCGCACCGGGCGGGTCAGCTCCTCCCCCAGTTCGAGCATGTCGGCCAGTTCGGCGATGCGGCGGCGCGCTTCGGGCGGGGTGAGGCCGTAGACCGCTGCGTTGACCCGAAACGAGTCCAGCGGCGGCAGATCCCAGATCAGCTGCTGCTTCTGGCCCATCACCAGGGTGATCTGGTGCAGGAAGGCGGCCTGGCGCCGTTTCGGCTCATGCCCCGCCACCCGCACCGTGCCGGCGGTGGGATGGATCAGGCCGGTGAGCATCTTCAAGGTGGTGGTCTTGCCGGCGCCGTTCGGCCCCAGAAACCCGACCATCTCCCCGGGCGCGATCGCGAACGACACCCCGCTCACGGCGGGCACATCACGATGGCGGCGGCGCACGAAGTGGCGCAGGGTGCCGGCCATGCCGGGTTGCTTGTCGGCCACCCGGTAGGTCTTGCTGAGCTGCTGTACCTCGATGATCACCGGCAGGCTCCGATCACTGGCCGACTCCAGCGGCTGGCTGAGGGGCCGCGTGCCGCTGGGATCGGCACTGCAGAACAGATGGCCGCCAGCGTGGGAGTGGCAGGCGTTGACGCCACGGAGGTGAGAGCGGCAGCGGAGGTTTCACTGCAGGGTCAGGCGTCTTCGGGCAGCAGCACCGTGGTGTGCAGGCTGTCCTTGCCCAGATCACTGGTGATCACCCACACCTGCAGCCCACGGCCGAGGTTGAACACGCTGCGCAGCCCCCCCTGCTGGCGATAAGCGGCCAGGGTGTTGTCGCGGGCATCGCGGGCGTCCACATCGCCCCAGTCACCGCGGCGGTGGCGAGCCACCAGGCGCTGCAGGGTTTCGGCATCCACCCATTCGCGCACGACGGGGTCGACATCGACAGGACCGATGGCGAGACGGGCGGACAAGGGCGGATCCACAGGAGGGCGAAGGCTGTTCAGCGTAAGGGGGCTGGAGGGGCTACCAAGGGGGGAGTGCGGCAGATTGGGGCTGGGGTGTGGCCTGGCGGACTGGCAGGATCCTTCCTCGCAGCTGGACTGCCGGCAACAGGAGAGGGCCACCAAGAGGTGGTGGACAGAGGATCGGGAGGCCAGCGGGGCACTTGGCTGAAGATGAAGGCATCTTTCGTTTGTTTACGGGATCAGAAGTTGGCCGTCTTTTTTTGTTCTGCTCTTAAAGTTGTGCGAGCCAACAGGTGCTGATTCAGGGATTCTGACACCAAAGATTCCGACCCAGAGCTTCTGCCTGAAGAAGTCTGAGCCAGGAGTTCTGATTGAAGAATTCTCATCAATGGCGTCGGGTCCAGGGATTCGGATCTGTTGCTTTCTCCCTTCGCTGACCGTTTCACCATGGCACTGCTTCAGGCGCCCTCGCTGGGAATCGAGAGGTTCGAGAACGACAGGAACAAACAGAGTTGGTCACAGGCCTCCGACGACGACAACACCACGATCATCCGGGCGGTGTATCAGCAGGTGCTTGGTCACCAGTATGTGATGGCCAATGAGCGGCTCACCGGGGCCGAATCCCTGTTTCGCAATGGTTTCCTGAGTGTTCGCGAGCTGGTGCGCACCGTGGCGAAGAGCGGGCTGTACCGCGAGCGCTTCTTCGAGAACTGCAACCCCTACCGCTTCATCGAGCTGAACCACAAGCACCTGCTCGGCCGCGCGCCGCAGAACCGCGCCGAGATGCTTCACCACTTCACAATCCTGCAGGAGGAGGGTTTCGATGCCGAAATCGACTCCTACATCGATGGCGATGAATACCAGCAACGCTTCGGGCAGGACACGGTTCCCTACCTGCACGGCTGGGATTATTCGACAGGGCATGAAGGCCGGCAGTTCTCCTGGCTGATGCAGCTGGCCCGTGGCGCTGCGGCCTCAGTGAAGGGCGATCCCTCCGGCACCCAGTTCCGCCTCGGCAAGGCACTGCACCAGGACCGGGCCGTGCCGGTGCGCGGCTCCATGGGCCGGGTGGTGATCGTGTCCACCGAAGGCCCCTTCAAGGCACAGGTGAGCTCCGCCACCAACCTGTTCAACGACGACGACTGGGGCAGCGCGCGCCGGGCACCGTCGCAGGAGCACCGGGCGGAAGCACTGCGGGTGTCAGCCGGGGACCGCTCCACCAGCGGCAGCGGTGCCCGGGTGGTGACCATCTCCGCCACCGGCATCGCCGACAACGGTTATGTGCGCACCAGCGCCTACGTGCTGCGGGTGCCCTACTCCCGCATGAACGAAGCCCTGCGACGGGTGCAGCGCCTCGGTGGCCGCGTCACCGATGTGACTGTGAGCTGAGGCCCCAGCCCCGGGCCGCTGCCGGGAGCGGGTGGGGCTGCGGCCCTGCCCGCCCCCGGCAGCTCATGGGGCACCCCGGCCAGGCATCGCCGGCGCAGCCGCCGGTGTTGGAGCTGGCATGGCTGCCGGTGATGGGGCTTCAGGTGATGCCGGTTCCGGAAACACCCTCGAAGCACCGGCGGGCCGGCGGGGCTGGGGGCTGCCCACCCCGAGCGATTCCAGCAACTGGTTGATACGACGGGTCAGCAGACGCACTTCCTCGAGCGTGTCCACGAGCGGAGGGTGGGCTTCACGCATCAAGCCCAGGGCTTCCTCGGTGGCCTGGCGGGCCGCGCTGCCAGTGGTGTCAATGCGCCGGGCGGTGCTCTCGTACACCTGCAGGGTCTGGCGAGTGGTGGCAGCGGTACGGCCTGTCTCCAGTTCCAGCCGCCGGCTCAGGCGCTGGAGGTCGAGCAACGTGCTGCGGAAGCTGCCCACGGCCCCGGGCACATCACGCTCCGCCATCCTCGCCGTGCCTTCGAGGGCGCGATTGAGCTTGATCCGGGTGGTGCCGATCTCCTCCAGCAGCTGGGCCAGATCGGCCGACGGACGGAAAGGAATCAGCAGGTCGCGCCGCGGCGTTTCTTCTCCAGGGGAGAGGACGTCGGGGGTGAGGGCGATCTGGCTGGCACCGATCAAGCCCTCCTGGTAACGCTCGGCGTGGCTGCCAGGGCCGATCAACCGCCGGTAGCGGTCGGCGATGCGCAGGTCGACGGCCACCGTGCCATCGCCGGCCAGCGTGACCCGTTCCACCCGCCCCACCCGGTAGCCCGCCACCGTGACATTCACCCCCGGCCAGATGCCGCTGGCATCGGTGGTGCGGAAGCGCACCCCGAAGCTGCTGGTGAGCCAGCTCTGCTGCTGGACGGCGGCTCCCACCATCCACACGCCCAGCACCACCGCCCCCACGGGCACGGCCCAGCTCAGCGCTGTGGCCAGCCCCTCCAGCGGTCCATCGAACCGCCGGCGGGGTGGGGCGGTATCGCTCGCCGGCGGTTCGGCTGGCGGCTGAACCTGTGGCTGCAGTGGCACCTGTGGCGGCAACGGGGTCTGGGGTGGCTCCTGTGATGCCGGCTGGGGGGTGGATGAACTCATGGCAAGCCCAGGGCCGCGGGGGGGAGGACTGTCAGCCAGAGGGCTTCCAGCGCCACCACGCCGAGCGCGCAGCACACGATCGCCAGACTGATCAGGTTGGGCAGGCGCTCCGGATGGCGGCGGCTCTGCTTGCCGATGGCATGGGCCAGGCAGGCGGAAGCGGCCGCGAACAAGGCCGTCCGAACCATGGCGGACCCCAGTCGCTCCGGCGTGAGCGTGCCCAGGAAGAGCGGCAATTGTTCGCTCAGATCCGGCCGGGGAGAGAGCATCACACTGGCCAGCACGACCGCCAGCAGGAAGTAGGGCAGCAGCAGCAGAGAACCCAGCATCGCCGTGGCCACACGGGCCCCGAGCAGGTGGCGGCCCACGGAGGGCTGGATCCGGCCGGCGAGCTGCACCCGCTGCGGCACGCAGCACCCGATCCAGATCAGGTTGACCACCAGCGGCGCCACGATCTGGACATTGGCCAGCGTGGTGGTTTCGAGCGCGAAGGGCGTGCTGAGGCTCAGCGGCTCCAGCAGCCACTGCGTCACGAAGGCGCCGATGGCGCCGCCCAGCACCACCGCCAGCGGCGCCGCCCCCACCACATCCCGCCGTAATTGCTGCAGCATCCAGGGGCGCAAGCGTCTGGGAGCCTAGGCACAGCTGGCGGATCGGCTCAGCCTCGCCCATGCTTTCGACACCGTCTCCCGGTTGATGCCATGCCCCCCTCGCTCAACCGCCGCCAGTTCCTGGCCCTGGGCGGCCTGGGGCTGGCTGGTCTGGCCTGCGGCGCCCTGCGCGGCGTGGCCGCGGATACAGCCAGCCGCCTGCCGGCCGGGCTGAGCCTGCCGCCCCGCGGTGATCTGCGCGTGGTGCTGATCGGCGATCTGAACGCCAGCTACGGCTCCACCACCTACATCGAGCAGGTGCACCGGGGGGTGGCCCTGATCCCGGCGCTGCAGGCCGATCTGGTGCTCTGCGCCGGCGACATGGTGGCGGGCCAGAAGGCCAGCTTGAGCAGCGCGCAGCTGCAGGCGATGTGGGCCGGCTTCGATCGCTCCGTGCTGGTGCCGTTGCGCCGCGCCGGCCTGCCCTTTGCGCCGGCGATGGGCAACCACGATGCCTCCAGCCTGCGCCAGGGGGACGGCTACCTGTTCGCCCGCGATCGGGCCGAGGCAGAACGGTTCTGGACGCGTCAGAAACAGGCGCTCGGTCTGACGTTCGTGGACGGCAGTGGCTTTCCGTTCTTCTATTCGTTCCGTCAGCAGGATCTGTTCGTGCTGGTGTGGGACGCCTCTTCGGCGGTGGTGCCGGCGGAACAGGTGCGTTGGGCCGACCGCAGCCTCGGTTCCGCGGCGGCCCGTGCGGCGCAGCGGCGGCTGGTGGTGGGGCACCTGCCCCTGCAGGCGGTGGCCCAGGGGCGCGACAGCGCCGGCAACGTGCTGCGTGATGCCACCAGCCTGCGTCAGCTGATGGAACGCCACGACGTGGAGGCCTACATCAGCGGTCACCACCATGCGTTTTTCCCCGGCCGGTTGGGGGAGCTGGATGTGATCGCCCTGGGGGCGCTGGGCAGCGGTCCACGCCGCCTGCTGCAGAGCAGCGCCGCTCCCTTTCAGACGCTCACTGTGCTCGATCTGCCGCGCCGCGGCGGCCGGCCGCTGAGCACCACGATCAACCTGCGCACGCTGCGGGTGGTGGCGCCACAGACGCTGCCGCGTCAGCTGGTGGACCGCCAGGGGCGGGTGCTGCCTCGAGCAAGTTGATGCGGTAGAGCACGTCTTCGAGCGCATCGGCGGCGCTGATCGCGGCGTAGCGCTGGGGGGTGTCGGGTCCGCAGCAGCAGGGCAACGGCTGCAACACCGTGCTGGGCCGGGCATGGCAGAACTGCACCACGCTCAGGCGGCCTGCGGCAGCCACTGCTGGGGCTTCGGCGGCAGCGGCCGGCAGGGCGGGGGCGATCACCCGGTGCCAGCCGGCCGGGATGTGGCCGTTGCTGAGCCGCTCCAGCATCAGGCCGCTGTTGATGATCACCCGGCCATCCGGCGGCAGGGCCTCGACCCACTCCCCCTCCACCAGCACCTGCAGCCCCGGGGCAGTGGCGCGCGGCAGGGCCGTGATCAGGTTGATGTCGGCATGGGGGGCGGCCCAGAGGTGGGGGCCTGAAGGCGCTTCGGCCATCGGCGGATAGCGGATGGCGCGGGTGAGGGTGGGAGCGTCTTCGACCACGGCATCGAAGAAACCTTCGGCGGCACCCAGACCCACGGCGATCACCCGCAGGAAGCGGCGTTGCAGCTCCGCAATTGCCGCATGGAACTCCTGCAGCACCACGCTCAGCCCCGGCACCACCGCTTCGGGCAGCAACGGCTCCGGATAGTGCAGCGGAAAGCGACGCCGCAACGGGTGCGCCAGCGGCAGCGGTGCCGCCCAGTTGAGCATCTCCTTCCAATCGGCATGGCTGTGGCCGGCGGCGGTTTCCACCAGCAGCCCCGTGTAGCCCGTCTGGCCGCTGGCGCCGCTGGCCACGAAGCGCTGCTTGACCGCCGGCTCGAGCGCGAAGAAGCGGCCCAGCAGGCCGTAGGCGGCATCGAGCAGATCGGCGGAGAGATCGGCGCGGGCATAGACAAAGCCGGTGGCCAGGCTGCACCGCACTCCCTCCACCACCGCTGCTCGGGCGGCACGGCTGCCCTGTTCAAAGGCCAGCAGATCGACGTCGAGGATGGCGCTGCTCATCACACGGATTGTGATGGCCCTGGTGGTGTCATGCCGCCGCCGCTTCCTGGCCGGCGTCCGGTCCGCTCGCCAGTGCCAGGCCCTGGGCGCGGGCCAGCCCCACATCGACGCCGATGTGCTGATCGGGGCGGCCGGTGATCAGCAGCGCGCGCCGCTGGCGGGTGGCGATCTGCCACAGCCAGCGGCTCAGCAGGGTGAGGCGGTTTTCGGTGTCGGGGATGAAAGCCAGGTGGGCCAGCCCCCACAGCAGCCAGCCCGGAAAGCCCGTGACCCGCACGCCGCGCAGGTCCGCCACTGCATACATCGGCCCGATCACGGCCATGCTGCCCAGATCCATCCAGCGGAACGGGGCGCTGGCCTGGCCCGCCAGCTGGTTGAGGATGTCCTTCGCCACCCAGGCGCCCATCTGCACCGCCGGACCGGCCATGCCAGGCAGGGGGGCGCCGTCGCTGGTGTGGCTGTAATGGCAGAGATCACCAATCACCCGCACCTCCGGGTGGCCGGGCAGGCTGAAATCAGGCTCCACCTGCACCCGCCCGCCCCGGTCCACACTGCAGCCGCTCTTCTCGGCCAGCAGGGCACCGAGGCGGGAGGCGCGTACACCGGCGGTCCAGCAGATCGTGGCCGCCTCCAGCGGTTCGTTGCCCTCTTCTCCTTTGAGCCGTACCTTGCCCGGCTCGATCGCCGCCACCATCGTGTTCAGCCGCAGCTCCACGCCCTGGCGGCGCAGATAGCCGGCTGCCGCGGCTGACAGGCTCGGATGCATCACCGGCAGCACCCGGTCGACCGCATCCACCAGCAGCACGCGGCAGGCCTCGGGTCGCAACTGCTTGAAATCGCGGCGGATGGCGGAATGCATCAGCTCGATCAAGGAGCCGGCCAGCTCACAGCCGGCCGGGCCGGCCCCCACCACCACGGCGGTCTGCAGGAAGCGGCGGCGCTGGGGATCGGGGGTCTGCTCCGCCTCCTCCAGGGCCATCAGCAGGCGCCGGCGGATCTCCTGGGCGTGCTCAAGGATCTTCATCGGCGGCGCCAGCGGCCGCCACTCCTCATGGCCGAAGTAGGCGGAACCTGAGCCGCAGGCCAGCACCAACTGGTCGTAGGCGTAGTGATGGCCGTTGAACAGCAGCGTGCGGGCGTCGAGGTCCACATCGGTGACCTCCCCCAGCAGCACCTGCACGTTGGGCGCCTGGCCCACCATTTGGCGCAGCGGTGACGCCACATCCGCCGCCGACACCAGGCCCGAAGCCACCTGATAGAGCAGCGGCTGGAACAGGTTGAAATTGCGCTTGTCGATCAGGGTGACCCGCACCGGCCGGTTGGCCAGCGCCTGGCACACCCTCAGACCGGCAAAGCCACCACCCACCACCACCACATGGGGGACCCCGGCGAGTCGGGCGGCAGGGGGATCGAGTTCGAGGAAGAAGCGTTCCGGCGCCATGGATCCGGCCGCTCCAAAGAGATGTCAAGTTTCTTGTAGCGGGGCTGCAGGGCCATGGCTGTGCTCGTTGCTGCATCGGACCCGTGCCGTTGGCGGCGACGGGACAGCGGGGAGAAGTTGCGGCAGGGTGGAGGCATGATCCGCACACTGCTCAACATCCTCTGGTTCGTGCTGGGGGGCTTCCTGATGGGGGTCGGCTGGTGGCTGGCCGGCCTGGTGGCGGCGATCACGATCGTGGGGCTGCCCTGGGCGCGCGCCTGCTTCGTGATCGGCAACTTCTCCTTCTGGCCGTTCGGCCAGGAGGCCGTGAGCCGCCGCGAGCTCACCGGTCGCACGGATTTCGGCACCGGCCCGCTGGGCCTGGTGGGCAACATCGTGTGGTTCGTGCTGGCGGGCTGGTGGCTGGCTCTCGGCCACCTCAGCTCAGCGCTGGCCTGCTTCGTGACGATCATCGGCATTCCCTTCGGCATCCAGCACATCAAGCTGGCTCTGATCGCCCTGGCGCCGATCGGCATGCAGGTGGTGCCGAGCGGCTCCAGGCATTGAGGGAGCTGCGATCAGGCAGCTGGCGGCTATTGCCCCTGCGCTGGCGACCGAGCTGGCGGCGCAGGCCATCTGAGACGTATCAGCGCAGGGCGTCCAGTTCGCCGCGCAGGTGCAGGTCGGCGAGGGCGTCGTAGCCGCCGATGCAGGCCCCATCGATGAACACGAGCGGAAGAGTGTTGATGCCGGTGTGCTCCAGCAGGGCCTGGCGCTGGTCGTCGCTGGTGACGATGTGGACCCGGTGGGCGATGCCGAGCGTGCGCAGCATGCGCTGGGCGCGGGCGGAATAGGGGCAGCCGGGCAGAACGGCGATCTCCACCCGGGAGTCGCCCTGTAGGTGGGGATCTGATGCAGGCGGCGCGGCGGCTGGGGGCACCTCCGCTGCGTATGGGGCTGGCGCAGGGGCAGCCATGGCCGCTGGCGCCGGGGCGGCCGCTCGGGACATTGCCTCGGCCACGGCGATGGCATGGGCGGCGGCGGCTGGCTCCGGCTCCGGCGCGCCGGCCAGGAAGCCCACCAGCAGATCAGCGCCTTTGAGCACCACCGTGCCGTGCTCCAGGTGGCCGCCCCACACCTGGCAATCGGAATCGGACAGGCTCAGGTGCAGGTGCACTCCCTGGGGCGAGAGCGTGCCCTGCAGGGTGATGATCTCCAGATCGCCTTCCAGCACCGACGGTTGCGAGCGGCCCGGACACTGAAAGGCCACACGCGAGAGGTTGCCAACCACCCCCAGCACGAAGCCGGCGGCGTTCTGCTCCACGGCCAGCTGCTCGAGGCTGGCACGCAGATCGCTGCCGGGTTCGAGGTGCAGCGGCAACGGATGCATGGGCAAAGACGACGGCTCAGGGGGTCAGGTTACGGGTGAGCCCGACAGCTCAGCTGCCTGGCAGCACCTGGCGGTAGCCGTTGGCGCTCACCACCCGCAGCGGCGTGTCGAACAGGGCGCTGAGCGGAGCATCCTGCAGCAGCGTGGCGGCTGGGCCATCGCCCACCACCGTCCCCTGGCGAAGCAGCACGCAGCGGCTGATCTCCGGAATGATCGCGTCGATCTGGTGGGTGACGAGCAGCAGGGTGGTGCCGGCCCGGGCCAGGCCACGCAGGATCTCCAGCAACTGGTGGCGGGCCTGGAGATCGAGGCCGTTGGTGGGCTCATCGAGCACCAGCACCTCCGGTTCATGCACCAGCGCGCGGGCCAGCAGCAGCCGGCGGCGCTGGCCATCGGAGAGCTGGGCGTAGGGACGCTCCTCCAGATCTGCCAGCCCCAGCTGCTCCATCAGCGTGCGCACGCGCTCGCACTGGGCGGCGTTGGCCACCTGGCTGCGGCCGATGCCAACCGAACCGAAGAAACCGGAGAGCACCACATCAGCGGCAGGCACCCGGCCCACGTAGCCGGCCTGCAGGTCTTGCGACACCAGGCCGATGCGACGACGCAGCTGCCACAGGTTCACCGTTTCGCTGCCGAACAGCCGCAGCCGCGAGCCCGGCTTCACCACCGGATAGAGCTCACGGCTGAGCAGCTTGATCAGGGAGCTCTTACCGGAGCCGTTGGGCCCCATCACCACGGCATGCTCGCCGCGATGGAACTGCACGCTGAGGTTCTCGAACACCTTGCGCGGACCAAGCCAGGCCTCCACCGCCTGGACCTCGAAGTAAGGGACGGGAGTGGCAGAACTGGCCATCGCTGCAAGGTAAGGCCAGGCAGAGGGGGCTTGGTCTGGGCCTGAACGCACTGTGCCGACTGGGGGCGAGGTGGCCATCAGGTGTGGAAGTCATGAACACCTTGTGATGGCTGCGCGGCCTTGCGCTCCGGCAGCCTCCAGAGTGGTGAGTGATGCATCACCCCACGCCCCACACCATTGCCGCCCTGATATGGGCAGGAATGCTGGCAGTCAAGGCTGTGGGCATGGCGCGCCGCTGGCAGCGGCACAGGGAACAGGCGCTCAGCCACGCATTTTGGCGGGAGTTGCGGCGGCGGGAGCTGGTGGCAGCAGCAGGTCGGAGCCAGAATTCACACAGCTGAGTGGCGAGGTGCGGCCATTGGCGCTGAGCCGTGCTGATTGAGACCGCTGCAGGCAGCTGCAGGGATTGCTGACGGGCCCCCTGGCGCTCCCAGCGTGCCCGATCACAAGGCCGATCTGACGGCGGCCGACCGGAATGTCGTGAGGCCCACAATGGTTGGAACGAGGGATCGGATGGTGGCTTCAGCAGTAGCCGCAGCACTTTCTGATGAATGCTGCACCGCATTGCGCGCGGTCTAGGCGATCACCTTTGATGTGCAGGGCACCTGCGTTGATTTCTACCGCCCGCTGCTTCGCCTGGGAGACAGCATCAACCAGGCGAAGTCACTCTCGATCGACTGGGCAGTGATGTCGTCGGGATGGCGCGCGCTCTACCGAGATGTGCTCGATGCCGTGATCTGCGGGCATCGGCCCTGGCTTCCGGTCGTGGAGATCTACCGCGAAACACTCGATGTGCTGTTGGAGGATCGCGGCCTTGCCAGCCACTTTTCCGCTGCGGAGCGCGATCAACTCAATGGGATCTGGTCGAGGTTGGAACCCTGGCCGGACTCGGTTGAAGGATTACGCCGCCTTCGTCAGAGCTACGTCACCTCCACGTTGTCGAATGCGGGCATGGCCACGATGGTGTCGATCGTGAAGCGGGCAGGGCTTCCTTTCGATGCCGTGCTGACAGCAGAACTGGTGCAGGCCTACAAGCCCGCTGCCGCTGTTTATCAGCTGGCGGTCGATTCTCTCGGCTACAGGCCCGGTCAGATCCTCATGGTGGCTTGCCACAAATACGACCTCAAAGCAGCACGTGCCTTCGGCATGCGCACAGCCTTCATTGCCCGCCCGCTTGAATTCGGTCCCGGTGTTGACACCGACCTGACCCCCGAGAGCTGGATCGATGTGCCTGTCAGCAGCCTGACCGAGCTCGCAGACGTGCTGGAGATCGTGACCGCTCCCGGTGATGGGGTCGCGTCCCCTTGAGAACGGATTAGTCGTGAGGAGGTGGCTGAATCCGCCGCCCCTGCGAGCTGCAATCCTTGCCTCAGGAGGGCGGAAGTCGCCCACGCGGATGGGGGAAAACCAGCACGGGCGTGGGCTCAACCGGCCCGCCACGCACCTCTGTTGAGCCGGCCCCACGCACCGCCGCTCCGCCGGCTCCGCGCTCAGTCCAGCTGCGCCAGCACTGCCGCCGCCGCTTCCTCGCCGCTGCGCACGGCTCCGTCGAAGAAGCCGGGCCAACGCTCGGCCACTTCGGTGCCGGCCCAGAACACCGCTCCGTGGGGCCGGCGCATGGCATCGCCGCAACGGCTCCAGAGCCCCGGAGGCATCCAGGCGGCGTAGGCACCGCCCACAAAGGGCACGGCAGGCCAGTCTTTTTCCACATAGGCCACGGGTTCGAGCGCCTGTGGGCCGAGATAGGTGGCCAGATCGCCCAGCACCGCCTGCCTTCGCGCCTCAGCATCCAGCGGTGCCCAGCGCGCATAGCGGTGACCCACCACGAAGGCCGCCAGCACGCCGGTGCCGCTTTCAGGGTCGGAGCTGTCGGCGCAGAGCTCCACCCAGGGGCGATCACCGATCGCGATGCCCGACAGCCCCTGCTGGCGCCACCACGGCGTGCGGTACACCACCAACACCTTGGCGCAGGCGCCCATCTCCATGCGCTGCTGCAGCTCCAGCCGATCAGCGGGCAGCTCCGGGCTGAAGCGCAGCTGGGCGGCCTGGGCCGGTGGCATCGCCACGATCGCCGCACGGCAGGGATACACCGCCTTGTCGGTGTGGACCACGACGGGGTGGGCGGCCGTGGGGCCGCTGCCTGCCGCATCGGCTTGATCCGGGACTCCGCTCGCCGCCTGCACAGGGCCGCCTGGCTCCAGCTGGCTCACGGCCCGCACCGGTTCCCCCAGCCGCACAATGCCTTCCCCTAAGTCCGCCGCCAGCAGCGCTGGCAGCTGACCGGCTCCGCCATGCAGCAGCTCTTCCTCCGGGTGCTCGCCCTGGGCGGCGGTGCGCTGGCCCCAGAGCACGTGCAGCAGCGACACCTGCTCCGGTTCCGCCGGACCAAGGAAGCCCACGGCCCGGCAGAAGTAGGCGAAATACCAGGCGGCGAAGGGGGTATGGGTATTGGCGTCGATCCACTCCTGGAAGCTGAGCTGATCGAGCTCGGCGGCGGCCGGATGGTGGTGCGGGTGGCCTTCGGGAAGCTCCTCCACCAGCGCCTGGAAGCGCTCCAGTGCCGCCATGGCGTCGTCCCAGTCGGCGCTGGGCACGGCTGGCGGCTGGCCTTCCGGGAACCCCTGGAAGAAGCCGGCGAAGGTGCAGCGCGTGCTGCCGAACACCAGCACCGTCTCACCGTCGTGGGGGGACTCGAAGCGGCGGATGCCGTGGCGCTCCAGAAGCGCCAGGAAGCGGGTCTGGGTGGGCCCGACCCACTGGCCGCCCAGATCGATCCAGGGGCTGGAGGCCGGCGCCGCCACTGCGGAACCCGGGCCGGAGAGGTCCACCCGTTGGCCGGTCATGCGGCCACCCAGTTCCGCTGCGGCCTCGATCAGATGAACGGAGCGGCCGGCCGCCTGCAGTTCCCGAGCCGCCACCAGCCCCGACAGGCCACCGCCCACCACCACCACATCGACGGGATCGAACGTGTTCAAGCTCATCTGTTCAACATCGCAACGGGGCGCAGGGGACGCCGGTGCGGCGGGTACCACCAGCGCTCTTGTAGCCGATAGTCTCCAGAGCCCGCGGTGCCGCTCGACGCGCCCATGGCCACCTTCCTCGTCACCGGTGCCAACCGCGGCATCGGCACCGAATACTGCCGCCAGCTGAAGGCCCGCGGTGACACGGTGATCGCCGCCTGCCGCACAGCTTCGGCCGAGCTCGCGGCCCTAGGGGTGCGGATCGAGCAGGACGTGGACATCACCTCCGATGCCGCCGTGGCCGGCTTGCTGCAACGGCTCGACGGGCTGGCGATCGATGGACTGATCCACAACGCCGGCATCCTGGAGCGCACGAGCCTGGAGGATCTCGATCCGATCAGCCTGCGCCGTCAGTTCGAGGTGAATGCGGTGGCACCGCTGCGTCTCACCCGCGCCCTTCTGCCCCAGCTGCCCGCCGGCGCCAAGGTGATCCTGATGACCAGCCGCATGGGCTCGATCGCCGACAACAGCTCCGGCGGTTCCTACGGCTACCGGATGTCGAAGGTGGCGCTCTGCATGGCGGGCAAGTCGCTGGCGATTGACCTGGCGCCACGCGGCATCGCCGTGGCCATCCTTCATCCCGGCCTGGTGCGCACGCGCATGACGGGCTTCACGGCGCAGGGCATCAGCGTCGAGCAGTCGGTGCAGGGGCTGCTGGCCCGCATCGATGCGCTCAACCTCGCCACCTCCGGCAGCTTCTGGCACGCCAACGGCGAGCTGCTGCCCTGGTGAGCGGCTGTGGAGTAAGCGGCTTTGGGGTGAGCTGCTGGCGCTGACGGCCTGTGGGACAGTGAAGGGCCCTTCGATCCAGCGCGTGCCGAACGACAGCGGCTCTTCCAAATCGGTGCTGGCCAGCCTGCTGGTGGTGCTCGCGGTTATCGGTGGCCTGGCCCTGCTGGGGTGGTTCGCGGTGGTGCTGCTGGATCTCAAGCACCTGAACACCTCGGGCTTCACCCTGCCCTGAGGCGGAGCCAGATCGCCGCAGGGACCACTTGCCCCGAGCGAGCGCTGGCGGATCCGCTCAGAACTTGCGCAGCTCTCGCCGCACCTTGAGCGGGTCGCCCGACTGCTGCACGTTGGTGAGCAGCAGCGGCAGGGTGAACAGCACCACGGCAATGGCGATCGCCACCCCCGGGGAGATCGTGGACGCGCGGACTGGCGGAACCTCGCTGGAGTGGGTCGGGCTGTGGCGATGCCGCCGCCGCAATGGCCTGGTGGACCTTCCCATCGCTGGAACCTGCCGGCCTGCTGGGGATTCAGTGTGACGGGGTACCGCAAGGCGCGCTGGTGGGGGTGCCGGCCAGCCAGCCACCGGTGAACCGGCCTGAGGCCCACGATCGCGGTCTGCCCATGGCGAGCCCGATCACTCAGCAGAGATGAAAGGATGCCCGCCACACCGCGGAGCGCCTGCCATGGACCTTCCAGCCCTGTTGCTCGCCACCGGGGGGCATCAGATCGAAGCGGCCGAAACGCTCATCCAGGCGGGTCGCTTCATCGTGATCCTGTTCGCCGCCCGCGCTCTGGCCGAGCTGATGGTGCGGTTCGGCCTGCCGGCCATCCTCGGTGAGCTGGTGGCCGGGGTGCTGATCGGCGTGTCGGGGTTGCATCTGATCCTGGCGCCGGAGCTGGCCAGTGCGCTCAACGGCACCGCCCAGGGGGCGATCGCCTCGCTGGCCCACGTGGAGCCGGTCCAGGTGCAGGAGATCTACGACCACAGCTTCAGCAACCTGCAGTCGGTGGGCAAGATCGGCCTGTTCGCCCTGCTGTTCCTCACCGGCCTCGAGAGCGAGCTGGAGGAGCTGATGGCCGTGGGGGTGCAAGCCATCACCGTGGCGCTCACCGGGGTGGTGCTGCCTTTTGTGCTGGGCACCTTCGGGCTCCATGCCCTGTTCGGGGTGCCCCTGCTGCCGGCGATCTTCGCCGGCGCCGCCATGACCGCCACCAGCATCGGCATCACCGCCAGCGTGCTGGGCGAGCTGAAGTTTCTGCGCACCCGCGACGGCCAGACCGTGATCGGCGCGGCCGTGCTCGATGACATCCTCGGCATCGTGATCCTGGCGGTGGTGGTGGCGCTGGCCGGCGGCGAAGGCTTCGCCCTGGCGCCGGTGCTCAAGCTGGTGGCAGCAGCTGCGGTGTTCGTGGCGGTGGCCCTGCTGCTGAGCCGCACCGCCGCGCCCGCCTTCGACTGGCTGCTCGACCGCCTGCGCGCCCCGGGTGAAGTGGTGGTGGCGGCCTTCCTGGTGCTTTCGTTGGCCTGTTTCGCGGCCCAGGCCTTCGGGCTGGAGGCCGCCCTCGGCGCCTTCGCCGGCGGGCTGATCCTGAGTTCCTCCCGCCACCGGCATGCGATCGAGGAGGCGGTGAAGCCCCTGGTGGCGCTGTTCGCCACCGTGTTCTTCGTGCTGATCGGCAGCGGCCTCGATCTGGCCGTGCTCAACCCCTTCGATGCGGCTAACCATGAGGGGCTGGTGATGGCCGGCTTCCTGCTGGTGGCGGCGGTGGTGAGCAAGGTGGCGGCGGGCTGGAGCTACCTCAGCAAGGAGCCCACCAACCGGCTGGCGGTGGGGCTGGGCATGATGCCGCGCGGCGAAGTGGGCCTGATCTTCCTCGGCCTCGGCACCCAGACCGGAGTGCTGGGTCCGTCGCTGGAGGCGGCGATCCTGCTGATGGTGATGGGCACCACCTTCCTGGCGCCGGTGCTGCTGCGCCTGGTGCTGGCCACTCCCCCAGAGGCCGTGGAGCTCACCCCCTGAGGCCGGGGCCTGGCTGCACGCCTATGGCGGATGGGCGCGGCAGCGGGCGTGGACGCGCACCAGGCTGGCCGTGAGCGGTTCGCTCTTGAGCGGCTTGCCGAGCACTTCGTTCATGCCGGCCTGCAGGGCCGCCGCCCGATCTTCCACGGTGGTGAAGGCGGTGACGGCAACGATCCAGGGCCGCTCCGCGCCACCGGTGGCGGAGCGGATGCGGCGGGTGGCCTCCAGGCCATCCAGCCGCGGCATCTGCACATCCATCAGGATCAGGTCCGGGTCGAACTGGCGCTGACGTTCGAGCGCCTCCTGGCCATCGACGGCGGACTCGGGTTCATAGCCCAGGCGCCGCAGCATCAGCTCACAGAGCCGCCGGTTCACGGCGCTGTCGTCGGCCAGCAGGATGCGCAGGGGATGGCAGGCCGCGAAGCTGCTGCCCTCCGGCTGGGCCGGCGGCGAAGACGAGGGACCTGACGGAGGTGTGGCGGCCGGGGGTTCCAGGGCGGTTGCAGAGGCCACAGCTTCCTGGGCAGACCCAGCGGCCAGGGGTTCCAGCGCAGACGCGGAGGCCGCCGCTTCCAGAGCAAACCCAGCAACCTCCGCCTCCGGAGCTGGCGTTGAGGCCACCGTTTCCACCGGCAGGCTGAAGCTCACGGCGGTGCCCTGGCCGGGGTGGCTCTCCACCTGGATCGTGCCGCCAAGGGCCTCCACCAGCTGCCGGCTGATGGCCAGGCCCAGACCGGTGCCGGCATGGGGCGTGTGGGTGGAGGTGGTGAGCTGGGAAAACGGCCGGAACAGGAGCTCGATCTGATCGGCGGCCATGCCGACGCCGGTGTCCACGATGGAGAAGGTCAAGGCGGTTGCCGGTTGCTCTCCTTTGGGGGCGGTGCCCTTTGCCCTGGCCTCCGCAGTGACCTCCGTGGTGCCCTCAGCCGCCTGAACCGAGACCACCACACGGCCGGCGTCGGTGAACTTGATCGCATTGCCGATCAGGTTGAGCAGGATCTGGCGCAGGCGCTGGCCGTCGGTGCGGATCAGCGGCGGCACTTCTGCGCCCACCACCAACGACAGGTCGATCGCCTTGGCTCTGGCCAGGCTCAGGCAGGTGGCGATCACCTCCTCCATCAGCGCAGGCAGTGCGCACGGCGCCAGCTCGACCACCAGATCTCCCGCTTCGATCAGGGCAAAGTCGAGTGCCTGATTGAGCAGGGCGAGCAGGGATTCGCCCGAGCTGCTCACAACCTCCAGGCACTCCCGCTGCTGGCTGGACAGGTCCGTGTCCAGCACAAGGCCCGTCATGCCGATGACGCCATTGAGCGGGGTGCGGATCTCGTGGCTGAGGGTGGCGAGAAAGGTGCGCTTGGCCCGATCGGCGGAAGCCATGGCTTCAAACGCTCGGGCACGGGCCTTGAGGGAACGGCGATGGAAGCCGGCCGCCAGCAGCGAAAAGCCAGCGCTGCCCAGCAGACCAAGCCCGAAGGTGAGCTGCAGCGGAAGTTCCTTGCGCTGCAGTTGCGCCAGCGAGAAATCGATGCCCACCAGGCCCACCTGCTCCCCATCACTCCTGCGGATGGGGGCATAGCCGCTCATGAAGGTGCCGAATTGATCCGTGTAGGGCCTGGCGCTGATCTGGATCAAGCCGGTTCGGGCCGCCTGCAGCGCATCTGCCGAGGGGTCGAGGTAGAGCTCACCAACGGTGAGAGGGCTGACGAAGTCCCTCGGATTCTTGATGTAATAGGTAGTGTCAAGCGTGAAGCGCAGGCCTTCCGGCGAGTTGACCAACACATAGGCGTAGAAGATCTCGGGCACCAGCCGGCGCAGCTTCAGCAGCGGAGCACTGGCGCGGCGGTAATCGGCGTTGCCCGTCTGCTCGGGACTGGTGATCGCAGCCACCAGGGCTGGATCCATCTCGGCCGCAGCGATGCTCACCAGATGGCGCAGGCTTTCGCGCACCTCCTGGCGCTGCAGCCTGGTGGCATTCCAGTAGTTGAAGCTGAGTGCAACCGCCGCCACACCGAAAATCGTGGCGGCCGGTAGAACACTCTCGCGGCGAATGCGCTGACGGCTCCAGCCGGATGTGGCGAGCTCAGGCTGGCGTTGAGCCGACCGGAAAACACCGGACATGCGGGAGAACCAGCCAGCCAGATGCCCTCACGGCCCGTCGTCTCTCTGGTCTACAACGGCGGCCCCTCAGGCGCGCCTGCGCGAGGGCATGGCGTTGCGCCATGAGGAGATGTGAACCCTCTCTAGGCCCACGATCCCTGTTCCCTACGTTTGCAGTGGTGCTCAGGCTGTCCATGCGCGCGAATGTGGCTCCCCGCGAAGCAGCCCGCCTGGAGGCCTTGAAGAAGTACCGCATCCTGGATACGGAGGCTGAATCGTCGTACGACGCGATCACCTATCTGGCCGCCCAGCTTTGCGACGTGCCGATCGCCTTGATCAGCCTGGTGGATGAGGAACGCCAGTGGTTCAAATCCAAAGTGGGCCTGGAGGTGAGCGAAACGAGCCGCGATGTGTCGTTCTGCGCGCACGCCATTCTCGGCGAGCAAACCCTCGTCGTGCGCGATGCCCGCGAAGATGAGCGCTTCCGCGATAACCCGCTCGTATGCAGCGAACCGAACATCGTGTTTTACATGGGGGTGCCGCTGAGCACACCGGAAGGCGCCAAGATCGGCACCCTCTGCGTGATCGACCGCCAACCCCGTGAACTCAGCGCAGCACAGGTGCACGCGCTTGAAGTGCTGGCCCATCAGGTGGTGTTGCAGCTGGAGCTCAAACGGGTGTCCGACCAGCTGGCAGCGGCCCTCGAGCGCATCAATGTGATGGAGGAGCTGATCCCGATCTGCTCCTATTGCAAGGGCATTCGCAACGACAGGGGCTACTGGCAGAGCGTGGAGGCCTTCATCAAGAGCCACGACAACGTGGAGTTCTCCCATGGCGTCTGCAACGCCTGTATGGCCCGCTTCTTTCCGGAGGTGGAGCCCATCCCGGGGGATCCTGGCGGGGATGCACCGGAACGCTGAATGTGGGTGAGCCGAACCTGCGGCGCGGTTCAGGCGGCCTGTAGGGCGCCGGCGGCGGCGAGCTCCAGCTGGGCAAGCCCGCGGCGGTGGATCTCACTGGCGTAGTCGGTCCAGATGCCTTGCCCCCAGTAGCGGAAGCAGCTGGTTTCCAGCAGCAACAGGTGCAGCAGCGCCTGCTGATAGGGCTCGGTGGCGGTGACACCAGGATCCTGCGCCAGCTGGGGGTCAAACAGCTGGTGGAACTGAGCGCTCAGGCTGGTCATTGGTTCGAGCACATTGGCGTAGCCCTCCACCCAGCTGAGGTTGTTGGTCCAGGAGGCGCCGGCCATCGAAAAGGAGGGATCCCGGGCCTGGAGCTCGGCGATCGCCGCTTCAGTGGCAGCGGGGCTGGGCGGGCCGCTCAGCTGTTGCCAGAGCTTGTGTTGCTGCACCGCCTGAATCTGGGGAAACTGCTCGGGGGTCACCCCAGCCGCCTCCAGCAACTCCAGGTATTCCGTGCCGTTGATGGCCACCGTGTCCGCCTCGCTGCCCTTGGCACTGATGGTGCGGTGGGCCTGAAGGAAGGCGGGCGGGAACTCATTCATCATCACGCCACCGTTCTCGCCATCGGCGATCTGTGACACCAACGACGGCACCGTGCTGCCTCCCAGCACCTGCCGGCCCAGCCCCATCGCTTCGTAGCAGGGCTGCATCTGACCCACCAGCTTCGTATCGGAGCCCTGGGTCTTGATCAATGCCGTGATTGACAGTTCCTCCCCGCTGGAGTTGCGCGCCACCAGCAGATTGGGAAGCATCTTCTGCTCCTGGCTCAGGCCGCTGCCATCGCGCCGTTCCACACTGTGCTCCTGCACCAGCAGCCAGCGGTAGCCGCATTCCTTGAGCGCCTTCACCAGCTCATAGAGGGTGTCGGGGTGGTTGGGCAGGTGCATTTCCGGAGGGGAGAATCCCTTCACCCGCTGCAGCGCCTCAGGACCGAACAGGGCCTTGAACTGGTGCTGCCAGGCGAGGATCTGCAGCCTGAGATCGGGAATCGGGGTGGAGGGCGCCACTGCGTGGCTCCAGAAGGTGCCGAGCCACTCCACATGGGGCTGGAGGCTGGAGTCGCAGGCGAGCTTCTGCAGCGCCTCGATCACATCGACGCGGCCCATCTGGCCCAGGCCCCAGAGCAGATTGCCGGAATAATCCAACATGATCCGTGGGTTGCAGCCCTCTGCAATCAGCTGGGGGAGGATGTCTGCCAGACGCCTGTAGCACTGGGCAAAGGGTTCGGCGTTGTGGTTATCCCCTTCGCCCGGATGCTCCAGCATGTATTGAAGGTGGGAGATCAGCTCACCACCGGCACCCGCTGGAATCGTGGGTTGGTGCATGTGCAAGGCGCAGGCGAAGCCTGAGCGGATCTGCGCCAGGTTCAGGTTGCTGCGTGGCAGGAACACCGGGCCGGAATCCTGCACCAGGGCAAGGATCTCGGCTTCTGAGCCGGCGATCGGCGGCAGGGTTGGGTGGCTCATTGTGATGGCTGCCGGCAGGCTCATCATCGTCACGGCGGCCCGGGCTGGCCCCGGATGGCTCACGAATTGGTCGGGCACTGTCCTTCCGCTGGTCTTGCGCTGTTCTTCCCCTGCTCACGCACTGGTCGGTCGCCAGCTGGTTCCTCGCCCCCCGCGCCAAGCTGGATCCGTCTGCGGCCGGCAATAGCGATGAGCGTGGAGGTGGCCCTGGCGATGGCGGAGCAGCAGGGCCGCTGGCTGCTGCAGCTGCGCGACGACATCGAGGGCATCGTGTACCCCGGCACCTGGGGATTGTTCGGCGGCCACCTGGATCCGGGTGAGAGCCCGGAGCAGGCCCTGCGGCGCGAGCTGCGCGAGGAGATCCGCTGGGAGGCGCAAGACCTTGCTTTCTGGTTTCTGCACCGCAACCCCCAACGCGACGCCCACTTCTTCCGCACCACCATCACGCTGCCACTGGATGCGCTCGATCTGCGTGAGGGGCAGGATCTGACGCTGGCCTCCCTGGAGGAGCTGCGCACCGGTTCGATCTGGAGCCCCCGCCGCAGGGAAACGCGCCCGCTGGCCCCCTCGCTGCAGCGGGCGGTGGAGAAGCTGGTGGAGGAGGGCTGGGTGCCATGAAGCGACCTGGCCCTGAGCGGCTGCGTTGGGTGGGTGCTTCGTGGTTCAAAACTGCCAGGGCCAGAGCGGCATTGGCTGTGGCTCTGGTCACCGCTGTGGCGGGCTTGTCGCTGCATCGCTCGGATGAAGGCAGTGGCAGAGGCACCTCCAGCTCCACCGATCAGGAACTGGCGGCCGAAGTGCAGCGCCGTTATGACGAGATGAAGCTGCAGCAGTTTCCCGGCCAGCCGGAGATCTCCGTGGGCGAATGGGTGACCCGCCCGAACGACCGGCCTGCGGTGCTGGTGGATGTGCGCGAACCGCACGAACGGCGCATTTCGATGTTGCCGGGGGCGATCACCAGCGAAGAGTTCGAGCGCAACAGCGCCCGCTATCGTTCCTGGCTTGTAGTGCCGTATTGCACCATCGGCGTGCGCAGCGGCCATTACACCAGAACGCTCAGAGAGCGAGGGTTCGAGGCCCGCAACCTGGCTGGCAGTGCGCTGGCCTGGGCCCATGCGGGCCTGCCGTTCGAGGCCGATGGCAAGGCCACCCGCAGGGTGCATGTGTATGACGCTGGCTGGAATTTGCTGCCGCGTGGATATGAGCCCGTCGTCTACGGATTCCTAGCACTGCCGGGCGATGTTAGGCGTCCTGGTCTGCCTAAAGAGATGACGCGCTGATGCGCTCGTCTAGGGCAACCACAGCATCTGCCCTTTTGCCCAGGCAGAGAGGGAGCGGCAGGTGCCCCTGCCAAACACTGGGTGTGTCGCTCAAGCCATGCATGGGCGCTGCTGTGTCCTAAAGCTGGGACCAAGAGCCTGACCCTTTGCGTGCCGCTGACGTGGTTTCTCCTCGCTTGCCCAAGGTGCCCACGGGATCATGATGCCTACGGGAGAGCACTGGTCGGCCCCGCAGTGCTGAAACTTGCTCGGAATTCTCGATCCAACTCAACGAGTGCTGGGGAGCGCCAGAGTCGAAGTCAAGCCTCGCGATCCCAATGAAACCATGCTCTGCGTGAACGATCACCGCCAACCTGATGGCAGCTAGAAATGCATCGGATGAACGGAAGAAGTGAGAGAATGCCCGGCACTGGCACTGGGCATTTGGATTGTCAGACAGAACTGCAATTGAGAGCCTTTCTGATCATCTTCGAGCCATATTCGAGTGCAACCGAGTTGAGATAATGGCACTTGAAAGGAATTCAGGTAGAATCGAAATGCCTCAAGGCTTCCAAGCAAGTCAACTGAAGCCACCATGGCATCAGTCATGAAAAAGACCGAGCTCAAACGCCCTGCCTAAGTTCCTGACCGCAGGTGATAGTTTTTGGAATTCTGCCGACAGCTCACTCGGAACAGCCATCACCTCCTCCTCAGGGGCGCCAATGTCCTGATTGTGTTGATACACGAGCTGGCAGTTTGCAAAAAAGCCGTCTACAAGTGAAAGACATGAAGGAAAATGCAGAGAGGATGCGCTTGAATGTGAACCATGTTTTCCTGAAGTCATGGCCTGCGGATGTAAACTATGGAACTAGATGCAAGCCCAATCTTAGGGCTTTACTGGCTTGAAAGCCAGGCTGATACAGCTCTTCATGCAAGTAGCAATCGCCACAATTGCAACGCTGACTCAATACTGCTCCTTCGCCTGTATCAAGAAGGAAGGAACTATATCAGGGAAGTTGTGGTCAAAAAGTGGCAACCGATACCTAAGTACCCTTAGCAGGTTCGCGTTGGTCCTTCTCGGTTCAGATTCAGCAAGGTTCGGTCTAATTCCAGCTCTTTGGGGCCATTTACCCTGCTTGATTCGGTTCTCCATTGTCGCCCAGAGGAGCACACCCTTCGCTGGTCATGTCCTATCCAACAACTGATGATGGGCCAAGAACAGTATCGCCGAGCAGCGAACACGTTCACCTTGCAGCTTTCTTGGTCATTCCCCGCAGCCGGGTCTTCTGAAAGCCAAACGGCGGCCTACTTTCATGCCGCTCTTGGGGTCGTGGGGCTCAACCAGATGGATCAGCGCCTGCCAGGGAACGACCGGCTCCATGTCGGCCAGAAACGTCTCGCCTTCGGTGCGCTTCTTTGCCGTGATCTGCTCGTAGTCTCCGTAGGCGAAGCCTTCCGCGAAGAGGTGGCCAAGCGGCTTGCCGCCCGTGAACCCAGTGCTTACCTGCAATCACAGGGTCACCCTCCTGTGAATGGCGCGGATTTTCCTGAGTCTCTCTGTAGCAATCCACGTCCCGATTGCTCCTCCTCCCCCTCGCCACGCCATGCCTGAGGCCCCGCCGAATTCAGAGCCCGTGGTAGCGATTCAGTGGCCAGATGGCAGCACTACCAGCGCACCGGTGGGCAGTGATTGGCTGCAGGCAGCCGCCGCGGCCGGGGTGGTGATTCCTACCGGCTGTCTGGGTGGTAGCTGCGGGGCCTGCGAAATCGATGTCAACGGCGAGGTGCTGAGGGCCTGCATCGCCACCGTTCACGACTGCGGCAACGGCGTCCTGCAGGTGGAGCTGGCAGTCGATCCCTATTGGTGATCTTCTGCGGCAATCAAGCCGCCGCCCAGCAGCACTTCTCCGGCGTAGAACACCGCCGCCTGGCCGGGGGTGATCGAAAACTGCTCCTCGGCGAACTCCAGACGGGCACGGCTGGGCCGGCCGGCGGCCGTGTCGGCGGCGGTGGCAGCCAGGGGAGTGAGCCGGGCCGCCACCGGAGCACTGCGGTAGCGCACCTGCACCTCCAGATTCAGCGGCGCCTGGGGCGAATCGATTGACACCCAGTTGATCGCCCCGACCACACAGCCACCCCGGCCGGCCTCAGCCCGCGGCGCCACCACAACCCGGTTCATGGCGGCATCGAGGCGCACCACATGCAGCGGTTCGCTCCAGGCCACCCCCAGTCCTTTGCGCTGGCCGATGGTGAAGTGCTCGATGCCGTCATGCTGGCCCAGCACCCGCCCATCGCTCAGCACAATCTCTCCTTGGCGCGGCGGCAGATAGGCATCCAGAAACGCCTTCATCGAGCCATGGTGATCGGCAAGGCAGAGGTCCTGGGATTCAGGCTTCCTGGCCGTGCGCAGCCCGTACCGCTCCGCCTCCAGCCGCGTGTCCGCCTTGGTGAGCTCCCCGAGCGGGAACACCAGCCGGCTGAGCACCTGCTGGGGCAGGTCGTAGAGGAAGTAGCTCTGATCCTTGCGCGCATCCAGGCCGCGCAGCAGCTGGGTACGGCCGCTCGGTTCGGGAGCGTGCCGCAGGCGGGCGTAGTGGCCGGTGGCGATCCGGGCAATGCCGCGTTCGCGCTCCGCCCACTCCAGCATCGGCGAGAACTTCACCTCGCGGTTGCAGCGGGAGCAGGGCAGGGGCGTGACCCCAGCGGCATAGCCCTCCACCAGAAACCCGACGATCTGCTCCTCAAAGCGGGCGCGCGAATCCACCACGTGATGCGGAATCGCCAGCTGTTCGCAGATCCCGGCCGCGTCCACCAGCCCTTCGGCACAGCAGGCTCCCTTGCCGCTCATCAACCAGAGGGTGAGCCCCTCCACCTGCCAGCCGGCCTCCACCAGCAGCGCCGCGGTGAGCGAGCTGTCGACGCCACCGGAGAGCCCCACGGCCACCCGATGTTCCCCGGGCCAGCCGCGCAGGCGGCCGATCACAGCAGCGGCAGGGGCGGCAGGGGTGGCAGCAAGAGCGGCTGCGGTGGCAGAAGGCCCGTCAGGGGCGCCGGAGGTGGCGGGGGGAGGAAAGGCCAAGGGGAGCGGTGCCGCCGTCGCGAGTGCGCAGCGTCGGGGCCTCTCCATCATGAAGCGACGCGCCCAGCACGGTTGGGCTCCCCCCTTCGAGTGCTGCCATGAGCTGCTGGCCCGCCCGTGACGCCGCCCACCTGCTGGTGGAATCCGCGCCGATGGCGGCGTTGGAGGAATGCCTGTTCGCCAGCGGGCTGCCGGTGGAGGCGTTGATGGAGAAAGCCGCCCTGGCGATCAGCCGGGCGCTGCTGGCGCGGCCCGAGCTGCTGCGGGATGGCGTGCTCGTGCTGGCAGGGCCGGGCCACAACGGCGGCGATGCGCTGGTGGTGGCACGGGAGCTGTACCTGGCCGGTGTCGCCGTGCGGATCTGGAGCCCGTTTGAGCGCCACAAACCCCTTACTGAAGCCCATCTGCGCCATGCGGCCTGGCTGGGCCTCGAGCGCCTCGCGGCGCCACCCGATCCGGCAGCGACCGAGCTGTGGGTCGATGGCCTGTTCGGCATCGGCCAGCACCGGCCGCCGGAGCCCCGCATCGCCACCTTGCTGGAGCAGCGCCAGCGGCTGATGGGCGGTCGGCTGGTGGCGATCGATGTGCCCACCGGCCTCTGCGCCGACAGCGGCCGGCCCCTGGGCCCGGTGGCCGCCTGCGCCGCCATCACGTACTGCCTGGGCTTGCTCAAGCAGGGGCTGGTGCAGGACACGGCCCTGGCCTGGGTGGGCCAGCTGGAGCGCCTCGATCTCGGCCTGCCGGCGGCACTGCTGGCGGACCTGCCCGCCGATCAACCACTGGCGCTGCTCGGCAGCGACCGGGCCACCGCTCCCTGGCCCCAGCGGCCCCAGGCGGCCGGCAAGTACGCCCGAGGGCGCCTGCTGGTGGTGAGCGGCAGCGCCGCCTACCCCGGAGCAGGCCAGCTCAGCCTGCTGGGGGCCAGTGCCAGCGGCTGCGGGAGCCTGCGGGCAGCCCTGCCCCGCGCCCTGGCGGAGCAGATCTGGCTGATGCAGCCCCACGTCGTGATCAGCGCCGCACTTGAGGAGCGGGTCGGCGGCGGGCTGGCACTGGCGGGTCTGGCGAATCCCGGGCTGCTGGAGCGGCTGGATACTGTGCTGGTGGGGCCCGGCATCGGGGGCGATCACTGGGGCGACAGCGGGGCTGGTGGCGAAGCAGGCCTGAGGATGGAGCACGGCTCTGCTGCAACGGCGGGCGGCGAGGAGAAGGGCTGGGAGGCGCTGGGTCGCTTTCCCGGGCTGGTGGTGCTCGACGCCGACGGGCTCAACCGCCTGGCGGCCGGCGCCGCCGGTGCGCCGGAGGAGTGGCTGCGGGGCCGGGCCGGAACCACCTGGCTCACGCCCCACCAGGGCGAGTTCGCCCGGCTGTTCCCCGACCTGGCCGGTGAAACGCCGCTGCGGGCCGCCGCCACCGCCGCGCAGCGGTGCGGCGTGAGCCTGGCCCTCAAGGGGGCCCGCACCGTGGTGGCCGCTGCCGATGGGCGGCGCTGGCAAGTGCTCCAGGCGGCCACCGCCGCCGCCCGGGCCGGCCTGGGGGATGTGCTGGCGGGGTACGCCGCCGGGCGAGGCGCATGCGCCGCCGCCGGGGACGGGGTGCTGTTGGCAGCGGCGGTGCTGGAGCATGCCGAGGCGGGCCTGACCTGTGCCCGGCAGCGAGGGGCAGGGCAGACCACGCCCCAGGAAGTGGCCGCCGCCTTGGGATCTGCCGCTTGAATCAGGCGACAAATGAACGAATCGATCAATCAAACCGGCCCAATGTTTCCTTTTGCACGCAGAAAGTTGAAAGGTTGCTGAAATCACAGCCCCTTTCAAAAAACTGAGCGGATAGTGACGCCAATCAGCGGGCACAGGCTCCTCCATGACAGCCTCCAGCCTCCAGGGCGAAAAAAGCAGTCGGAGCCGCGGTGGGGATCCGATCAGCTGGTATCTCACCTCCATCGGCCGAGAACCTCTGCTCACCCCTGCCGAAGAGATCGAACTGGGCAATCAGGTGCAGGCGATGATGCAGCTCACCCAATCCGGTGAGCCCGACCATCCCACCGACCAGGAACGTCAGCTGATCCGGATCGGTCGCCGCTCCAAGCAGCGGATGATGAAAGCCAACCTGAGGCTCGTGGTCAGCGTGGCCAAGAAATATCAGGGCAAAGGGCTGGAGCTGCTCGATCTGATCCAGGAAGGCTCGCTCGGTCTGGAGCGGGCGGTGGAGAAGTTCGATCCCACCCGCGGCTACAAGTTCTCCACCTATGCCTTCTGGTGGATCCGCCAGAGCATGACCCGCGCGATCGCCTGCCAGTCGCGCACGATCCGCCTGCCAGTGCATCTCAGCGAACGGCTCACCGCCATCCGCCGCGTGAGCCTTGATCTGGCCCACAAGCTCGGCGCCATGCCCAGCCGCCGCGAAATCGCCGAGGCCATGGCGATGCCGCTCGAAGAGCTTGATGCCCTGCTGGGCCAGGCCCTCACCACCTCCAGCCTGGATGCGCCCGTGAACGGCGAAGAGGGCCGCAGTTTCCTCGGGGATCTGATCGCCGATCCCGCCAACGAGCAACCGCTCGATGTGGTGGAGCGTGGCATGCACCACGAACAGCTCAACCGCTGGCTCAGCCATCTCTCTGAACAGGAGCGCCAGGTACTCGAACTCCGGTTCGGACTGCATGGCGACGAGCGCCACACCCTCGCCGAGATCGGCCGTCAGCTCGACGTGTCCCGTGAACGGGTGCGGCAGGTGGAACTGAAGGCGCTGCGCAAGCTACGCAGCCTCACCCACCGGCTGCCCAGCCGCCTCTGAGGGCCAGCCCCTGCGGCCTCCCCTCGTTTACCACCCGGCCTACTCCGCGCCGCTGCCGAGCAGCCATCGTTTTCCGATGGCCAAATTCCGGTTGCTGCACGACCTGCTGCGCGCACGGGATCTGGCCCGGGACAGCCAGCTGCACCAGCCGCTGCCAGCGCCGCGTCGCTGGATCGAACAGGTGCATCCCCGCACGTATCACCAGGCGTTTGCCCGCAATCAGCTGAGTGCGGCCCAGCAGCGGCGCATCGGCCTGCCGGCCACGGCACCACTGGTGCGCCGCACATGGTTGGCGGTAGGAGGCACCGTGCTCACCGCCCGGCTGGCCCTGCGCCATGGCGTGGCCTGCCATCTGGCCGGCGGCACCCACCACGCCTTCGCCGCCCAGGGCAGTGGCTTCTGCATCTTCAACGACTGCGCCGTCGCTGCCCGGGTGCTCCTGGCGGAAGGGGCGGTACGTCAGCTGCTGGTGGTGGATCTGGACGTGCATCAGGGCGATGCCACGGCGGCGCTGTTCGCCGAAGAGCCACGCGTGTTCACCTTCTCGGTGCACTGCGCCAGCAACTTTCCCCTGCACAAGCAAGCCAGCGACCTGGATCTGCCACTCACTGACGGCCTCGAGGATCAGGCCTACCTGGAGACGGTGGGGGAGCACCTGCCCGTCCTGATCGAGCGGCTCCGGCCGGATCTCGTGCTCTACAACGCCGGTGTGGACCCGCACCGCGACGATCGGCTGGGCAGGCTTTGTCTCAGCAGCGAGGGCTTGCTGCAGCGCGACCGCCTGGTGTTCGACGCCTGCCTCAGGCGAGGGGTCCCCGTGGCCAGCGTGATCGGCGGCGGCTACGACAGCCTGCCGGAGCTGGTGGAGCGCCATGGGCTGGTGTTCCGCGCCGCTGCTGAGCAGGCCCGCCTGCACGGGCTGTGAGCCCAGCAGGCCGCCAATGCACCTCTGTGTTGGGGCTGGCGAGCCCTCAGCGCCTCAGTCTTCAGCCCAGATGTAGCGGGTGAGTTCGGCGGGATCGGGCTCGGGCGCCGCGAGGGCGAAGCTGACCGCATCGGCCACCTCCGCGTCGATCTCCTTCTCGATCTCCTTCAGCTCATCGGCGCTGGCGAGGCCATGGGACGTGAGGTGAGCGGCGAGGGCCTTGATCGGATCGCGCTGCGCCCAGAAGTCCTTCTCCGCCTCGCTGCGGAGCTCGTCGGGGTCGGCCAGGGAGTGGCCGCGGAAGCGATAGGTGAGGCACTCCAGCAGGGTGGGACCTTCGCCCGCCCTGGCCCGCTCCACCGCCCGCTGAGCCGCAGCGCGAACCGCCAGCACATCCATGCCGTCGACTTCCTCGCCAGCCATGCCGAAGGCGGCGGCTTTGCGCCAGATCTCCGGATCGCTGGTGGCACGGTCGTGGGCCATGCCGATCGCCCACTTGTTGTTCTCAACCACGAACAGGATCGGCAGCTTCCAGAGCGCCGCCATGTTCAGGCACTCGAAGAACTGGCCGTTGTTGCAGGTGCCATCGCCGAAGAAGGCGGCGGTGACCGCATCGCTGCTGGCATCACCGAGCGCGTCGCGCTTGTAGCGGCTGGTGAACGCCGCCCCCAGGGCCACCGGGATGCCTTCGCCGATGAAGGCATAGCCGCCCAGCAGGTGATGCTCCCTGGAGAACAGGTGCATGGAGCCACCCCGGCCCTTGCTGCAGCCGGTGGCCTTGCCGAACAGCTCACTCATCACCTCACGGGCCGGCACGCCGCAGCTGAGCGCATGAACGTGATCCCGATAGGTGCTGCAGAACCAGTCGTGCTGGGCACGCATCGCCTTGATCACGCCCGTGCTCACGGCCTCCTGGCCGTTGTAGAGGTGCACGAAGCCGAACATCTTGCCGCGGTAGTACATCTCCGCGCACTTGTCTTCGAACCGTCGACCCAGGGTCATGTCCCGGTAGAGGACCAGACCGTCGGTACGGCTGACCGATGTGGGGCCAGCCGTGTAAAGGGACGCGAGCCTTTCCGAATGGCTGCTGACAGGCTCGGCCGCCGGCGGGGCCGGGACAGCGATCTCCTGGGTCATGGCAGGGACAGCGGAACTTCTGACCGCTGACTGTACGGGGTCTGTTCCGCCCGCAGAGTCAAATTGGTTGCCTCTGCCTACACTCGCTGCCAAGCCCGTGCCGCGGGATTGCGAGTCGCCAGGGTTGGAACTGCCGATCGACCATTTCCAACTTCTGGGGGTGAGACCGGCCACTGATGCCCAGACGGTCTTGCACACCTTGCAGCAGCGGCTCGACCGGCCGCCGGAGCAGGGTTTCACCGCCGGAGCCCTGGAGGCCCGTGCCGTGCTACTGCGCGAAAGCGCTGATGTGCTCAGCGATCCGGAGCGACGCCAGGCCTACGAAGCCGAGCTCATGGCGCTCGACACCGAGGACGGCGCCCTGACACCGGGCCTGGACGTGCCGCCTTCCCGCGAGATGGGGGCCTTGCTGCTGCTCTGGGAAGCGGGGCTGGCCATCGATGCTTTCGATGCAGCCCGTCGCTGCCTGCAACCGCCGCAGGCGCCGGCACTGGGCAGCCACCGCGAGGCCGATCTCACCCTGCTGGCGGGGGAAGCCTGCCGCATGGGTGCCAGAGAGCTGCAGGGGCGCCGTCAGTTCGAGCGGGCGGCCCAGCTGCTTCAGGAGGGCATCACCTTGATGCGGCGCACGGGCCGCCAACCGGAGCAGCAACGGCAGATGGAACACGACGTGGCCGATCTGCTGCCGTTTCGGGTGCTCGATCTGCTGCGGCGTGATCTGAGCGCCACCGACGAGCGCGCCGAAGGTCTGAACCTGCTGGAGATGCTGGTGGAGCGGCGCGGCGGACTGGAGGGTGACGGAGATCCAGCCCTACCCAGGAAAGACTTCCAGGACTTCTTCAAGCAGATCCGCCACTACCTGACGGTCCAGGAGCAGGTCGACCTGTTCAGCCGCTGGGCCAGCGGCAACGCCACCACCCCCGGCTCCGCCACCGCCGAATTCCTGGCCTGCCTGGCGCTCACCGCCTCCGGCTTCGCCCAGCGCAAGCCAGAACGCATCGCCGCCGCTCAGCTGCGGCTGGAGGCCAGCGGTCAGCCGGGCCTGCAGCCCTTCCTGGCCTGCCAGCATCTGCTGCTGGGGCGGGTGGCCACGGCGGAGGCCTGCTTCAGCCAGGGCGCCGATCCCGCCCTGCGCGCCTGGGCGGCCGAGCATGGGAGCGAACCGCTGGCTCAGCTCTGCGCCTACTGCTGCGACTGGCTGCGGCGCGATGTTCTCGCCGGATACCGCGACATCGAAATCGACCCTGATCTGGAGGCTTACTTCGCCGATCGCGACGTGCAGGCCTATGTGGAGCAGCTCGACCGCCGCCAGAACCGGGAGCTGCAGGGCCGGAGCCATGCCGGCACGGAAGCCATGTCTGCTGCTCCGCTCACCACAGCTCCGGTCCTCGACTCTCTGACGTCCCGTGGCACGGCAGCTTCTTCTGAAGACCCGATGCGCTGGCCGGATCCACTGGAGCCCGCCGCTGACCCGGCCAGCCCGCCGCTCGAGAGCTCAGACCCCTTCCGCACAGTGACAACCACCCCGGCGCGGTCCACTGCCGCCCCCCGCCCCAGGCGCGCTCCCCTTGGCGCCGCCGGCTGGAAAGCTCTGCCCGGCTGGGGCCGCATGGCCGCGGCCGCCGTTCTGGTCAGCGCCTTCGTCGCCGCTGGCCTGGCAGGAATGATGGCCCTGCGGCCCTTGTCGCCCGCCAGCCCCGACAAGCAGCCCAAACCAGGAGTGGGCGCCACCGGCACCTCCCCCCCGCCAGCAGACACCCCCGCCAAGAGCCCCCCCGCGGCCAAGCCCCAGCCAGCCCGGGCGGCTGGCCCAGTGCCGCTCACCAGCGCCGAGCCGGATGAAAGCCAGCTGCGCGCCCTGCTGGAAGCCTGGCTGCAGACCAAAGCCGCAGCGCTCGATGGCCGAACCCCCGCCATCCCGCCCGCAGACCTGGCCCGGGAAAGGCTGGTGCGCGAACTGGCCGCCGAGCTACGCCGCAACCGTGCCCGGGGCGTGAGCCGTGAGCAGGTGACGACCGAGATCCAGGGCCTCCGCATCGACACCCGCACCCCCCGCCGGATCGCCGCCGCCGTGGACATCCGCTACAGCGACAGGGCGCTCGACGCCCAGGGCAAGGTGGTCGATCGCACCCCTGCCACCAACTTTCGCAACCTCTACATCTTCGGCCGCGAGGGTGAGGTGTGGAAGGTGGTGGGCTTCCGCCCGCTCTCCTGAGCCGCAGCTGAGCCCTTGAGCCTGAGCTGAGGCTGGGGGCTCCAAGCGGCGCCGCCGAAGCAGCGGCGGAAGGCCGGCCGGCATGTTTTTACGATCGGGTCACGATCCGCCGGTGCTTCGCCCCATGTTCGACGAACTTTCCCAGCGTTTCGAAGACGCGGTCAAGAGCCTGCGGGGCCAGGACAAGATCACCGAGAGCAACGTGGATGGGGCGCTGCAGCAGGTGCGCCGGGCCCTGCTGGAGGCCGATGTCAGCCTCGATGTGGTCAAGGGCTTCATCGCCGATGTGCGCGAGCGCGCCATCGGTGCCGAGGTGGTGCGGGGGGTGAGCCCGGATCAGCAGTTCATCCAGCTGGTGCATCAGGCACTGGTGGAGGTGATGGGCGGGGAGAACGCACCGCTGGCCCGTGCCGATCAGGCCCCCACGGTGGTGCTGATGGCCGGTCTGCAGGGGGCGGGCAAGACCACCGCCACCGCCAAGCTGGGCCTCCACCTCAAGGAACAAGGCCGGCGCGCGCTGCTGGTGGCCGCCGACGTCTACCGGCCCGCCGCCATCGATCAGCTGCAGACCCTCGGCAAGCAGATCGGCGTGGAGGTGTTCAGCCTGGGGGCCGACGCCCGGCCGGAGGACATCGCTGCCGCCGGTTTGGCCAAGGCGCGTGCCGAAGGCTTCGACACCGTGCTGGTGGACACCGCCGGCCGGCTGCAGATCGACACCGCGATGATGGAGGAGATGGTGCGGATCCGCACCGTGGCAGCGCCCGATGAGGTGCTGCTGGTGGTGGATTCGATGATCGGCCAGGAGGCCGCCGACCTCACCCGCGCCTTTCACGAGCAGGTGGGCATCACCGGAGCCGTGCTCACCAAACTCGACGGCGACTCCCGCGGGGGTGCGGCGCTCTCGATCCGCAAGGTGAGCGGCGCGCCGATCAAGTTCATCGGCACCGGCGAAAAGGTGGAAGCCCTGCAGCCGTTCCACCCGGAGCGGATGGCCAGCCGCATCCTCGGTATGGGCGATGTGCTCACCCTGGTGGAGAAAGCCCAGAAGGAGGTGGAGATCGCCGATGTGGAGCGTATGCAGAAGAAGCTGCAGGAAGCCTCCTTCGACTTCAGCGACTTCGTTCAGCAGATGCGCATGATCAAGCGCATGGGATCTCTGGGCGGCCTGATGAAGCTGATCCCGGGAATGAACAAGATCGACGACGGCATGCTCAAGCAGGGCGAGGCCCAGCTCAAGCGGATCGAGGCGATGATCGGCTCAATGACCGAGGACGAACGCAAGCAACCCCAATTGCTGGCGGCCCAACCCTCACGGCGGCGGCGCATCGCCGCAGGCAGCGGTCACACCCCGGCGGATGTCGACAAGGTGCTGGCTGATTTCCAGAAGATGCGCGGCTTCATGCAGCAGATGACCCGCGGCGGAGGCATGCCGGGCATGCCAGGCATGGGCGGCGGCATGCCCGGATTCCCCGGAATGGGGGGCGGCATGCCAGGAATGGGGGGCTTCCCCGGCATGGGCGGAGGGATGCCGGCCGCTGCCGGTGGGGGCACTGCTGGGGGGGCGCGCAAAGCCAACCGGCCGCCGAAAAAGCGCAAAGGCTTCGGCCAGCTGTGAGCAGCAGCCGGCCGCGCCTATGAGCCGTGAGGGCTGTTGTACCGTTATGGACTGCCATCTTCACGACTGCGCCACGATGATCAAGCTCCGCCTGAAGCGGTTCGGCAAGAAGCGGGAAGCGAGCTTCCGCTTGGTTGCCACCAACAGCACATCACGTCGTGATGGGCGGCCGCTCGAGGAACTGGGCTTCTACAACCCCCGCACGAAAGAAACCCGCCTCGACACCGAAGCGATCCGTGTGCGTCTGGGCCAGGGCGCCCAACCCACCGACACGGTGCGTTCGCTGCTGGAGAAAGGCGGCCTGATCGAGAAAACGATCCGTCCGGGCGAAACCGTCGGCAAGGCCAACCAGGCCGCTGCCCGCGAAGCTGCAGCCAAGCAGGCTGAGAAGGAAGCGGCAGAAGCCAAGGCCGCCGCTGCAGAAGCTGCCGCCAAGGAAGCCGCTGAAGCTGCTGCCAAAGCGGCAGAGGCTGCTGAAGCCGCTGCCGCCGCCGCCGCCGAACCTGAACCCACTGCTGCTTCTGCGGCCGCTTGAGGGCGCGCCCCATGACCGGGGCCGACACCTCCTCTTCGCGCACGCTCATCGCGCTGCCGAATCCATCGTCAGCCCTTGCTCTGGCTGGCGAAGCAGAAGCCACCCTGCACCACATCGAGGCGCTCACCGGCGTCTCCATGGTGTTGCGGGGTCTTGATCTGTCGATTCAGGGGCGCAGCAGCCAGCGCGAGCGGGCCGCCGCCCTCGTTGATTTGCTTCGGCCACTCTGGCAAGAGGGCCAGGCCGTCGGCGCCGTGGATGTGCAAACCGCACTGGTGGCCCTCGACACCGGCCGCAGCGCCGAACATCGCGACCTGGGCAATGTGGTGCTGGCCCGCAGTCAGGCCGGCAAGCTGCTGCGTCCACGCACCCTGCGCCAGCGAAGCTATGTCGAGGCGATGGAGCGCCACGACCTCACCTTGGCGCTCGGTCCAGCGGGCACCGGCAAAACGTTCCTGGCCACCGTCCAGGCGGTGCGGATGCTGACTGAGCGGCGGGTGGAACGGCTGATCCTCACCCGGCCTGCCGTGGAAGCAGGCGAACGGCTGGGCTTCCTCCCCGGCGATCTGCAGCAGAAGGTGGACCCCTACCTCCGTCCCCTCTACGACGCGCTGCACAGCCTGCTGGGGGCGGAACGCACCAGCGCGCTTCTGGAAAAAGGGGTGATCGAGGTGGCTCCGCTGGCCTACATGCGAGGCCGCACGCTGGCCGACGCCTTCGTGATCCTCGATGAAGCCCAGAACACCACAACAGCCCAGATGCGCATGGTGCTGACGCGGCTGGGGGAGAACTCCCGCATGGTGGTCACGGGTGATCCCACCCAGATGGATCTGCCGGTGGGCCAGCTCAGCGGCCTGATCGAGGCGGCCCAGGTGCTTCAGGGGGTCGAAGGCGTGGCGATCTGCGAGCTCACAGCGGCCGATGTGGTGCGCCACCCCCTGGTGCAGCGGCTGGTGACCGCCTATGCCAACCGCGATGCCAACGGGCCGGCACCCACAGCGCAACAGCGATTCGACGGCCAGCAACGCCGCCGGGGACCATGAACAGCACAGAACGGCTCCGCATTCCCGCCGAAATCGCATTGGCGGCCCTTGTGGCCTATGTGCTCGGCTTCTGGTTCACCAGCCTGTTCCCTGGCTATCTGCCCAAGATCGGCGGCCTCTGGTCGGCCATCTCGGCGATCGTGGTCACCCAGTCCACCCGCAGGGAAACGACCTCCTCCGCCTCCCTGCGTAATCTTGGATCGGCAATCGGCAGCCTGGATCCGAAGCTGAGCCCGGGCCTGAACGCCCTGCTGCGCTTCGTTGAATCCAGCATCGGCACGGGCGTGGCGATGCTGGACGTCCGGCTCTGGCCAGGTCCCGTCGACAAAGACTGAAGCGACCGTTCAGACGGCATGGGGAGATCCGCACCCCTCAGCAGGCGTGGACGCTCCCAATGACCGAAACCCGCTGGCAGGATGGATGGAGTTTCGTTCCACTGGAGCGCAATGCCGGCCAGCAGCAATTTTCAGCAAGCCATTCGTGAGGCCCAGTCGAGCGCCTTGGTGGGCCCCAATGTGGTCAACAAGGCTCTCCCCTTTGTGGGCGGCGGCATGGTGCTCACCGCCGGGGGTGTGGTGGGTGGCCTGTCGATGATCGGCACCCCGCTGTTCATGCCCCTGTTCTGGGTGGCCCTGATCGGCAACTTCATCCTGTTCTTCGTCGCCCAGAACGTGGCGATGAAGGGCAACAACAGCACGGCGCTGCCGATCCTGGCGATCTACAGCCTGATCACGGGGTTCACGCTCAGCGGCATCGTGGCCATGGCCATCGGCACCGCCGGGATCGGCGCCATCGGCACGGCCGCCCTGGCCACCGGCATCACCTTCGTGGTGGCCTCAATGGTGGGCCGCCGCATGAGCGACAACCTGGGCCAGGCCCTGGGCGGTGTGGTGGGCCTGGGCATCCTCGGCCTGATCATCGCCATGGTGGTGCAGATCGTGGGCGGGATCTTCATTCCGGGCTTCGGTGGCAACGGCTTCGAGCTGCTGATAGCCGGCTTCGGCACCGTGCTGTTCGTGGGAGCCGCCTTCCTCGACTTCTACACGATGCCCCGCACCTACAACGACGACCAGTACCTGGCCGGCGCCCTGGGGATGTACCTCACCTATATCAACCTGTTCATCTTCATTCTGCGCCTGATCATTGCCCTCAACGGCGGCGGCCGGCGCGACTGAACACTGCACAGTGGTGTGATCTGCCAGGGGGTTACCCCTGGCTTTTTCATGCTGACTTGCTCCGGACGAACCAACAAGGCGAGCCAAGACATCTTCTATCACTGACAATCACCAGCCATCCACTCAACACGCGTCCATCTGCATTTTTTGCAATGCACCTTGACTTGATCAATGGAATCGGACAAGCCAGCATTCCACAGGCCAAGACCTCCTCTAGGGGTGCGAGTTTCTGCGCGAGAACGAGTATGCATTGCATCAAGCGAATCCAATAGCATGAGCTACAATCCCATGAACTAGCTGCACAGAATCCACACCGTGTGCTGATCTGATGAATTCTCACCCTGCTAGAAATCCGATCCTCGTCATTCAGCAGGTGAAACCTGATGCGATGCATCCGCCAATCAGAGATACCTTTGCCCAGAAGCTACGCACACATCGACAGAAAGCCAACCCGCAGTTTCTTGTCGTGGTCAAGAAGAAGCGCCCTCGCATCAGCAGAATGCAAAAGGCGATCAAGCAGCAGCTTGGCCATCTGGAGCGTAACCTTGCCAGCATTGATTCCCTGATCGCATGGTGTGGCAACCTTCAGGCCGGCAGTCATTCATTGATCCCCAGAGGAAGCGGCGCTTTGGGATGGGACTGATTCGTGAGAAGCTGGCCGCTACCCAAGGATCAGCCATTGCACTGGCTGAGCTGGTGATGAACCTCGAGAAGCGGCTGGAGCTTCATTTTGTCATTTACGCCTCTGGCTACAGCTGATGATCGGCGATGAAGCCATGCAAAGAGGCGAGGAGCAACTCCAGGGCCTTCAACCAGCCGCAGACTGAGGATCAATCAGAAATGAGCCAGGCGTCCCCAGCTTGTTGCTCTGAAGCTTGCTTTCGCTCTCTCAGCAGGCCCCAATGGCTGGTGACAAGTTGAAGGCAAGATTATGCCAGAATCACGAGATAATGGCCATTTTGCTACGCGCTACGCACGAAACCGTTCAATTTGCACACGTCCCTACCGCTCCTGCTTGGCTGTTCGGTGTTGCCCAGAGCTTCCCTAGCAGCAGAAACCACTGGGGATAGCAGAACCCTGGGCCAGTAGCGACAATCTGGCCTGGCCTTGAGACAGCCAGAAAGATCCTCAAGGAACAATCTGATCCGTGGCGTGGACTTGGACTTCCATCGCGGAGGTGTCCCTAGGTCTCGGCAACAGAAATCCATGAGGACCAGATTGCCAACGTTTACGCCGACAAACATGTGTGAGGTTGTGTGATGTGGGGGAATCGCAGGTTGTAACTGGATCGTGTTCGTATGTGAGGGACAGTGTAGGTTGCTTCCCGGATCAAACAGTGAGCCCATCTGCTAACCATGCCTATCGGCATCCGAATAGCAACCATTCTCAGGCCAGCGATTTTTCAGCACCATGCCTTCCCGTAAGCCAGGTTCCTTGCCACATCGTTTTCTGATGGTGGCCGCTGCCTCTGTGCTATTGGCTCCAGCAGCCTTGCCTGCAGGATCAGCGACACAGGCCATGCAGATTCAAACGGAGTTCCTGCAACACTGCGGCGAGCCCATACAGGTGGAAGGCTACATCCTCGCCCCCGGGGATGTACTGGAGCTGAGAATGCTCCATTCCTCGGCACAGCCCCTAGGTGGCAGCCTGGAAATACTCAGCGATGGCACTGCCTCGCTGGCCCTCATTGGCTCAGCCAAGCTCAGCGGCCTCACTCTGAGTCAAGCAGAGAGGTGGTTAACCCAACTCTATAAACAGGTGCTATTGCGGCCCGAGCTCACGCTGCGAATTGTTCGGATGAGCCCGTGCTTGCGTCGGGGTTAGGAGAGATTCAGAATCCAATCAGGGTCATTGGCGCCAAGCGGGAGATGTTGCGAAAGAAAACGACTCACTATGATCGAACCGAGCCTTTCCTTCGTGATCTCAACGATTGAGAAGCCCGGCGGCATTCACCCCATGAAGCGCGGATCTGCGCCAGGTGGCTTTTCACCTCCGCCTCAGAACGCCGAGCATAGGCGCAGAGGTCAAGCCGATCTAGCTCAACTTCGTTGAAATCCCACGCATCAACAGTCAGTATCAGGACAATCTCTGTTCTACAGGAACACCTTCCTGACCGCTCGAATCTTCACGCCATCAGCGGATGATGAGCCGATGATTGACGATGGCAACCTTTGCGCCGAGACAATCACCATGACTGCGAGCTTGGCGGTCCGAGCTATGGGGTACGTCCCGCTGCAGGGAAGCAACCACCCTCTGATGGACATCACTCGAATCGCAAAGGGACCTAAGCACTGGTGCACCGAGGAGCGACGCTCAGATCATTCACATCCGCCTCAGTAGCTCTCTGTAGCGCCAAACCCCCGCCATCGGCTACAACCAATGGGTGTGGTGTCCACTACCTTCAACTCAATTTTGCGTGAGGGTGACACCATGGTACAGAATCAAAAACCCTCAGACAACGCGGTAGACATCCGGAACTAGGCAAGCCTGCCCAGAGGGCAGTTCATGGTGATCCATTCTTCTAATGACAAATCAACCCACGGTTCTGACAAGCGCTCAACCAGCGTCTCCTACCTAGGGTTGTCTGTAAGGCAGAGGTCATGATGCAAAGCAATGCGTTGGCTACTTTGCGGGTCATCTGTGTCACGACGCTCTTCCCGTTGGTCTGGATCACCCTGGCCATGATCAACGGCAGTGAGCGCCATGGGGTGAGCCAATTGGTTGACGTTCCCGCTAGGCCATTACCCGCAAAGCGCAAGCTCGTTGCAGATCATGCTGCGGCTATTGACGATCCGGTGCTTTCAGCACTGCTGCTGAATTCGTCCAGTTCCTCTCTCCCCAAGGAGCCAGCGTCGAATCGAAAGGAGGGCCCTTTCCTTCAATCATCAAGCCCGAAAGAAGGCCTTGGACATAATCCATCCTCAAGCCCAGCGGCCGTGCCATCTGAACGAAGCGGCAACGTCCTGGTTGCGTCTTCAAGAGCAAGGGAAGAAGGGTTCCGTGAACAGATTGGAGTTCCTCGGCCGGGCGTATCGATCGGATTCAGCAAGGCTGATCTGCTGGGCGGTCCGCTCACCCTCGCCTCCTCACGCGAAGTCGTGATGCCGGTTCTTGCTAGGGCTCAACGTGCACACTGGGCAAGCAGCGGTGATCCACTAGCGCCGCTGCCCGCCGAGTGGCGCACTCCCATGCGCCAGGCGGTAAACCAGCTCGTTTCTACCAGCAAACAGAAACTCACCGAACTCACTGCACAAGTTGTTCATCTTCCCTCAACCAGAGTTACCCTGATAGAACAGGTGCCTGTGGTAATCCACCACGACGGTACTGCCACTTTGCTGCGTGCGCCCCACAGTCGTGCAGCAATCAAAGACATTGAAGACTGGGCTGCACAACAGCCTGTACCGAATCAAGGCGCTTTATCCATCGCATTGGTAACCATCCACCCGTTGCTGCAATCGCTGCCATCCCCACCAAAGGCAGTGAATTCCCGGATTGATTCAAGGCTGCCACCTCCAGTCTCAGCGACCCAGGGCAGCTCTGTCAGGCCGCTCCAAGGGGCTAGCTTTCCCATACCACCGCCCCTCCCAACAGAGGGCCAACGGCTGGCAAAATGAATTGGGGCCCGCCAAGTGGCCGTGCGAAGCCGCCGCCGACAAGCTTCCCAGCAGCGCCTTTTCGCTCCATCACGCAGTTCCCAACCCCACGCCAGAACTCGACCCATTCACCACTTCATCAATGGGAAAAAGCTTGGCAGCCTGCTTGTGCTTTCCTAGCGGTGATCCCTCACGAGGTGGTTCATTCCTGCGGCCAAACAACACGCTATTGGGGGAGGGAGTCACCGGGATGTGGCCTGCTCGAAATCACCAAACCCGAGCTAACTGTTGCCCATGAGCCCCACCCATCCATCCCTGCTATCACAGGACCCTTGCTTCGCAGTCGGAGTGGCTTTCCAGAGTTTCAACCAATCAATGATCCAAAGGACATCATTATCCGCAGATGTCCACAAGGGCGGAACGAGCGCCGTCCGCAGATTCAGAAACCACTGCGGTTCTCAGTGCCAGGCGAATAGCTCCTCAACCGCCTGCTCCGCGGCAATGAAACGCCCAAGCAAGGCCGAGGCGAAGCGAGGCCGTGGGGCAAGACTTGATCAAGGCAGTGGAACAGCCAGGGGAACGGCCACTGTGGCGACCCCCTGCCCCCGGCATCGCCTGTCGCAGGGCGATGCAGAGGTCGTCCTCGGGGCCAGATGACGCTGCTGCGCGGCGTCGACGGCTGCCGGGCCGGCTGGTTGTGCGTGGAGCTGGGGCAGCAAGAACGGCTGGTGCGGGTGCGGCTCTGCCGCAGCGCCGTCGAGCTGTTCAAGGGGGCTGAGCCAGCCATCACCGCCATCGATATGCCGATCGGACTGGGCGACAACGGGCCGCGTCCCTGCGACCGGGCGGCACGGCGCTTCCTGCGCCAGCGGGGTAGCAGTGTGTTTCCTGCACCGGTGCGGGCCGTGCTCGCGGCCACCACCTACGTACAGGCCTGTGAACTCTCGCTGGCCGCGCAGGGGCGCAAGCTCAGCAAGCAGAGCTTTTTCCTGCTGCCGAAGATCCGCGAGCTCGATGAGGTGTTGCGGGCGAATGCGCAGCTGGCCGCTGCCACGGTGGAGGCGCACCCTGAGGTGTGCTTCGCTCGCTGGAACGGCGACACGCCGATGCTCCATGCCAAGAAGACGGCTGCCGGCCGCGCCGAGCGGCTCGCCCTGGTGGAGGGTTGCTTCCCTGGCACCGCCAGCCGCGTGCGGAGCCGATTTCTGAAGCGGGAGGTGGCAGACGACGACATCCTTGATGCCCTAGCCACTCTGCACACCGCCAGCCGTCTCGCCGACGGGTCAGCCGTGGCCTTTGGTGACGCTGACGTCAGAGACAGTGCCGGCCTGCCGATGCGGATCTGGGGATGAGCCAGGCCCACAACCCCATACCCACCCCGCAGACCTGCGCCTAACCCCATCCACCTCTCGCTGCTTCCTGCCAAAAAAAAAGCCCCCGCAATCTGCGGGGGCTGCTGATCAATCGATGCTCCTCAACCTGTCTTCGATGAAAACCTGTTGAAGAACGTAGGGGATCAGCCGATCGCCGGAGCGGA